>JAISIX010000223.1 GCA_031261805.1 Mediterranea sp. (in: CFB group bacteria)
GGTCCTTCGGTGTACTCCTGAGTGAAGGCCGGCGATGCCGGCGAGTAAGGCCCGGTAGGCGAGGTGGCGAAGGCTACCTTGATGTCGCGTTCGGGGCGTGTGTTGTCCTTGAACACCAGCACGTAGTCTTTCGGCGCACGCTTCACGATGGTGGCGTCGATAGAGCTGAAGCCCGGGTCGTAGAACAGTCGGGTGGGCGAGAGGGTCTTGAAGTCCTTCGTGGTGATGTAGTAGAGGCGGTGGTTGTTGTTCTCGTCCTCCTCGCCCCGGGCAAAACGGCCGGGGATGCACGAGGCCCATACCACGATGAACTCGTCCCGCTCGTCGTCGTAGTATATCTCTGGCGCCCATACGTTGAGGGCTGTCGGCTCGTCTTTCATCACGGGGATGAATTGCTCCTCGGACCAGTGGATGAGGTCCTTGCTATGGGCGTAGCCGAAGCCCCGGTCGCCCTTCCAGCTACTGGTCCACACGAGGTGGAAGGTGCCGTCGGGCGTGCGTGCTATCGATGGGTCGCGCATCACGCGTTGCTGCCCCACCTCGGGCTTGAGCCACACTCCGGGTATGCTATCCCAGTGGTAGCCGTCCACGCTGTAGAGGAACCTCAGTCCTGCGTCGGCCGGCTCGTGGAAGGAGGTGAACACATAATATTCTTTGTCGCTCGCGCACGAGGCCAGTAGTAGCAGCCCCAAGCCCAGCAATGTTTGTCCTATCTTTCTCATTGAGTTGAATGCTTTGGTGATTATACTAAAAAAGACGGCAAAGCCGTCTTTTTGTACTCATCACACTTCCATCTTCCGGCAGTGGTACGATACAAACACGGCCGTGAACGAATCGGTTCACGGCCGTGTTTGTATCGGTTCATGGCCGTGTTTTTTTATTTCACGCAACGTGATTTCTCAGGTGTGGCGCGATGACTGTCCTTATCACACTTTCATCTTCCGGTACTGGGAGGGGCTGATGTCGAACTTGTTGTGGAAAAGGCGGGAGAATGTCCGGGAGCTGAAGCCGCACTCCATGGCGATGCTGTCGATGGTCAGTTCGGGGCGGTTGTCGAGTAGGTGGCGCGCCTCTTCCAGCTGCAGGTCGTGCACGTACTCGGAGAGCGTCTTGCCGGTGACGTTCCTCACCGCGTCGCGCAGGTAGGTACGGTTGGTCTGCAAGGCGATGAGCATTTCCTCGTCTTCCATATTGCTGAGGGTGGAGTAATGCTTGTCGGTGAGGAGGTACTTGTTTAGGTTGTCCACCAATTGCTGCTGTGGGTTGTTTGGAATTGGCGAGACAATATCTGCGGGGTCATGTTGCCTACTGCCGATTAGGTCGTATTCATGAAGCCTGTCGTACAGTATCCGGTCTTTTTTACTCATTCGGCGGTTGTAATAGATGAGCATAGCTACCGATAATGCCAAGAGGGCGCAGATACAAAGGGTGAAGATGAAGCGTTTGTGTGCGAGCATCTTTTCGTAGCTTAGCTTCTCTACGCCATACTGTGTATTTAACTCATTGAGTTGTTCCTCCCTACCTTCCTGTATGATGGAATCTTTCAAGGCTAAGAGCTGCTGGCTGACGTGGTACACGTCCTCGTCGCGGTTCCCCATTTTTGCCAAGACGTGCAACTTGTAGGAGAGCACCGTTATCTTATCGTCATCTGAGCCGTATTTGTCCGCTATGCTGTCAGCCTTGTCCAAGGAGGCCAATGCCTCCTTGTATTTCCTATGCCCTTCGGCCACACGACCGTTATCTACATAAAAGTTGTATTGCCCCATGAGTGCGGGCAAGAGTGTGGTGTATTGCTGTACATACTTCCATGCGGCATCATACTGTCCTAATTGTATTTCCCGAGCTGCCTTTAGTCTATAAAGACTGAACCGATAATCGGGTGCGATGCCCCGCTTCTCCTCAAATGTCTTCAAGACTTTTTCCCACCGGATAAATAAGGGGTCGGCTTGTTCCGGATGCTCGGAATGGTTTATCAACAGGTCACAAAGATAGTTGTACGCGAACATTTGGAAGTCGATAGTATCGCCCGACTTCAGCGCATACGTCAGGCATTCTCGCACACATCTCATGGCCTCGTTGTAATTCCTGTCTTGATAATAGAACAATGTCATCATCCGCAGGCTGCAGCAGATGCCCACCACCGAGTGGAGCTGTTGGGCCTCCCTGTATAGTTTGTCCATGGCCTCTTGTTGCTGCTTGCGAGTATGCTCTTCTTTATAGGAGAGGATGATAAGGGTTGCCGCATGAAAGTATTTGTAGTCCTTAGGCATCTTCTGGAGGAGGGGTTCGCCAACGCGCTGCACCTCGGCCCACTGCGAGCGGTTGTAAAGGGCCACCAGATACTCGACGGCCATATCCGTCCACAAATCGCTGCCTTGCGCCAACGCCGCCGTGTAGCCCTGCTCGTAATAGTAACGGAGCACATCAACACTTGCTCCGTTGTGGGACGCCATGCGCACCAACCTCACGTAACTTTTCAGCTTCTCCTCGCCCGACTGCAAGCTGATGACACGTAGTAATGAATCGCGCCGATGTTCATACGGCGCATTATTGGCCCAAGTTTGCTGGGCTATGAACAGGCAGCCCAGCAGGACATAGCAACAGTTCCGAAAACGTTCTCTCTTCATTCTCTTCCTCTCATTCTTATAGGTTTACTTCTGCAAAAGTAGGGAACACGCTCTTAAAAAAGTCACAAATATACTTTTTTAACAGAAAAAGAGGGCAAGTCGGCAGTAACACTGCGACAAGCTCTCTTTTGGTACTTAAATACCCTTTAAAAACTAACACCAAACAAAATGTATATCTTAACAAATACCCAGAAAGCTCTTTATTTCCCGGAAACCTCCTTAATACTATCCATGATGCCTGCCTTGAGTTCCTCCCGCTCGGTGACCGAAAAGCTGGTTGGCACATCGGGCGCAGCCTTCAGAATCTCTTTGGCAGCACGGGCGTATTCCCGCTGGTCGGGGTGTGCCACGAAATAGGAGTTCCACTTGGACGCTTCGTCCGAAGCCTCGCCCAGCACGTAATGGATGAAGTCATCATCCATCAAGAAGACCTTTACCTTATTATTTATGGAGCACATATACAGCACGTTCTTAATGTATTTACACTATCAAGACGTCGAGATGTGCCTCTATGTACTCATGTATGTAGCGTTTTTGCTCTTTTTAACTTGCTAAGCTGCGCAGTTTCGTCAACCCCCGGTACATCAGGTTGCGTACCGACTGATAGTTCATCTGCATGATTTCGCAAATATCCTCGTATTTCTTCTCCTCGATGTAGTAGAGCGTAAGGGCCTCCCGTTGGCGAGGCGAGAGTTGGTCGAGCAGGTAGTGCACCCGTAGGAACTCATTGTCATGTTGTTCCTTCAGTACATACTCCTCTTCTATGTTGTCAGTGGCGGTGGCGTTGACATCCTCCACCGCTACGTCGGACATATAGACACGCTTGCGCACTTCGTCAAGGAGCTTGTTTCGCAAGGAGATGAAGAGGTAAGATTTTAGGTTCTCTATCTTCGCCAAGTCCAATTCGTTCCTTTTATTATAGAGCTTTACGAATACGTCATGGATGCAGTCTTTCAACAGCTCCTTGTCGAGCGTCAACTTCAACCCGTAGCTCAGCAACGGATTGATGTGCAGGTCGTACAACTGCGAAAAAGCAGTCATGTCTCCCCTCACAAAGGAGGTGAGCAACGCTTCGGTCGATTTCTTCGTTTGTTCCATCATAGCATGGTTACATTAATTTGATTTTGATGTTGCAAAACTAAGCAAACATAGCCCTAAAGAATGGTAAAATCTGGTCTGCGGAATGGAATAATAAGTACCCTGCTGTATAACATCATTTTATTAGATTTTACGGGAGGAGGAGGGGAGGAGGAAGGGGGAACGTTTAGTGATTAGTGAGTAGTACCAGAAGAGGATGCGGCTCATCACTCCTTGCTAATCACTAATCACTAAACGCTACTGCCGATGGAACCAGTACACTCCTTCGTCTTTCGTTTCCAAGATGTAGTTCCCTTTCCCTTTGACGGAGGGCATGCTGATGGACTTGTGGAGTACCTTCACCTCGCCCGAGGTGGGCTGGATATACTTCAGCGTGTATTTTCCAGGAGTAAGTTGCACTGGTATGCTCTGACCGGACTGGGAATAAATGATACTGCCTATACCAGATTTTACCAATGCTTTGTAGCTGTCCGTGTCGCCGGGTTGTATGTTCATGGCTGCCGCGTCTTGCAGGAAAGCCTTGTCGGTACAGGGGACGACGGGGCACGAGCCACCAGCCATCAGCACGGCCCAGCCTAAGGCGGGGAAGTTTTGGGCGTAGAAGGTAACGGCCTTGTCGGGGTACTTCCGGCGGTATTCGTTGACGGCCTTATAGGCTTCGGTGAAGGTCGTTTTCCCCACTTTCATCTTTCGCATGTGCTGGCGGAGTGCCAGATGCTGGCCGCCCTTGGGGGCGAAGATGCCATCGGTCTTGTAATGCCAGTAACGGATGTCGATGATGTTGACAATGGGTGCCCGCTTGGGGTCGGTCAGGATGGCATCCTGTACATCTTTCGTGGCGCTTAGCGCTACCTTGGCTTTCCGGCCGGTTTCCGTTTCCCATTCGGCTATCACGTCGAGCCAGAACTGGACGAAATGCAGCGGACCGGTAAACTCGGCGCTGGTGAGCTGGATAACGTTCTCGTTGTCCTTGAAGGCGTTGAGGCACTGCCGGATATATTGGCGGTAGAGCGCCTTGCGTACGGGGTCGTCGAGGTTGTAGAACATATCACCTACGAAGAGGCGCTTGTCGCCGGCGAAGTTCACCGGTTCGGGGAATCCTGTGTGGTTGATGTTGTTCACGCTGCGCCATGGGCAGTCCACCCAGTGTGCCCCAGCCTCGAGGATGTTGTGCTGGAAGAAGTTCTCGTTGAATAGCAGCAATCCGTGGGAGGCTCCTTTGTCCGCAAATTCCTTCAGACGGGCGAAGTACCAGGCGTTGGGGCGTGTGAGGTCATACTTGCTCAGCCCTTCCCAAGCCGTGCCTTCTCCGCTACGTGCAAAGGGCTGTTCGTAGAAAGGTGCCCACGCATCGCCATTGCGACGGCGTACACGCTCGTGGTCGTCGCGTCGACGGTCGTACCACAACCCGTAGTTCTGGTCGAACACGAGGATGTGCTGCCGCCGCATAGTAGCCACAACGGAGTCGATGCGGTCGGTGAATCCCGTCCCCTCTTGGTCGGGCACGAAGCGGGTGAGGGCGAACTTAGCGTTGCGCAGGAAGCTGGGGCGGAGCTTGCCGCTCCACCAAGGTGTCTCGTAGTGGTTGCCCACCAGCAAGCGCCCGCCCTGTACGATGCGCCCGTCAGTGATGGTGACGGCTGGTGCGGGGGTAAGCGCTTTGGCTATCAGTGGCATGGGGAGGGAGGCCAATGTCTTCACTCCCGCGGCAGATACCGACGGGGCGAAGGTGCCCTCGTCTATCCAGTGCTCCAGCGTGAGGCGTCCCTTGTAGAACTCCTTGGTCAGCTCGGCTGCCTCCGCTACCGTGGGGCTACTGGTGGCATTGGTGCTGCGGGGCAGGATGCGGGCTTGCGCCGAGCAGTCGCGTCCCAGGCGTGCGGTCAGCTGTGCGTAGAAAAAGCTGCGTGGCTGCACGTGGTTGTTGGACTCTGCCCAATCGCCGTCGCCCGAGAACTCTGCCCAGCAGCCGTACGCCCTGTTCTTGGCATCGGGGGCCGGACTGAAACATTCTATCTCCGAGGCGGTGCATTGCCAAAAGAGGCTGTTGCCCGTGTTCCACCCTGCGCCATCCTTATCTTGGCTCAGGTTTCGGAAGGCGAGGTCGTTGCCGTCTATGTTGACGATGTCGAACAGCAATCCGCAGGCCCACGAGCCGATGGAGCCGCTGAAGCCGAGCGACTCGTAGGAGTCGCACTGCACGAAGGCGTTTGGTCCGGCGGCGTTGTATCCGGCGGCGAAGTCGTTGATGCCATGTTCGGAGTAACAACGCTGGAAGAGGCAGAGCTGGCCGAAGGTGAGGAAGGTACGTCGGCGCAAGCCGCCGATTTCGGACACAGGGTCGCTCGAGATGCAGTCTTCCACCGTTATTTTCGAACCGCTATGTTGTACCACCACGGCGCTGCCCGCGAAGTGCTCGAAGTTGACCCTCCGCACCCAGCAGTTCTCGGCATTGGCTATGCTGATGCCTGTCCAGCAGTGGTCTTCGTCCTTGGGATATTGCTTGTCGTAGCTTGAGGAGAGCGTCAGGTTTTCCACGCCGGCATGGGTCAGCCGGCCTTCCCAGTTGTAGCGGGCGATGGTGGAACGCCCCTGTTTCTCGTCGAGCGCTACGGTGAGCGGCGCGTCGAGCGTCAGGCGGGTACCATCTACAGCTACTACGGTGCGGTCCCACACGTTATTGTTGTCGCCGGGCTTCCAGCCCAGCCATCCCAGTCCGCCGCCGAAGATGTCGCAGCCGATGGAGTGTATCCACTCCGCCGTGGCGGGGCGTGTCACCATCACCCGATCACCTGGATGGAAGGTGGAGGCATCGGCCACCTCCATGGTGCGTTCGTTCACGGGGAGATAGACCGAGGTTACCTCATGCGAGGCGGAGAGTTTCGGCGTGCCTGTGCCCTCAATGTAGAGCAGCGCTCCACGGTCCACACCCTCCTTCTCGAGGATGGTCTTTGTCCGGTCCGTGCCACGTAGCACCACGCCGGCCGGCAGGCGTAAGTTCTCCTTCAGAGCGAAGTGTCCTTCGGCCAGCAGCACGGCACCTCGAAACCCCGAAGCGTCGGGCCGAAGTGAGGCAACATAGTCGATGGCTCGCTGGATACGGGCGGAGGCGTTCGCTCCCGCGGAGACAAATATGACATTGGGCACCGAGGGTATCGGTTCTTCCGACATCCGGTAGCCACAGTAGGAGAAGTCGAGTATCCGATTCCCCCGGTCGTCACTGACGTACGTCAGCCCACCGTCCTTCACCTGCAGGGGGAAGGTTGCGGGCTGGGCGTGTCCGGTCATTCCTATCATCAGCAGCGCGCTTGCCGCCGACAGTACATTCTTTATTCTATTCATTCCGGTAGGATTAAAATCACGTATGCTTTTTTATAAATAGGAAGACGTGCGGGGAGGCGGGGTGTAATCATGGCTTGGAGGATTTAAGAAAGCAGAATGTTTGTTCCGCTAAACGGTTTTTCAGCGCTTTAGGTCGAAGAGGTAGGTAAGCTTCACGGTGATGGTACCATGTGCTGCCCGTGAGAAGTAATCCTTCTTGGTGGTGCTATAGAAGTCGGAGAGGGCGAAGTAGTAGCGTCCTTCCAAGAGGAAACGTCCTACCTTGCGGGCGTTGAACTCCAGCCCGCCACCGCCGGCTATACCGTAGTCGAACTTGTTGTCAGCCTTGGTGGTGTAGAGGGCCTTCTGCGTGTCGTTCAGCTTATTCATGTCGATGCCCGAGATGGTCTCCGTCTCGCTAAGCAGGAATCCTATCTGCGGTCCGGCATGGATAAAGAACTGTAGGCCTCGCTCATTGCCGAAGGCGAGGTGGGCCAGGAAGGGGATGTCGACGTAGGTCATCTTGCGCAGGTATTTCTTGCTGGGGTCTTTCTGCGTCACGCTGATGCCTTCGTCGTTGGTCGACGTGATTTCGAACAGCTGGTTCCATCCCCGCTGCGAGATGTTCAGCTCCACTTGCGCGCCGCATATCATAGCGAAGTATTTCTCGGAGATATAGCGGCCCGTCAGTCCGGCGGTGATGCCCATCATGCTCTGTTGCTTGACGCTGGGGCTGAAGGAGGCGCTATTGAGGTTGACGCCGCCGCTTGCGCCCACGGAGAGGATGTGACGGGCATCGCCTACTTGTGCCTTGCCGGTACTGGCGCTCAAGAGGGCGATGAGGATGAGGAGGATACAAGGTCTTACTTTTGCCATAGTGCGTGGTGTGAGTAGAGGGGGGTTATTCGAAGTCGAGCTTGGTCAGCTCGAAGTTCTTGCCGAAATGGATGAAGAATACCTTCTTGTTGATGAAGCCACCCCAGTTGTTGACGCGTTCGAACTTGAAGCCTGTCTGTATGGGGGTGAGCCGCATCTTGGGCAGGTTGCCCTCAAGCGCGGAGCCGTAGGTGGCGAGGCCCTTGAGGAGGAAGAAGCTGGTGTCGAAGCCCAGCATGGCGTAGTTGGGGTATTTGCTGGCCAAGTCCTTGCCGTACCACTTGTGGTAAGCGTTGATGAAGCGTACGGCGGCAGGGAAGAGGGTGTTGGTGTAGAACGACGAGTAGAAATAGGTGTCCAGCTCGAAGAAGTTCTGCAGGTAGTCGCGCGTGTAGGTCTGCCATTCAGGGTAGCCGAAGAGGTGGATGTTGGCCTCCGGCTGCTCCCTGACGAGTAGGGTGAGTTGCGGCAGTACCTTGGTGAGGATGGTGTTGCTGCCTGAGGTGGGGACGAATACATTCGCCTTGGAGGGGTTGAGCACGGCAGCGAGCGCTTCTTTGTCTGCACTCTCGCTCACGGTGCGTATGGAGATGCCGGCGCGTTTCAGCTCACGCTTCAGGCCGCTGATGAAGTCGGCCTTGTCGGCATCGGGCGTGGCCGGCTCGATGAAGATAACCTGCGCGTCGGGAAACTGGCGTAGGAAGTGGTCGTACACCTCGGAGTATAGGTAGGACTGTGGGGTGTTGATTTGGTAGATATCGGGGTTGTTGAACACCTCTTCGCCTTTCTGCGAGAAGGGGACGACGAGACGTATGCCGTTCTCCTTGGCGAAGGCCGATAGGGGCTTGATTTGCTCTTGGTGCATGGGGCCGAAGATGACGTTCATCGTTTTCATTTCAGGCTTTTTGAGGACGCTGGCCAGCGAGGCAGTGCCCTTGCCACAGTCGTACACGTAGAGGTCGAGCGAGACGCCAGTGCGCTTCAGGCTGTCGGCGGCCATGAGGAAACCCTCGTAATACTCTATCATGCGCTTGTCTTCCTTGAAGGAGAGGAGCAAGGCGGCCTTGACGGGTGAGTAGGCCTGTATGGCCTCGGCGTTTTTGCTGAAGA
Source organism: Mediterranea sp. (in: CFB group bacteria) (assembly GCA_031261805.1). GTDB lineage: Bacteria > Bacteroidota > Bacteroidia > Bacteroidales > Bacteroidaceae > Bacteroides. The sequence goes on from JAISIX010000223.1 coordinate 9,033, forward strand.
GTTCTTTGTCGGTAGGCGGAGTGAGCGGCTCCGGGGCCTTGGCGGGCTTTGTGGAGGCGGGGTAGGGGATGCATAGGAAGTCGCCCTTCTTCATCCCCCCCTTCAGCTCGGGGTTGGCGGCTATCAGCTCTTGTTCGCTGATGCCGTACGCACGGCTCACGCTGAACACGGTCTCTTTGCGCTTCACCTTGTGCATGTCCTTGCAGCGGGAGGTGACGGCGGCGGGTATGCCCGTGGCGGGAGTGGTGGTTTGGGGCGTGGTGTCTTCTTTTTCTGTTGCCTTCGCCTTGGGGATGAGGATGACTTGCCCGGCGCGGAAGTTGTCGGCGCTAAGGCCGGGGTTGGCCTCGGTGATGGCCTTGGCCGATAGGCCGTAGGTGACGGTGAGGCGGTAAAGCGTCTCTCCAGGTTGTATGGTGTGGAAGGTTTCGCCTTGTTGGCTCTTCTCGCCTTTGGGTATCTTGATGGTTTGCCCGGCCAGTATCTTATCGGCGCTACCGGGGTTCAGGCGGATAATGTCGTCCTGACTGACACTGTACATCTTAGCGATGGAGTAGAGGGTCTGCCCTTTCTCGATGGTGTGCAGGAAGTATGATTGGTTCTCTTGTGCCCATGCGGAGAGGCACGCCACGCTCGCCGAAAGCAGGAGGGTGAGTATTCGTTTTCTTAGTTTCATCAACTTGTATAGTTATCTATTTCAAAACATAAGGGTGACGGAGTGGGTCGCCTGTTGTTAAACGGAGCAAAGGTACGAATAATGCCGTATATCTTACGCCATTCAGACAGAAAATATTAATTTTGTGGGCGCTTACGAAAAGAGCGATATGAATATGCAGGAAGAAACAGGATACATCAACGTGTACGGCGCGCGCGTACACAATCTGAAAGATATTGACGCGGAAATCCCCCGCAACAGTTTGACGGTCATCACTGGGTTGAGTGGCAGCGGCAAGTCGTCGCTGGCCTTCGACACCATCTTTGCCGAAGGGCAACGACGATACATCGAGACCTTTTCGGCTTATGCCCGCAACTTCTTGGGCAACCTCGAGCGGCCCGATGTAGACAAAATCACCGGACTAAGCCCCGTCATCTCCATTGAGCAGAAAACAACCAACAAAAACCCACGCTCCACCGTGGGCACCACCACCGAGATATACGACTACCTCCGCCTGCTCTTTGCCCGTGCTGGCGTGGCCTACTCCTACCTCTCGGGCGAGAAGATGGTGAAGTACACCGAGGAACAGATCATCGACCTCATCCTGAATGACTACCACGGGAAGGGAATCTATCTCATGGCACCCCTCGTGCGTGCCCGTAAGGGTCACTACAAGGAACTCTTCGAGCAAGTGCGCCGCAAAGGATACCTTTATGTGCGGGTGGACGGAGAGGTGCGCGAGGTGACGCACGGCATGAAACTGGACCGCTACAAGAACCACGACGTAGAGGTGGTGGTGGACAAGCTGGTGGTGAACGACAAGGACGACAAACGCCTGAAGCAGAGCGTGGCCAACGCCATGCAGCAAGGCGACGGCCTGCTGATGGTGATGGACTTGCAGACGCAACAGGTGCGCCACTACAGCAAGCGCTTGATGTGCCCCGTCACCGGACTGTCGTATCGCGAACCGGCGCCGCACAACTTCTCCTTCAACTCCCCGCAAGGCGCCTGCCCCAAGTGCAAGGGGCTGGGCGTGGTGAACCAGATAGACGTGTCGAAGGTAATCCCCGACCGCGAGCAGTCCATCCACGACGGTGCCATCGCCCCGCTGGGTAAGTACAAGAACACTATGATATTTTGGCAGATAGCTGCCTTACTGGAGAAGTACGACGCCACGCTGAAGACACCCGTGAAGGAGCTGACCGACGAAGCCATCGACGAGATACTAAACGGCTCCGACGAACGGTTGAAGATAAAAAGCTCCCTCGTAGGCACCTCGACGGACTACTTCGTGACGTACGAGGGCATCGTGAAGTACATCCGCATGTTACAGGAGAAGGATGCCTCCGCCACGGCGCAGAAGTGGGCGGAACAGTTTGCCCGTACCGCCGTATGCCCCGAGTGTCATGGCGCACGGCTCAACAAGGAGGCGCTCCACTTCCGCATACACGACAAGAACATCTACGAGCTGGCCTGCATGGACATCAACGAGCTGTACGACTGGCTCCTGCATGTCGACCCCTTCCTCACGGAGAAGCAGCGGAAGATTGCCGTGGAAATCCTGAAGGAGATACGCACCCGCCTGAAGTTCCTCCTCGACGTGGGGCTGGACTACCTCTCGCTCAACCGTAGCTCCGTGAGCCTCTCCGGTGGCGAGAGCCAACGCATCCGCCTGGCCACGCAGATAGGCTCGCAGCTCGTCAACGTGCTCTACATCCTCGACGAGCCAAGTATCGGCCTGCACCAGCGTGACAACCTGCGCCTTATACATTCCCTCAAGGAGCTGCGCGACCTGGGCAACACCGTCATTGTGGTGGAGCACGACAAGGACATGATGCTCCAGGCCGACTACGTCATCGACATGGGGCCGCGCGCCGGACGGCTGGGCGGTGAGGTGGTGTTTGCCGGCACACCGCAACAGATGCTGAAGACACAGACACTCACCTCGCAATATCTCAACGGCGAGCGGAAGATAGAGTTGCCCGCCCATCGGCGCGAGGGCAACGGCAAGTCGCTCTGGCTGCGGGGCGCACGGGGAAACAACCTGAAGAATGTGGATGTGGAGTTCCCGCTCGGACGGCTCATCTGTGTCACCGGCGTGTCGGGTAGCGGCAAGTCGACACTCATCAACGAGACCCTGCAACCCATCCTCTCCCAACGCTTCTACCGCTCCCTGCAAGACCCCTTGGAGTACGGCTCTATTGAGGGTGTCGAACATATAGATAAGGTGGTGAATGTCGACCAGTCGCCGCTGGGGCGCACACCGCGCTCTAACCCCGCTACCTACACCGGCGTCTTCTCGGACATCCGCAACCTCTTTGTAGAGCTGCCTGAGGCGAAGATACGCGGCTACAAGCCAGGACGCTTCTCCTTCAACGTGTCCGGCGGGCGCTGCGAGGCCTGCAGCGGCAACGGCTACAAGACTATCGAGATGAACTTCCTGCCCGACGTGTACGTGCCCTGCGAGGTGTGCCACGGCAAGCGATACAACCGCGAGACGCTGGAGGTTCGCTTTAAGGGCAAGTCTATCGCCGACGTGCTCGACATGACCATCAACATGGCCGTGGAGTTCTTTGAGAACGTGCCGCAGATTCTCCATAAGAGAAAGGTGCTACAGGATGTGGGGTGGGGGTACATCAAGTTGGGGCAGTCATCCACCACCCTCTCCGGCGGCGAGAGCCAACGTGTGAAGCTGGCCACCGAACTCTCCAAGCGCGACACGGGCAAGACGCTCTACATCCTCGACGAACCTACCACCGGCCTGCACTTCGAGGACATCCGTGTGCTGCTTGGCGTACTGAATAAGCTGGTGGACAAGGGCAACACGGTCATCGTCATCGAGCACAACCTCGACGTCATCAAGATGGCTGACTACATCATTGATATGGGGCCTGAAGGCGGAAAAGGCGGCGGCGAACTGCTTGCCACAGGCACCCCCGAAGAGGTAGCCCGCACCACGAAAGGATACACGTCCCACTTCCTGCGGGAAGAGCTGGGGGAGTAATATGGATATCACAGGATTGCCTCGTGATGAAATAGAACTGAGTTTTCGCAAGTAAAAAGGCACCATGATATTCCGCTAAACTCCAATTTATCAACGAACCCGATTGCACAAAACATCCCGAACCAAATGGCTTTAGAACAACCACCGGTTCTAATCTGCCAGAAAACCGAATGGCATTGGAACCACTGGCCCTAATCT
>JAISIX010000247.1 GCA_031261805.1 Mediterranea sp. (in: CFB group bacteria)
GAGGCGAAGTTCCTGCGCGCCTGGTTCTACTTCCGCCTCAACGAGCTGTTTGGCCGCGAAGGCTTGGGAGTACCTATCTATACCGAGCCAACATCGGTCGACGAGAGCAACAAAGGACAGTCGCCCGAAGCGGACGTATGGAAGCTTATCACCGACGACCTGACAGATGCCATCGATGACCCCAACCTGCCCAACATGGACCCCAACGGACGGGTAACCAAGGGTGCGGCTTACGCCCTGCGCGGAAAGGCTTACCTCTACCAAGGCGCCAAGTACAAAGAAACCACCGACGGAAGCGTCAACGTGACGGTCAATACGGATTTGCTGAACAAGGCCATTGCCGACTTCGACAAGGTAAAGGAGTGCGGTTACGGACTGTTTGGCGATTACAAAGGACTCTTCTCCGAGGAGAACGAACACTGTAACGAGATGATATTCAGCATCGGCCATACCGACGACAAAGGCTACGGTACCAACAGCCAGAAGTTTGTGGGCAGCCGCTTCGCCTACTCGGGCACCGGCAACGGATGGGGTAACCAAACGCCTGCCCCCGCAGGCATCGACCAGTACGAGTATACGGATGGCTCTCCCTTCAACTGGGACGACATCATCCCCGATTACGACAAGCTAACTCCAAAAGAACGTGCTGTCTACTTCCTGCGTGACACACTTGATATTAACAGCGAAATTGTAAAGCAGGAAGGTGACCAGAAGCCGCTTGAGACACTCGTCCGCTCGAGTGTGAAGACGCTTGTTGAGAAAGCGGGTAAAACGGCTAAAGAGTATATGCCGTATGGCAACGAGATACGTATCCGCAAGGCGTATCAGAACCGTGACCCTCGTTTGGAAGCCAATATCATCACCCCCTATGCCGGATTCAATGGAGGATATAGCTTTGCTGGCGCAGGCAACCCGATGGTCGTGTATTCTCGCTGGCCGCTGGGAGCTAAATCGAAGACGCCCGATGTTACGAAACGAGCAGATTTGGCAACCGACGATAGCAACTATTTCACCTACTTCCACCGTAAGTTCGTGTACGAGGGCGCCGGGCTGTCCCGCCGTGAGGATGGCGGGCTGGACGAACCCCTGATACGCTACGCCAACGTGCTACTCTGGAAAGCCGAAGCCTACGTGGAGCTGGACAAGCTGCCCGAAGCCAAAGCCTGTGTGAAAGAGGTGCGCGACCGGGTGAAGATGCCGATTTTGGATAGATACTTTTTCGACCAAAACAGCGCCCGCGACTATGTGCGTGCCGAACGTCGGCGTGAGTTTGTGAACGAGGGTGTCGACTTCTTCGACGAGATGCGCTGGTACACCTGGAAGGAGATCAAGTTCAACCAAGGCAAAGGCACACAGACCGTGTGGGGAGAGGTTTGGCAGTCCTACACTTGGCCTACCTCCAACAACCTCTACATCTGGCCTGTACCTCAAAGCGAGGTGGAACGAAACCCAAACCTGACCCGCACCCCGGGATGGAATTATTAGCTTAACACACTCGATAATTAGAATAACATGCGTATATTTGCGGCGAAAGTACACACTTAATGCCGCAAATGTATCGCATGTTACCTTTTTATAGACACCCCTTCCTACTCCTCACCCTTGCCTTGCTCCTCCTTGGGCAACCCTCCCTCCATGCCGAATACTTCAAGCACATAGGTCTGGCCGAAGGACTGACACAGCCCTCCGTGATGTCCATCTACCAAGACGAATGGGGAGAGATGTGGCTGGGCACCGTAGAAGGCATCAACCGCTACGACGGCAACAACGTAGTGAACTACCGGGGCTGGCACACCTCCGCCGAGAACTACCGGCCGATATGGATAGGCAACAACATCAGCGCCATCCGTGGCGACCGGCAAGGGCACATCTTCTTCCTGGCCGATGCCAACCTCCTGCGCTACGACCTCCGCACCGACCGTTTCACCCCACTCACCGAAGGCAGCAACATCTCGGCCCTGGCCGAAGAGAACGGCACCCTCTACTTCCTGAGGCACGACTCCCTCTTTAGCCTCGTGGGCGAAGAAGCCCCATGCTTCCGGCTGAAGACAGGCATCACCGCCTCCAGCCGCTGCCTCACCCTCCTGCCTTCACTCTTTTGCATCGGCACGGACAACGGACTCTATCGGATAGACCGTACTACCGGACGCCTCATTGACCACCAGCTGCCGGACATCGCCATCTATAGCCTCTTCGAGAGTAGCCGGAAACGACTGTGGATAGCCACTCACATGAACGGCCTCTTCGTGACCGACCCGAGTGGCACACCACAGAAGGCCGACATCTCGTCCAATCAAATCAGGGAAATCGTGGAAGACGACAACGGTGACATCTGGTTTGGCTCTTTCGACGGGTTGTGGAAGTACGACAGCCATAGCCACCGCTACACCCTCATCCGCATACCCAAATACGTGGGTGGACTGACACACCCTTCCATCTTCTCACTCTACAAAGATGCCGAGGGTACCATCTGGGCAGGCAGCTACTTCGGCGGGGTGAACTACTTCAACCCCACCCACGAGCGCTTTGTGCACTACGACTACGGACAGAACGCCGACCGCAACCTCTACTACTCCTACATCGGCGAGATGGTGAAAGACAAGGAAGGCCACCTTTGGTTCTCCACCGACGGGGGAGGCATCTGCTGCGTGGACCGGGACTGGAACATCCTACGGCGGCTCACGGCCAATACGCCCGGCGGACTGCCGCACAACAACATCAAGAGCATCTGCTACGATGCCGACAACGACTACCTCTTTATAGGCACCTACTTGGGGGGTCTCGCCCGCTACGACCTGCGCAAGAAGACGTTTCGCAACTACCTACCCCTGTGGCAGGCCGGAAAGGACGTACCCAACGAGGTGGTGTACTGTGTGAAGATGTGGCAAGGCTCCGTCTACATCTCCTCCCGGACCGGCCTCTACCGACTCCATCCCGCCACGGACCGGATAGAGCGTATCCACGACCCGGCCTACGGCCTCCACACACGCTACTATTACGAACATTTTGACATATCGCCCAACGGGCTGATGTACTTGGCTTACGGGCAAAGTGTCACCATCCTCTCTCTGGAACACCCCGAAAAGAAGGAGGAAATAGACCTCAGTACCTTCGGACTACGCCCGAAAATCACCCGTGTACAAGCTACACCCGATGGTTTCTGCGTAGCCACGCTGGGGGCAGGCATCTACTTCTACCACCAAGCTACCGGAACGGTGGACCACTATACCGCACAAAACAACGGATTGGAGAGCGACTACTGGTACAACATCTATACCTTGGAGAATGGCGACATCCTCTTCACGGGCGACAAGGGGTTGACCCGCTACCAGCCTGCCACCCAGCAGTTCGTTACCACCAAGGTCCTCACCGCCTCCTCGGCCAGCCACATCATCAACGGCTGTGGACTCTATGCCGACGAGAAGCATATCTACGTGGGTGATAACACAGGCATCACCACCCTCACCCGAGACAAGTACGAGCAACAGGCGGACAACGGGCGCCCCTTGTTCTTCTCCGAGCTATGGATTAACAACCGGCAGGTGCACCCCGGTGATATCCTTACGCAATCGCTCCCCTATACAAACCTATTAAAGCTCAAGCACAACCAGAACAACTTGGTGATATACTTTGCCAGCCCCGGCAATTACGCCGACATGTCCAAGCGTACCTACCAATACAAGCTGGAAGGGTTCGACCAAGGGTGGTTCGACACCGAGCAACCGGAGCTGCACTACACCAACCTGCCATCAGGGCACTACACCCTCCGTCTGCGGGAAAAGGAGGCGGGAGGCACAGCGGCCCACGAGGCCTCCATGCAAATAGTGATACGCCCACCCTTGTACAACACCCTGTGGGCCTGGCTCCTCTACATCGTACTGCTGGGTGGCGGCGGGAGCTACCTGCTGGCCAACAGCCTGTCCAAACGGCGCCTGCGCTGCTCCCTGGAGCGGGAGACCTTTGAGAAACAGCAGATAGAACGCACCAACCAGGAGAAGCTGAAATTCTTCACCAGCATCAGCCATGAGTTTCGCACGCCGCTCACCCTCATCATGAGCCACATCGACCTGTTGCTGTTGAAAAGCCCGTCGGCCTCCTCGTACACCCATCGCCAGTTGCTGAAAGTGAAGCAGAACGCCTCCCGCCTGCACGCCTTGGTATCGCAGTTGCTCGACTTCCGCAAGCTGGAGCAGGACAAGACGCCCTTCGTGCTGAAGCGTACCGACCTCCTGCCGTTGCTCAAAGGTGTCTACAGCTCCTTCGAAGAGTATGCCTCGCAGAAGCAGATGCGTTATACCTTCGGGTGCTCCGAAGCCAAGTTACCGGTAGAGGTTGATGCCACTTGGATGGAGCGTGCCTTCTTCAACCTGCTCTCCAACGCCTTCAAGTACACACCTGCCGGAGGCGAGATAAGCGTGTCGGGGACGATAGCGAAGGGGGAGGTACTCATCAGCGTGCAGGACAGTGGCACGGGCATCTCGGAAGAAGACCTGCCCAACATCTTCAACCGCTTCTACCAAGGCGGCAACCAAGCCCCGCAATATACCCAACGTACCGGCATCGGGCTGTCGATGGTGCAGGACATCGTAGAGCGCCACCACGGCCGCATCAGCGTGACCAGCTTTGTGGGCCAGGGAAGTACCTTTACCATCCACCTGCCGGAAACCATGGAGGAGGTCCATGCGGAAGGGCCGCAAGAGAACATCGGGAAAAGCCAAGAGGGCGTAACGGCACAAGAGGTTTCCATGCCATCGGCCACAAGAGCCGGAGAGGAACCGGAACGTCGTCATACCGTCCTGCTGGTAGAAGACTCTGACGAGCTGCGAGAGGTGCTACAAGAGATTTTCAGTCCGCACTACACCGTGATAACCGCCACCAATGGCCTCGAAGGGTTGGAGCAGGTACGCCGCCAAACGCCCGACCTCGTCATTAGCGACATCCTGATGCCCGAGATGGATGGCCTGGAGATGTGCAAAGCCATCAAGAGCAATATGGAGCTTTGCCACACCCCCGTCATCCTCCTCACGGCGCTGGACGGCTTGGAGCAGAACATCGAGGGGCTGAACCGAGGGGCCGACGACTACGTGACCAAACCTTTCAACGCGGAGTTGTTGCTGACCCGGGCCAACAACCTGGTGCGCAACCGCCTGCTGGTGCGACAACAGTTCACCCGCCAACCTATCGAGGAGATAGACCTCACCAGCATCCACCCGCTGGACAAGGAGCTGCTGGTCAAGGTGTCGCACTTCATCGAAACACACATCGACGATACCTTGCTCGACATCGCCTCCCTCTCCGAAGGGATAGGCGTGGGGCGCTCCACGCTCTTCACCAAAATCAAATCGCTCACCGGCATGACACCCAAGAAGTTCATCCTCAACTACCGCCTGAAACACGCCATCGTTCTGCTGCGGGAGCGACCGGGCATCAGCATGGCCGAGCTAAGCGACCTGTGTGGCTTCAGCTCCTCGTCCTACTTCAGCCGTTGCTTCAAAGAGGAGTTTGGGTGCTCCCCCTCGGCATACCTGCCATAAGCCTGTAATAACTTTGTAACAGGATTAACACACTAAGGAATGAAACTTACCTTTCCCAACGGGAAAAAGAGGAAAAATTAGAACGTGCGACAGCCAATCCGCCTATCTTTGTCGCAGTTTCATCCACTATTAACATAATACAGTGTGATGCCTTCAAAAACCAACAAAGACGTTTTTTCTCTCTCGAAAGAGGGGCGACAGTCCCCTCCCTCAACTTGTTATCTTCCTAATTCTAACCTTTTAGGAGGACAAGGCCGAATAGGCTGGTCGTGAGATCAGCCTATTCTGTTTTATACACCCACTCCAAGTCTGGCAGGTATTTATTCAGGGCCTTACGCAGAACAGATAGGGTAATAGGTTTCACCAGTACCTCGGTGGCACCGGCCTCCAAGGCATTTGTCTTATCGGTAGAGAAGGCATAAGCGGTTTGTACGATAATGGGGATTTGACCGTCTACCTCGCGGATACGGCGGGTAGCGTCCAGCCCGTTCATCACAGGCATTTTGAGGTCCATCAAGATGGCTACCGGCGAAGGGGTCTCTTCCGAGAAAAAGAAACTTACGGCTTCCTGTCCGTTGCGTGCCCACACCACGTCGCACTGCTTGCCTATGATGGCATTGATGAGCTTAAAGTTGCTCTCATCATCCTCTGCCACCAGTATCAGTGGCTTGGTAGTATTACTATCTTTCACTGTTTCTTTCATATTAAGGTGCGCAAGTTAGAAAAAAGTTTCATAAGTTTAGCTACCTTTGCGCCTTATTTTTAAAAGGACTATATGATTTCGGTAGACGGACTGGCCGTTGAATTTGGCGGCACCACTTTGTTCAGTGACATTTCTTTCGTGATTAATGAAAAAGACCGCATCGCCCTGATGGGGAAAAACGGTGCCGGCAAGAGCACGCTCCTCAAGATTCTGGCCGGCGTGCGGCAACCCACCCGTGGCCGGGTGTCGGCCCCCAAGGAGTGCGTGGTGGCCTACCTCCCCCAGCACCTCATGACGGAAGACGGGCGCACCGTGTTCGACGAGACGGCACAAGCCTTCGCCCACCTGCACCGCATGGAGGCTCGCATCGACCAGCTCAACAAGGAGCTGGAGACACGTACCGACTACGAGAGCGACAGCTACATGGCGCTCATCGAAGAGGTGTCGACCCTAAGCGAGAAGTTCTACGCCATCGACGCTACCAACTACGCCGAGGACGTGGAGAAGGCGCTACTCGGACTGGGCTTCTCGCGCCAGGACTTCGGCCGCCCCACCAGCGACTTCAGCGGGGGCTGGCGTATGCGCATCGAACTGGCCAAGCTGCTCCTGCAGAAGCCCGACGTGCTCCTGCTCGACGAGCCTACCAACCACTTGGACATCGAGTCCATCCAGTGGCTTGAGGAGTTCCTTATACAGAACGGCAAGGCGGTGGTCGTCATCAGCCACGACCGCAAGTTCGTCGACAGCATCACCACCCGCACCATCGAGGTGACCATGGGGCGCATCTACGACTATAAGGTGAACTACTCGCAGTACCTGCTCTTGCGCAAGGAACGGCGCGAGCAGCAACAGAAAGCATACGACGAGCAGCAGAAGTTCATCGCCGAGACCAAGGAGTTCATCGAGCGCTTCAAGGGCACCTACTCCAAAACGTTGCAGGTGCAGAGCCGCGTGAAGATGCTTGATAAGCTGGAGCTACTCGAAGTGGACGAAGAGGACACCTCCGCCTTGCGGTTGAAGTTCCCGCCCTCGCCCCGCTCGGGCAGCTACCCCGTGACGATGGAGGGGGTAGGAAAGCGGTACGGCGACCATGTAGTGTTTCAAAACGCCACGCTCACCATCGAGCGAGGCGACAAGGTGGCTTTCGTGGGCAAGAACGGTGAAGGAAAGTCCACCCTCGTGAAGTGCATCATGCGCGAGCTGGAGCACGACGGGACCCTCACGCTGGGCCACAACGTGCAGATAGGTTACTTCGCCCAAAACCAAGCCTCGCTGATGGACGAGAACCTCACCGTGTTCCAGACCATCGACGACGTGGCCAAAGGCGAGATACGCAACAAGATACGCGACCTGCTGGGAGCCTTTATGTTTGGCGGCCCGGAGGAGTCGATGAAGAAGGTGAAAGTGCTGTCGGGGGGCGAACGTACCCGCCTGGCTATGATTAAGTTGCTGCTCGAACCCGTCAATCTGCTCATCCTCGACGAGCCTACCAACCACCTCGACATGAAGACCAAGGACATCCTCAAGCAAGCCCTGCGCGACTTCGACGGCACGCTTATCGTCGTCTCCCACGACCGCGACTTCCTCGACGGGCTGGTGAGCAAGGTCTACGAGTTCGGCAACCAGCGCGTCACCGAGCATCTCTGTGGCATCTACGAGTTCCTCGAGAAGAAGAAGATGGACTCGCTGCAAGAGTTGGAGAAGAAATAGGGCACATCGCATCCCCAAACTCTCCGTAGCTTACCCCCAAT
>JAISIX010000250.1 GCA_031261805.1 Mediterranea sp. (in: CFB group bacteria)
ATTGCTTTCTTTGTAAATTGTTAGGTCTCAATGTCAATGTCTCGACGGCGAGTTTGCTCTCGTCCGCCTTGAGCGTATCGAGGCTCCACTCCACCAAGATGGTGCGATTGCACTCCCAAGTGGCCAATGGCGCTCCCCGCTCTCCCTCTTTCCCGCTCCCGTCCAGGAGGGAGATGAGCAGTCGGGCCGGCTTGACTTGGCAGGTAAGCGGGAAGTCGAAACACTCCTTGGCCCATTGGCTGATGGGGTCGGTCAACTTCTGGAGTGGCCGCTTGAGGACAATGTCGTTGAACTTCACCTGGGTAGGTAGCGGTACGACATTGTCCCCTTGTTGGGCTTGCTCCTCGAGCACCAATTTCTGGTTCAGTCCATTCACCTCCAGAAACGGTGCTACATGCTCCTGACCCTCTATCTCGAATTTCACCTCGAAATAGAACAGTACGGGATTCCAATCGGTAGCGGCCATCGTCTTAGGTTTATGTGCGGGTGACTCCTTCGTGTGCCAGCACCAGCGTCTCCATGGCTACGCTGTTGCCGTCGGCCTTGAACCCCTCGGCCGACACCTTCTTGGGCCATGCGTTGGTCAAGGTCCAGGTATGAACCACGCCACCGGTCTCGTCGAGCAGGCTGATGGTCACGGTCTCCCGCTTGATGGTGTTCATCTTTACCTGGTTCAACCAGTCCCATAACTTCTTGTCATCCTTGAAGATTCCTTTCTTCAGGGTCACGTCGCCGCTCTTGCGCAACCCCGGCATCTTTACCTTGGTAAAGACAGGGCTGTCGCCGGCACGATACTCTATCACATCGAACTCTACGTCTAATCCGGACACTTCTTTAAAAGACATTTGTCCTTGGTCGCCCAGCTTTACGGAGAAGTAAAACTCGGGCATCGGCCATGCTTGTGTGCTCTGGCTCTGGCTTGATCCATCGTCTGCCATATTATTGGATTTTAAAAGTTACCATTATATTTCTTGTTTTCATTCTTTTAGCTCTTCTGCATCTGTTGCTGGAAGGTAATCTCTATGAACTCGGCCGGGCGAGTCACGGCTACCAGGACTGTGATGCGCATGATGCCTTCCAGAATGTCTTCGGGGGTCATCGTGTCGCCCAGCCCGATATGTACCTCGAAGGCGTCTTCGGGCACGGCACCGGCCAGTCCACCTCGCTTCCATACGCTAACCAGGAAGTTATCAATCATAGCCTTTATGCTCACCCAAGTGCCGGCAGTGTTCGGCTCGAACACATAAGCCTTGGCAGCGTTCTTGATGGACTCTTCCAAGTATATCATCGTGCGGCGGACATTGACATAGCGCCAGTCCAGTGAGTTGCCATCCAACGTACGCGCTCCCCACACCTTGATGCCATCGCCTACAAAGGAGCGGATGGCATTGATGGCTTTGCCGTTCATTGGCACGTTCAACTCTTCCTGGGCTTTGTTGTCAATGGTTTCCGTCAAGCTGTTGACATAGTTGATGGAGACATTGGCCGGTGCTTTCCATACGCCACGCGTATTGTCTACCATGGTGTAGATGCCTGCCATAGCTGCCGATGGAGGGAGTACGTTCAGCGAGTCTTTGACCTTACCTGCCAGTTGCTTATATTCCGGCCAGTTCTGTATCAGGGCATTGTGGAGGTCGGCTTTTAAGGCAGCCACTTTTTCTCGGATAGCTTCCTCCTCCTCTGGAGATGCGTTTGTTTCTGCCCCGATTTTCTTTTCCTCATTGAGAACCTGCTCAAAGGCTGCTTTGAAGTAGGTAGGCAACGGAGCATCTTTGTTGAAAAAGGAACTGATTTCAGGGGCACCATCTTTATATAGGGTATTGTCCCATATAAGGATATTGCTGTTTATGTCCTTGTCGGACAGCACGGAGGTGTTTAGCCAAGGATAGTAAGCCGCTCCGTAGGAGAGGTAGTTGGAACCAATTGCGTCCCTGAACTTGTTGATTTGCTGCTCCATTGTCTCTACCGTTGGCTCCTTATCCTCCTTAGTCTCCTTCACCTTTTTCTCCACCATTGGCTCCTTATCCTCCTCAGTCTCCTTCACCTTTTCCTTGGGATATACGTCAAAGATGCCTATCCGGTTCTGCATCTGTCCGCAATGGGCAATGACCGATTGCTGTATGCCTGTACAAGTGTCGGCATCAACCGTTACAGCTTCGGGTACTACAACCATTGTTACCTCTTGCTCTTTGGTCAAGGCATTCAATGCATTCTGGACATTCGTTTTGTCCAGCGCACCATTGTTGCCATAAGTCCCCACCGATACGATATAGCATGTTCCACCGCCATTGGCAAAGAACATCACCATATTATAATATAAGGTGTAGAGAGGGGCGGTAGGTGACTTTGCCATCAAGAACTGCTTGCCATCCTTGTCGGGGAATGCGCAAAGTGAATCTTTAATGTCGTCGCCTACCGACAGTGTAAACATCGGCTTCGGCGCACTGCCGAAATACTTGTGATACTCCGTCATGGAGGTTATTTTCCACGGCGTATTGTCCAGGGAGTCCGCACCATTCTGTGCTTTCTCCGTGATGCCGATAAAGGCAGGGATGGAAGTAGGGGCTTCCACTACCGAGTTTGGAAAGGCGTTCTTCTCGATGATATAAACGCCAGGTGTTTTCATTGTTGCCATAGGCAATTAGTTTTTAATATTATACAATAAGCACACGTTTATGATAATCAAAAGTAACAAAGCATCGAAAGGTAGTCCGTGTTGTCTTCATCATGTCGCATCATCCAGACGGGTTGACTCACGTTGCTGCGGAGAATTTGCTTGGAGCGATGGGAGTCTGGAGAGACAAGCGCTAAGCTTAATAGAGTATCGTAACGCTCATGCATCTTGATGGGCCGGATGGAGTGGGTGCGTAGCATCTCCTGGTCGTACTTCCTGACGGTCTCGAAGGGCGAAAACTCCACCTTGCCATTTCCATCCTCCAAACGCAAGTCGCTGGTTGTCAGCAAGCGTTTGTGGTCTCTGTTCACAAACAGGTATTCCCAATATTTGCTTGGGGCATGGAAGTAGAGCACATCTTCCTTGGGGGAAGCCTGTGCCGCTTGATAGACTTCGTCGGTGAGGTGAAGCTGGATGATGACAAAGGGGGAACGTATGCCCTTTCGGGTATTAGTCGGCTTGAAGGCTTTGTCGGCTTCCAATCGGCCATCGGCTGTAGAGGCTGGCAGCTCCAATAGATAAGGAGACTCTAACTGTAAATGCTCCCATTGGGTGTAATTGATGAAAGACGCATCTGCCACATGAAGCTCCACCACCAGCACATCGACGGCAGAACCTGACGGAGGAGCTTCTCCATTGTACAGCACCTTCCATTCGTTGGCGGCCGTTTGCTTGAATAGCATCCCTCGGCGATGACATAGCTCCATCCCCTTGGGCGAGAGGTAGCACTGGAAAGCCCGGCAGAGGTTCCCGGCGAAAAACTCGTGTTCCAAGCGGAGGGTGTATAGTATGCGGTAGTTGTTCTTCATGATGTGATGTGTTAGTGGGTTGTTGCTACGGATGGCTCGTTCACGACATGTCCGCTGGACAGAATCTCGCCGCCACTGATTAGGATCCTTCGCAATTTGCAAACTACGGACGGATAATACTGCCCACCCATCGTAGTCCAAATGTTGTGCAGGTCCAGCGTGGAGAGTGGTACCCACTCCATCGTGTAGTGGGTGGCATCTATGGTAAGCTGTGGGTTCGATTGAATGAACATCAGTGTGTCGGAGAGAACAGACAGACTTTCGGCATAGCGCTTCTCGTCGTAGACAGCCGCCAGCAGTATGTGTAGGTTGAGCAGCAATGGCGGTGCTGTATGGATGTAATGCCCGTCCGCTTGCCTGACCGGACCAACCATCCCACCGGCCGTCTCTCGCTCAAGGTTGACCAAGGATACCACTATCTTATTAGGGCATCTCTCTTCTTTTCCTATAAGTCCCACCATGGCCATCCCTTCGGGTTGACTATGGCGAGGGGCGAGATACTCGTCCAGCACATTCGCGTAGTATGTCAATACTTTCTGTATCATAATAGCAGCTTGTTAACTCGGTTTATAGAATTAGTTCTCACTATGCAAAAATAGAGAAACTTATTAGAAATACAAATTTATAGATTAATATATTCAGCTGCTGTGTTGTATAACATATAATATGATGGATAAATAAGAATGATATACAACTATTTAGCATGAATGCTACTCTTTTTAACAAGTCATATCCTTTCGCTAAATGAATCTATGAAATAGGTCAAACCAACAAAAGATGATAGTCGATACTTTTACTGAAATAATAGGTGGGCAAACACGTTGGTCACATTATTTTAGAAAAGACCTGCAAGACCCAAGGTCGCTGAAAAACTTTGCCAGAGCACTACAATCAGGCTATAGCATCCACAGACTATACCTGCTCAACAAAACAAGAGTATGCCACTTCTAAGCTTTACTTAAATGCCTATGTTTCAGCATATATAAATTTTCGCACTTTTTTTCAGCGAAAAACTTTTTTCGCTTAGGCGAAAATTTATTTTCGCTTCAACGAAAACTTTTTTTCGTACCAGCGAAAATACTTTTTCGCTGAAGCGAAAATATCGGCCCGTTAAACGAGCCAAAAGGAGGTGTGCTAATACACGAAAATACATTACTATTTATCTGCTATCAGGGTATGAGTCTGCCGGTGCTGCAGTTTGCGATTCGTATTGTTCTACGTATCGGTTGTAGCGGGATTCTATAAAGTAGGTGGGAAACTTTAGGGTCTTGGTAGGGATATGGAATGTCAGACGGACTATTCGACCCTCCCAATTTTCTATTTCAATGTAAAATGGAAGAGCTATTTATCTATATAAAATACTGTAATACATTACGTTATCCTCAAAATTGGCCTTGTAGAATTCAAAAAAACAAGTGAGCTGATACTTTGGTCGGAATTAGGAGCAAGAATTGGGCTTATGGAGAAAGATGTCTCAAAAAACTCCTGCCGAGTAGAAGATACATCAGTAAAATAGTGATTTATATACTGGAGCTATTTGCCTATGCAACTTATTGACATTACACCTGTGATAGGTCACTCATACAAATATATAGTTAAAGCGTGATATTCTACGTTACAAATGTAATCAGGATAGTTTTTTAAGAACGTAAAGCGTTTCGCAGATATGTAAACAGATTGGATTACAAATGTGCGTAAGCCAATGGTTTAGTATGTCTTTTATTTGTTATATAACTTATTATCAATCATATATGAACTAATTATGAACAAATGAATGAATTGCATGTTCAATATAGGCGTTACATTTGTAAAAGCATTCTTTATCGCAATATATAAGCTTATTAATCAGTTATTTATAAGGCTATTATCTAATTATATTTGTCTATTGGTTCATATCTATATCTTTGGCGCTTATCTCCTGTATAGAAGTACTCATAAGCCAATTGTGAATCGCATTACACATTTATATTTTATACAAATCCAAATATATATTTGCTTTTGTGAATTCTTATATTTACTTTTGTATCGAATAACCAAAGCCATGTATTTTGGTGAAAGGAGACACTTGTGAATAACCACATCTTATAAAGAGGGCCGTATGGAAATAAAAGATCGCATTAAGATGATTATGGAGAGGGAAAAAGTTCCTCCCCGTGTATTTGCGGAAACTATCGGAGTGCAGCAGTCTACACTCTCCCATATTCTGAATGACCGGAACAAGCCAAGCTTAGAGGTCGTGATGAAAGTACACCAGACGTACAAGTACATCAACCTGGAGTGGCTGCTCTATGGTATGGGCAACATGCTGGCTGAGGGTGGTATGGAGGACGAGCAGCAGCCAGGCACGTCTACCACTTTCGGAACAGGTGGATACCAGCCCTCTTTGTTCGACGAGAATCCCGTAAATCCGTCCAAAGAGACAGGCGGCGCAGAAAATCGCAAGGAAATGGGGTTAAGAGGAGGCCGAAATAGCCATAATGAGACTGTCATACAGGAAATTAAGTATATAGAAAAGCCTGCTAAGAAAATCACCGAAATAAGAATTTTCTTCGACGATAATACCTACGAGACCTTCGGGCCTAAGTAAAACGCCCGTAGTGGTACATTTTGCGCAAATTCATGTATCTTTGCACCCAAAAACGTGCAACTTACACATTTATTCCTCTATATATGAAGAAATACATTTTAGACCTGGAAGTGGTAGAGAACCTCCGCCTTCATGCCAACTATGTGCTGCTGAAGCTCACTGCCGCCTCCTCTTTACCGGATATGTTGCCCGGACAGTTTGCCGAGGTACGGGTAGACGATTCGCCCACCACGTTTCTGCGCCGCCCCATCTCCATTAACTTTGTGGACCGCACCCGAAATGAACTATGGCTGCTCGTGCAGCTGGTAGGTGACGGAACCCGACGCTTAGCAAGGCTTCAGAAAGGCGATAGACTCAATGCGGTACTGCCATTGGGCAATGCTTATACCATCCCCGAAAAACGCTCTGAGAAGCTGCTTCTGATAGGCGGAGGCGTGGGCACGGCACCGATGCTATACCTGGGGGAACAGTTGGCCAAGAAAGGGCATAAACCCACCTTTCTCTTAGGTGCTCGCAGCGATAAAGACCTATTGCAACTGGAGGAATTTGCCCGCTATGGAGAGGTGTACACCACTACCGAAGATGGCAGTCATGGAGAGAAAGGCTATGTCACTCAGCACTCGCTGCTGACAAAAGTACATTTTGAGCAGATATACACCTGTGGACCCAAGCCGATGATGATGGCCGTAGCCCGCTATGCCAAAAGTAACGAGATAGCGTGCGAAGTGTCATTAGAAAATACAATGGCTTGTGGCATAGGCGCTTGCCTTTGCTGTGTGGAGAACACGACAGAAGGCAACCTGTGCGTTTGTAAAGATGGTCCGGTTTTTAATATCAATAAACTATTATGGCAGATTTAAGCGTAAACATTGGCGAATTAATGATGAAGAACCCCGTGATGACGGCTTCGGGCACGTTTGGATACGGCGAAGAGTTTGCCGATTTCATTGACATTGCGCGAATAGGCGGTATTATTGTAAAAGGTACGACTCTTCACAAACGTGAAGGAAACCCTTATCCACGGATGGCAGAAACCCCTTCAGGGATGTTAAATGCTGTGGGACTGCAAAATAAGGGGGTTAAATACTTCGTTGAGCACATTTATCCACGCTTGAAAGGGGTAGATACGAATATACTTGTAAACGTATCGGGGTCTACCATCGATGAATATGTGAATACGGCCGAAATTATTAATGAGCTTGACAAGATTCCTGCCATAGAGCTGAACATATCTTGTCCCAATGTGAAGCAGGGAGGCATGTCTTTTGGTGTATCTCCTCAATGCGCCTCGGAGGTGGTAAAAGCGGTGCGCGCCGTCTACAAGAAAACATTGATTGTAAAGCTATCTCCCAATGTGACCGATATTACTGAGATAGCTCGTGCGGCCGAAGGAGCCGGCGCGGATAGTGTGTCACTCATCAACACCCTGCTGGGAATGGCTATTGATGCGGAACACAGGCGTCCGGTGCTCTCTACAGTGACTGGCGGATTGTCGGGACCAGCCGTGAAACCCATCGCTCTGCGTATGGTTTGGCAAGTGGCGAAGGCGGTAAATATTCCAGTCATAGGATTGGGAGGTATCATGGACTGGAAGGATGCGGTAGAATTCATGCTTGCCGGGGCTTCGGCTGTCCAAATAGGTACAGCAAATTTCATAGATCCGACGATAACCACCCAAGTAGTCGATGGTATGAATAATTACCTCGAAAGGCATGGGTGTAAGTCTGTGAAGGAGATTATTGGTGCACTGGAGGTATAATAGGAAACAAACAAGAGGTATTCGCAATCATAGATAAAGCAATGTAACACTTCGGCGGTTGGACTACCTCCCTGATATATCTTATCCCATCCGAAAGATAACTGAATGATGCGACTGTCTGTCTGGCAGTGTGTTTAATAGAGATGGCGCAGATTGATTCTTCTTCAATCTGCGCCATCTCTGTTTGCTTAGGGCGTGTATTTTTGTTTACAGTCTATTTTACTTCTACTTTTACTCTTTGAACAAGTCGGGGCGAAGCCTCTTGGTGCGTTCGATGGACTGTTGAAGTTCCCACTCTTTGATTTTTGCCTCGTGTCCCGACAGCAGGATGTCGGGCACCTTCCACCCATTGTAGTCGGCCGGGCGGGTATAGACGGGGGCAGCCAGGAGGTTGTCTTGGAACGAGTCGGAAAGGGCGGACTGTTCGTCGGAAATCACGCCGGGGATGATGCGCACGATGGCATCGGCCATCACCGCTGCCGCCAACTCTCCACCGGTAAGGACGTAGTCGCCAATGCTGACCTCCTTGGTGATGAGGTGCTCGCGGATACGGTAGTCGATGCCCTTGAAGTGGCCGCAGAGGATGATGAGGTTTTGGGTGAGCGAGAGCGTGTTGGCCATAGGCTGGTCGAACTGTTGCCCGTCGGGGGTGGTGAAAATTACCTCGTCGTAGTCACGCTCAGCCTTGAGCATGTTGATGCAACGCTCTATCGGCTCTATCTTCATCACCATGCCGGCGAAACCACCAAAGGGATAGTCGTCCACCCGACGGTATTTGTCCTCAGTATAATCGCGTAGATTGTGGATATGGATCTCGGCAATACCTTTGTTTTGAGCACGTTTCATGATGGAGCAGTTGAAAAAGCCCTCAATCATCTCGGGCAAAACGGTTATAATGTCTATACGCATAACTTCTATTTTTCGGCAAAAGTACAAATATTCGGAGAGAAAGCTCTCCTTATTCAAAGAGAAACCCGTATTTTTGCCCTAAACAAAAGCAGATATATGGAGATAAAGGAACGAATAGAAGCTTTGCGCGCCGAGCTTCACCGCCACAATTACAATTATTATGTGAAGAATGCCCCCGAGATATCGGACAAGGAGTTTGACGACAAGATGCGTGAGCTGCAGGACTTGGAGCAGGCACATCCGGAGTTCTACGACGAGAACTCGCCCACCATGCGTGTGGGGAGCGACCTCAACAAGAATTTCAAGCAGGTGGCGCACCAGTATCCGATGCTCTCGCTGGGAAATACCTACTCCGAGGCCGAGGTGGCCGACTGGTACGAACGTACCCGCCGGGCGCTGAACGAGGAGTTTGAGGTGTGCTGCGAGATGAAGTTCGACGGCACCTCTATCTCGCTGACGTATGAGGATGGCAAGCTGGTGCGTGCAGTGACCCGTGGCGACGGCGAGAAAGGTGACGACGTGACCGACAACGTAAAGACCATCCGTTCCATCCCGCTGGTGCTACCTTCGGGGCGCGACTATCCGCCCTCTTTTGAGATTCGAGGGGAGATATTGATGCCTTGGACAGTGTTTGAAGAGCTGAACCGGGAGAAAGAGGCGCGCGAGGAACCGCTGTTCGCCAACCCGAGGAACGCGGCATCGGGCACGCTGAAGCTCCAGAACTCCTCCATAGTAGCCTCCCGCAAGCTCGACGCTTACCTCTACTACTTGTTGGGTGCGGAACTTCCACACGATGGACACTATGAGAATTTGCAGGAGGCGGCCCAATGGGGCTTCAAAATCTCTAAAATCATGCAGAAGCATCAGACGCTGGAGGAGATATTCGCCTTTATCAACCATTGGGATACGGAGCGGAAAAGCCTGCCCGTAGCCACCGACGGCATCGTGCTGAAGGTAAATAGCCTCCGGCAACAACGTAACCTCGGTTTCACGGCCAAGTCGCCCCGCTGGGCTATCGCGTACAAGTTCCAGGCCGAGCAGGCGCTGACGCGACTAAACAAGGTGACCTACCAAGTGGGACGGACAGGAGCCATCACTCCCGTGGCCAACCTTGACCCCGTACAGCTCTCGGGCACTGTCGTGAAACGTGCCTCACTCCACAATGCTGATATAATCGAAGGCCTCGACCTCCATATCGGCGACATGGTATATGTAGAGAAAGGAGGCGAGATTATCCCCAAAATCACGGGCGTGGACAAGGAGGCACGCAGCTTTATGCTGGGAGAGAAGGTACG
The DNA here is from genome assembly GCA_031261805.1 of Mediterranea sp. (in: CFB group bacteria). Classification (GTDB taxonomy): domain Bacteria; phylum Bacteroidota; class Bacteroidia; order Bacteroidales; family Bacteroidaceae; genus Bacteroides. The sequence goes on from JAISIX010000250.1 coordinate 10,034, forward strand.
CTTCATCACCACTTGCCCCGAGTGTGGCAGCAAGCTGATACGCTATGAGGGTGAAGCCGCTTACTACTGCCCCAACGACACCGCCTGTCCCCCGCAAATCAAAGGTAAGATAGAGCATTTCATCAGCCGCAGGGCGATGAATATCGACGGATTGGGACCCGAGACGGTGGACCAGTTCTACCAGCTGGGCCTTATCCACAATGTGGCCGACCTGTACGACCTCACCACCTACAACTTCGTTGGCTTGGACCGTATGGGCGAGAAGTCGGCCGAGAACATCATAGCCGGCATCGCGCAGAGCAGGGAGGTACCTTTCGAGCGAGTCATCTTCGCCTTGGGTATCCGCTTTGTGGGCGAGACGGTGGCCAAGAAGCTTGCCAAGTCATTCGTCGATATCGATGAGTTGCGCCAAGCTGACTTTACGCGACTGGTAAGTATTGGTGAAATTGGTGAGAAGATAGCGCAAAGCATCCTAACCTACTTTGGCAACGCCGCCAACAACGAGTTGGTGGAACGGCTGAAAGCTGCCGGGTTGCAGTTCAGGCGCGCAGATGAGGACCTGAGCGACCATACCGACAAGCTGGCGGGGCAGACCATCGTCATCAGTGGTGTGTTCAGGCTGCATTCGCGCGACGAATACAAGGAGTTGATAGAAAAGCATGGCGGCAAGAACGCCGGAAGCCTATCGGCCAAAACCAGCTTTGTGCTGGCAGGTGAGAATATGGGACCCGCTAAGCTGGAGAAAGCGCAGAAATTGGGAATACGCATCATGAACGAGGACAATTTTTTGAAACTTCTATCGTAGGATATGAAAAATATTCGTACTTTTGCGGCTGAATAACTAAGAGATTATAATAAACTCATGATATCGACGAAATTGAAAGGAATGGGGGTAGCATTGATTACTCCTTTCAAAGAAGATGAGAGCGTAGATTACGATGCGCTAATGCGTATGGTAGACTATCTGTTGCAAAATAATGCAGATTTCTTGTGTGTGTTGGGAACCACGGCCGAGACACCTACTCTCACTGAAGAAGAAAAGAAAACTATCAAAAAAATGGTCATTGAACGGGTGAATGGACGTGTACCTATCCTGCTGGGAGTGGGCGGCAATAACACCCGAGCAGTGGTAGACACCCTAAAAAATGACGACTACACGGGCGTGGATGCCGTCCTCTCCGTAGTTCCTTACTACAATAAACCTTCGCAAGAGGGGATTTACCAACACTATAAGGCTATCGCACATGCCACCGACCTCCCCATTGTGCTCTACAACGTGCCGGGACGTACCGGGGTGAATATGACAGCCGCAACCACGCTCCGCATCGCGCGCGACTTCCCCAACGTGATTGCTATCAAAGAGGCGTCGGGCAACATCTCGCAGATGGACGACATCATCAAGAATAAACCCGAGAACTTCAACGTCATCTCTGGTGACGACGGCATCACCTTTCCGCTCATCACGCTGGGGGCCGTGGGTGTCATCTCTGTCATCGGCAACGCCTTCCCCCGTGAGTTCAGCCGTATGACCCGCCTGGCGCTGCAAGGCGACTTTGCCAATGCGCTTACCATCCACCATCGCTTCACCGAACTCTTCGACCTGCTCTTTGTAGACGGAAACCCCGCCGGCGTAAAGTCGATGCTCAACGCTATGGGTATGATAGAGAACAAGCTCCGTCTACCGCTGGTGCCCACGCGCATCACCACGTTCGAGGCCATTCGCAAAGTGCTGAACGAGTTGAATATTAAGTGCTGATACAACGCTCTGGTACGTCGAGGATTATTATCACAAGGAATAGCTCATTTCTGTTCTGCCCAAAGAACAAAATGAGCTATTTTTCGTTTTAATAGTTGCATAGAGCTTGCCTCTCGTACTTATTTGTAGGTATGCATGTGGGTTTTAATACCTACTTTGTGCGATTGCTTATACAGAGGCGTTCGCTTACTTTTGCACCCAAACAAAACCATAGGGGAACAATACATGAAACATCTCGTTTTATTGATAGCTCTGTGTATGATCTTTGTAGTGAAAGCAGAGGCACAACCAGAGAGCGGAAGTCCATTCACGTGGGGAGCGTCGTACACCGGCGATGCAGTGGCCAACCTATCGGGAGGCATCAAGACAGGAGCCACCTACATGGGCCTGGCCTATCTATCCATGGGTTTCGATACGCAGAAAGCCGGGTGGTGGAGAGGTGGCGAGCTATATGTGAAAGGCGGCAACAGCCATGGCGGCCAAGCGTCGACCTATCTGATTGGCGACTTCCAAAGAGCCTCCAATATAGAAGCCGGCAACCATACCTTCCTGTACGAGCTATGGTATAGGCAGCAGCTGGGACGCGTTTCGTTCACCATCGGCCTGCAAGACCTCAACGTGGATTATGCCAATAGCCGGAACGGGGCCTTGTTCAACAACAGCTATTTTGGCATTCATTCGGTATGCTCCGAGAATGTACCGGCACCAGTCTATCCGTTCACTGCACTGGCAGTAAACCTGCATTGGCAGATTTCAGACGCTTGGCACTGGCGGACAGCGATCTTCGACGGCTGCCCCGGAGGGTTCGATCAAAGCCCCTATAACGTGAAGTGGTCGCTTAGTCGCAACCAAGGCTACCTCGCATTTGCCGAGGTGGACTGGATGAAAAGCTTCGTGAAAGGGCTAAACGGGTCGTACAAGTTGGGGGGCTACTATTACCATTCACCTTTCAACGACGTGGCCCACAACTACGGTTTTTATTTCATCGCCGACCAAGATGTCACTCGCCAGCTTTCACTCTTTACGCAGATAGGATTCAGCCCCAAGCAATACAACAACCATTTTTTTTGCGTTGGCGGAGGTGTCACCCTTCAGAACTTCAGCAGTAAGCGGCCCGATGATACTATGGGACTGGCCGCCAACCATGCCTGCTTCCGCCACAACCCATGTGGACACGAAACAGCGATAGAAGCTATTTATCATTTTCAGATGACTAAGGAGATTTCTCTTAGCCCAGACCTGCAATATATCATCCATCCCGCAGGTACGGACCGGTATCTGAATAATGCGTTGGTGGCAATGCTTCGAATAGGGGTAGAGTTCTAGGGCACATCCCGAGCACTTTACATAGCACGATGGTATATAAAGGAAAAGCGCCCTGCATCTCTTCGAGACGCAGTGCGCTTTGGTGATCGCGACAGGATTCAAACCTGTAACCGGCTGATCCGTAGTCAGCTACTCTATTCAGTTGAGCTACGCGACCGTGTTAACTTTGGGTGGTGACCGCGACAGGATTCAAACCTGTAACCGGCTGATCCGTAGTCAGCTACTCTATTCAGTTGAGCTACGCGGCCATTGCCTTTTTATTTAACGGGTGCAAAGATAGAGGTTTTCGCTGAATCTGCAAACTTCTGGAGGACTTTTTTATCACGAATTTACTCAATAAAGCGATAGTTGAAGAGTTGCCAACCGATGCTAAGCCCGGCGTTCCACTCCCTTTTCGGTGAGCTATAATGGTTTACGTAGACGGAGATGTCGAGAAAGGGAAGTTGACAGACTACGGAAAGTTCGCCGAGATAATTGACTTTCGAGAAAACATTGCCGTAAAGAGCCTTATTTTGTGCATCCCGCAAGATGGGGCGAATGGGCATAAAACCGTAAAATTCGCCACGGACATGAAACATCTGGTTGATGCGATAGATGGGGCGAATGCCGGCCGCCACGAACTGGTTGGCCCGGAATGCCTCATTGTAGGAGAGCATGCTGTTGGGTGTGGGCGAGAACTCGGCCGCATGCATCATGGTGGCGGTGTAGTTCTCCGAGAAGTCTTTGGAAAAGGAGTAGAGCGCTTTGCCATACCAGCCCAGCGTCCAGTGGTGGCCCATACGGTGGTATTTCTCTTTCATATAAGAGAGTTGTAGCCATGCGTCCCGATGCCTATAGTGAGCATCGGAGCCACCTTCACCCGAGTAGAAACGCTCGTTTTCCAAGAAACCTTGAATCACAAATGCTTCCCGATAGCCACTTACAGGGTGTTCGCGGGCATTGAGCGTGCTACCATTGAAACCCATTGCCGCTCCCCAGAGGTGGTATTGGCTTTTGTCGAAACGGTCGTTCTCAAAGTCGATAACGCTCTTCTGAAAGTATTTGTCCACCAGTTGCGCACCGCCCACACTCAACTCAATGCGTCTGCTGGAGAAGAACGGTAGAGCCAGTTGCAGCTTCACGAAACGCTCGTCCTTCTGGTTGAATGCCGGCGAGTTACCGCTAATGGAGAAGAGCTTGCCACTCCTGAAATAATCGAAGGAGCTGAGTGAGCCGATGAGCCGGAGCGAAGTAGGGATACGTGTAGGCAGGGCTATCTTCCCCATCAGCTGGAGGTTATCGTACACCTTGCCCACCTGTCCGTCGAGCACCAGCTCTTTGGAGTAGTTGTTCAGGTCCTGGTAGCTAAGGCCGAGATAAATCTGATTGTAATTGGCCGTGGAGATGTTGCCACCCAGGCGTACGGCGAAGTTATCCTCAAACTTCACCTTCAGGCGCAGGTCGTACGTGTTGTCATCGGGATCGAAGACGGCATGGGGGATGATTTCCGAAATCATGTTATCGGAGAGCAACCGGAAGTATCCGCGTTTCAGGTCTTCGTAGGTGAATACGTCTTCTTCCTTCTTGTGAAATTCCTTTTTGATGTAGGCCTCCTGGCGCGGGTTAGCCCCCTCGATGGCGATATGGCGGAAGCGTAGCTCGGGCAACTTACTACGATAGAGCATCCGGCGCAACCGAATGTTCTCGGGGCTGATTCGCCGATGGATACGCATCTTGATGGAATCTATCAGTTGGATGGTACGGTCGTAGCCTCGTTTGTACAGCTCGTCTACCCGGTCGAAGTCCATTAGGCTGATGTCATCGTACTTGAAACGCATGAGGATGCCTACCGAGTCGGGGATAGTGTAGTCTGTTTTCTGCATCACCATGTTCTCTATCTGGCTCATGAGGTCTTTCTCGTCGGGCTTGGTGGGATTGGAGGAGACTACGCTGCCGATGATGACATCCGGATGGAAATCTTTGCGCATCACGTCGGTGGGAAAGTTGTTGTAGATACCACCATCGTAAGCCAGCACGCTGTCTATCTCGATGGGCTTGAATACGAACGGAAAACTCATCGAAGCCCGCACGGCGTCGCCGAGGTCGCCATGGTTCATGACGAGCTGTCTTTTGTTATACACGTCGGAGGCCACGCAGCGGAATGGTACGAACAGCTTGTCGAAGTCACCCCGGCAAGCAGCCGTGCCCCGCGCATAGAGGTCCATGAAGACGATGTTCATTTGGATGGGGTTCACCACGCTGGTGGGGATAATCTGTGGTTTGAAGCTCTTGAGCGAGTCCCTGAATGAGAAGTGGATATTGAAGAACTCGGGCGTAGGGATGTCTTTGCGGAAATGGTAGATATACTTTTCTTCCACTGTACCGGTGTACCACCGCTTGAACTCGTCGGACTTAATCAGCTCCAGCATGTCGTCGGGCGAGTAGCCCATGGCATATAGCGAGCCGACGATGGCCCCCATAGAGGTGCCGGTGATGTAGTCGATGGGGATGTTATTCTCTTCGAGTGCGCGGATGATGCCGATATGCGTCAAGCCCTTGGCACCGCCGCCACTCAGTACCAGCCCCACCTTTTGAGCGTGGGTGGGAAGGAGAGCGAGCCAGAACAGGAGTATCAGCAGGGGGAGAAACTTCTTCTTCATGTATTGGGGAACTGTAAGCCGTTGGTAATATATACACTAAATAATAAACAGCCAAAGATAAACAATGTTTGTGAACTATCGCCTGTTTCTACCTAAAAAGAAGAGCATCGCCCGTATGTTTCCATACGTCGGGCGACGCTCTTCCTACATTTATATATAAAGTGTTTAAAGGGGGCTTGATTATATCAGTTCAATGCTACGTTTCACGAAGTTGTTCAGCGCTTCGCCTTTCAGCATGTTGTTCTGTAGCAGGGCCAGGTCAATGAGTTGGCGAACCACCTTGTTGCCGGCGGCATAGCCTGCGAAGAGGGCCTCCTTCTTACCTTTCAGCTCGTCCCACTTCTTGTCCAAGGCGGCTACCTCATCCTTCTCGGCAGTCGGTATTTCTTCATCCTTCTTGCCTTTCTGCTTATCCTTCAACTCATTGCGTTGTTTGTTCACACTGTCCATCTCGGTTTGGATGGGTGCTACTTCAGCTTGGCAAGCGGCCTCTTCCTCCGTTAACACTTGCTTGATGAGCTTGTGGTCGGAATTGAGGATGAGATTGAACATATCGGGCATCTCGCCATAGAAGCTCATGCCGGCTTGTATGTTGGCCATCTCTTTCATACGACGCATGTATTCGCTTTGGGTAATCATCACCGGAGCGGCATTCTCGCCCAAGGCTTGTGTCTCCACTTGGAATTCTACCTTGTTGATGGTGGGCAACTGACTCTTGAAGGCAGTGGTGATTGCCTCTTGTTTAGCGTTTTCCAGCACTTCACCTTTCTGGTCTTCCTTCACGATGAGCTTGTCGATGACATCGCCATCCACACGGGTGAAGCGCGACTTCTCGAACTTCTGCTCCAGCATGCTCACCACGGCAATATCCAGCTGACCGTCCATCAACAACACGCTGTAACCCTTATTGGTGGCGGCTTCGATGTAGCTATACTGCTCGTCCTTGTTGTTGGCGTATAGGTAGATGAGGTTGCCGTCCTTGTCCGTCTGATTGTCCTTTATCAACGTTTGGTACTCCTCGAAGGTATAGTGTTTGTTGTCCGTATCGGTGAAAAGGGCGAAGCCTTTGGCCTTGTCGTAGAAGTCCTCTTGCGTCAACATACCATAGTTGATGAATATCTTGAGGTCGTTCCACTTCTCTTCAAACTGCTTGCGATCAGTCTTGAAGATGGACTGCAGGCGGTCGGATACCTTCTTGGTGATGTAGGTCGATATTTTTTTCACGTTCGAGTCACTTTGCAGGTACGAGCGCGATACGTTCAGTGGGATGTCGGGCGAGTCGATGACACCATGCAGCAACGTCAGGAAGTCGGGCACGATGCCTTCTACCGAATCCGTCACATACACTTGGTTACTGTAAAGCTGTATCTTGTTCTTGTTTAGCTCGATGTTGCTCTTTACCTTGGGGAAGTACAGGATGCCAGTGAGGTGGAACGGGTAATCTACGTTGAGGTGTATCCAGAAGAGCGGCTCGTCGGACATGGGGTATAGCTTGCGGTAGAACTCGGTATAGTCCTCGTCCTTCAATTCGCTCGGCTTGCGTGTCCATAGCAGGGTGGTGTCGTTGATGATGTTGTCTTCGTCTGTCTCCACCTGCTTGCCGTCTTTCCAGTCTTTCTTTTTGCCGAAGGCGATAGAGATGGGGAGGAAGCTACAATATTTCTTTAGCAGTTCGGAGAGGCGGTGCTCCTCGAGGAACTCCTTGCAGTCGTCATCAATGTGGAGGATAATGTCCGAACCTCGGTCGGCCTTCTCTATCTCTTCAATGGTGAACTCGGGACTGCCATCGCAGGTCCACTTCACGGCTTGTGCACCTTCCTGGTAGGATTTTGTCACAATCTCCACCTTCTTGGCCACCATGAAGGCCGAGTAGAAGCCCAGTCCAAAGTGTCCAATGATGGCGTTGGCGTCGTTCTTGTACTTCTCGAGGAAGTCATTGGCGCCCGAGAAGGCTATCTGGTTGATGTATTTTTCTATTTCTTCTGCTGTGAGGCCGATGCCACGGTCGGAGATGGTGATGGTGTCCTTGCCCAAGCTGACGTGTACCGTCAGGTCGCCCAATTCACCTTTGAAGTCGCCGATGGAAGCCAGTGTCTTCAGTTTCTGGGTGGCATCTACCGCATTAGATACCAACTCACGAAGAAAGATTTCGTGATCACTATACAAGAACTTTTTGATGATTGGGAAGATGTTCTCTGTGGTAACCCCAATGTTTCCTTTCTGCATAATACGTATTCTTTAAATTTATTCTATTATTGATTTATTCGTTTTGCCTCGGTAGACACAAAAAAAATGCCAGCCCACAAGGGGCTGACATTCTGACATGTTTAAAATCTGTTTCTACTATGCGCCGACGCATCAGAGCACTGCGACTTTCATTTCAATTTTCTCTTTTGTCTCGTCTAAGGCTACTTGCACCTTGTCGCCTTCCTTCAAGGCAGCCGAGACAATCAGCTCGGCCAGCTCGTCTTCCAGGTAGGTCTGGATAGCGCGCTTTAGTGGACGGGCACCAAACTGTACGTCGTAGCCTTTTTTGGCGATGAACTCCTTAGCCTCTTGGTTAACAGTCATCTCATAACCGAGCTGTTTGATACGGCTATTCAACTTCTCCAGTTCCAAGTCGATGATTTTAATGACCGCCTCTAAGGAGAGCTGGTCGAACGTGATAACCTCATCGACGCGGTTGAGAAACTCGGGGGCAAATGACTTATTCAGCGCCTTTTGAATCACGCTTCGCGAGTGTTCTTTATCGTCCACACGATTCTGCGTAGCGAAACCGATGCCCCTTCCGAATTCTTTCAACTGACGGGTGCCAATGTTGGATGTCATGATGATGATTGTATTTTTGAAGTCCACTGTTCTGCCATCATTGTCAGTCAGCCTACCTTCGTCCATCACCTGAAGCAGGATGTTGAATACATCGGGGTGCGCCTTCTCTATCTCGTCGAACAAAACGATGGAGTAGGGTTTGCGGCGTACCCGCTCCGTGAGCTGCCCACCCTCTTCGTAGCCTACGTATCCCGGAGGCGCTCCTACCAAGCGGGAGACGGTGTACTTATCCATGTACTCGCTCATGTCGATACGAATCAATGCGTCGGCGGAACCAAACATATATTTCGCCAACTGCTGGGCCAGATAGGTCTTTCCCACACCCGTCGGCCCCAGGAACATGAACGATCCGATGGGGCGGTTGGGATCTTTGAGGCCCACACGGCTGCGCAGGATGGCTTTTGTCAGCTTCTCTATGGCAGGGTCTTGGGCGATGACCTTGGATTGCAACTCATCTTTCATGCCCGCCAGCTTTACACTTTCGGCCTGCGCCATGCGTTGAACGGGGACGCCCGACATCATGGAGACGACGTTGGCAATCTGATCAGCATCCACCGTTTGGCGGTTTTCTTTCAGTCCGGCTTCCCATTCTTTCTTCATCTCGTCGAGCTGCTGGGCGTAGCTCTTCTCTTTGTCACGAAAACTGGCGGCCAACTCAAAGTTCTGCGACTTTACAGCTTCGTTCTTCTTCGTTTTCAGCTCTTCTATCAGCTTCTCCTGCTCCTCGATTTCCTTGGGGACAACCACGTTGGTAAGGTGTACGCGTGAGCCGGCCTCGTCGAGGGCGTCGATGGCCTTGTCGGGGAAGTTACGGTCGGTGATGTATCGGTCGGTCAGCTTCACACAAGCCTCCAATGCCTCGTCTGTATAGGTCACGTTGTGATGGTCTTCGTAGCGATCCTTTATATTATGGAGTATCTGCAGCGTCTCGT
>JAISIX010000017.1 GCA_031261805.1 Mediterranea sp. (in: CFB group bacteria)
GCCTTGGCCAACAACCACAGCATGGACCAAGGACGTAGCGGACTGGCCGATACCTATCAATGCCTCTCCAACGCAGGCATCACACCGATAGGCTATGGACGAAACGCGGCCGAGAGCGCCCGCCCCATCCTCATCCGGAAGGGCCACATCCGTGTTGCCCTCTTCAACTCCGTCCTGCTCCCTTTGGAGAACTGGGTCTATCTCGACGGCGAGCCGGGCATCTGCCAGCTACCAGCCGACGCATTGGCCGAAGCCATCGGACAATACAAACGGACGCACCCCGACACGTATGTGGTGGTCATCCTGCATTGGGGGATGGAATATCAGGCATCGCCCACCCTCTCCCAACGGATGGGAGCGCACAAGTTGGTGGCAGCCGGCACGGATGCCGTCGTCGGGCACCATCCACACGTGGTACAGCCGGAGGAGTATATCGACGGCCGACCAGTGTTCTATAGTCTGGGCAACTTTGTCTTCGACCAGCGAAAGCCAGAAACGTCGCAGAGCCTCCTCGTACAGTTGGACTTCACCGACAAGGGGATAAGCGTAAAGCAACATTGGGCTACCATCCGGCAGTGCAAGCCGATACTAAAAACAAGCCAGCCTCCGCCAGCCCCCTCCGTTCGTCGGGAATCTTCCCCCGTTCATCGGGAATCGGCTGGAGACGACCCGTTTGCGCTTGCCATAACAGCATGGGTGCCTTACCTTTGCTGGCGTTAAAACCATTAATAGCATTGGCACTATGAACGAATTTATTCAAAAGCGGAGAGGATACCGCAAGCTGGACACACTGGCCACGGCCCTTGTCTTTATCCTCGTAGGATTGCTCTTCTTAGGGCGCAACTTAGGCTGGGTGAACGACGAACTTTTCCACGCCATCGTCTCTTGGCAGACATTGCTCATCGTCATCGGAGTGGTGCAGCTCATCAAAAGGCACTTCTGGGGCGGCCTTATCCTGATTGTCGTCGGCGGCTATTTCCTACTGCCTGTCCCCTACGGACTCTCTACCTACTGGCCCGTGGTGCTCATTGTGGTTGGGCTGTTCATCCTCTCCCACCTGTGGCGAGGCAAAGGCTGGCATGACCACAGGCATTGCCATCATCAGTTCGACGCAGAGCGCAAGGAGGAGACCACCACGCAGGACGGTTTCGTCCGTTCCGACGTAGCCTTCGGCACCTCCAAGCACATCGTGCTCGACCCAGTCTTCCGGGGAGCTGCCCTCAACGTGTCATTCGGCTCCATCCTGCTCGACCTGCGCCGCACCCAGCTGGTGGAGCAGACGACCTACATCAACGCCGACGCCTCCTTTGCCGGCATAGAGATTTATGTACCGTCGGACTGGGACGTGAAGTCGGAGGTGCACAATACGCTAAGCGGTGTGGACGACAAGCGCTATCCCTCCCCACAAACCGACCACGAACATCAGTTGGTCATTCGGGGCAACCTCTCCTTCAGTGGCATCGAAATAAAAAACTAAACCGCGATGTTCGACCACCCCTTTACCCGCTCCATGGCAGGCCGGACGGCAGGTATCCTGCTCGTCCTTGCCGCCATCGGGGTACTCAGTGGGCTGCTCACGCTCTACACCTCCCTCTGCTTTACCACGGCATTGGCCGATGCTGCGCTCTACGTCGCCTCACTGGCGGTGGCAGGCTACTACAGCTGGTACCTGTCGCCCTACATCAAAGTGTGGCAGGCACAGGTGGGCATCGCCCTCGTCACGCAGTTTCTCTGCCTGGCCATTGCCGAAGCCGTGACGATAGCTTCCAGCCTCGAGAGCGCCGAGACGTTCCTATCGGGAGTTCCGCTCCACCTGCTACTGGGCATACCCGTCTGGATTATCCTCCTTCAATGGTACCGGCTGCTGGAAGGGAAAGAAAGAGAGGCTGAACAGTTGGAAGTGGGGCAACGGGTAGCAGAAAGCCTCCATCAGCCTGTCGATAGCCCTCCCGCCAGTGCAGAGGTACTCGACCGCATCTCCGTAAAGGAGGGCACACGCATCCATCTCATCAGCACGGACGAGCTGCTCTGCATCCAAGCCAACGGCGATTATGCCACGCTCACCACTGCCTATGGGCAGTACGTCAAGGAGCAAACCATGAAGTACTTTGAGACGCACCTCCCGGCAGACACGTTCGTACGCATCCATCGCTCCTCCATTGTCAACGTCAACCACATCCTGCGGGTAGAGCTGTTCGGCAAGGACACCTACCAAATACGCCTCACAGGTGGCACCACGCTACGAGCCAGCGCCACCGGCTACCGGCTACTAAAAGCAAGGCTGGGACTGTAAACACAGCCCCAGCCTTATGTTCAGGATGGTTTTGTGCCATTGGTTCACCGGTGAGTTGGAGTCTACGTTAGTGAGTAGAATCTAATGATAAAGTTCTGTTTGCAACACTACTTTTAACTACGGCATAAACCCCGCTAAAGTTTGTTTTGTAGTGTTAATATAGTTAATCTCTTTCCTCCATACAAATACTATCTCTAATTTTGTTGCGTTAACAAAGAGCACGTGTAACCTTTGCAAAAAATCAATGTTTAATTAATTTATAGGAGAGAGAAACTTATGAAAACTTATGGGAACCTATGGAGAAAGCTAAATAAAGAGGAGAGAATTTGCGTTTTCTTTAGAAGGAGATTAATAGATAAATGTCGCCTATCCACGAAAGTTTATACTTCCGTCGTTTGGCTATTGATAAATATACTATTCTTATCTTCTTGTTCCAATGAAGCCATTTTAGTTCCGGAAGCGCCAAAAATCGCCAATACAAATCAGTATACCGTTTCTTATAGTGAGGCATTGCAAACGCTTCAAAAGACTTTAGCCGAAATGGAGAAGAGTACGGAGGGGACAAGAGCGCCATATAAAGAAAAGAAAATTGTTAGCCATTACACGTTAGGGCAACCAACAGGAACAACATTAACGCGTTCTGCTAATGGCGAGGTGGGCAGTCCTTACGTTCATATCTTTAATTTTGAGGACAATGAAGGCTTTGCGATCCTTTCGGGAGATAAACGCACCGCACCTATTTTTGCGATTACGGACACGGGGACTTTGCCTGAAGGAGGCGTTGTTGACAATCCAGGGCTGGCCGTATTCTTAGCTAATGCGGAAGATTCTTATAACTTTTCTATTGCAAATTATAACAACAAAGCAACTACCCGTACATTGGCTACCGACACAGTATATAGCAATTGGAGACTTTTCATACGTAAAACAAAGGGGCTGTCGTTTAATGATTGGGGACAAGGATTTCCTTATAACGATTTGGCGCCTGTCATTGACGGTCAAAAGGCCTATACTGGTTGCGTTGCTACGGCTACAGCTATTATAATGGCCTTTTACGAATATCCATCGTCCAATGATGGCTATACTTACAATTGGAGTGATATGGTAAATCAAATGCAATATCCGATAGATACGGATTGCAGCAACCCTGCTACTCGCGCACAAATAGCTCGGTTGTTTCAACAAATAAGCATATCTAAGAATCTCGACATCTCATTCGGCATAGGTGCTGATGGAAGTGGTACACAGTCCTCATATATTCCACGAACATTACGTAATTTTGGATATTCAAATGGAGGCAGCTATGGTGGTTATAATGAAACGACCATAACAAATGAGCTTATGTCCGGTTACATTGCAGCAGTCTCTGGCTATGCGGCAAAAACCGTTAAGAAGAAGAAATTTCTGGGCATTACCATCTCAACTAGAACCACCTATTCAAGAGGGCATACATGGGTATTAGATGCACTAATGAAAAGGGAACGTACCAGAACTATACTTAACAATAATACAACTATTTCCAGCGACACAGAAACAGAATATTTAGTTCATTGCAATTGGGGATGGGATGGGAAAGATAATGGATATTACTACAGTGGTGCATTCAACGCTACTGAAAATGAGGACTATATTCCCATTGGTCGTATCGATAATGATGGCCCTAAGTGGACCAGAAGTGATGATGCTTTCAATTTTCAGTATAAAATCAATGCAATAACAGGAATCAGAAAATAGTTTGATTTAAAATATGAAAAGAATATCACCAGCATCATTTTTAGGAATTCTTGCTCTTTTGAGTAGCTGCAATCACACTATAGAGATGCCCTTTGGACCGTCGCAGGTCATGAGCAAGAGTTACGTACAAGTGTACGTTGAAGCTACTTCAATGGATGGCGATTATAAACAAGACTGTAATGCGTTACGACTTTCTATCGGAGGGTCTAAGCTAAATCAAGACAATCCTCGGTTCAATGATATAGCCACTCATTTCAATGACTATGACTATAATCAAAAAGTGTATAAGGGGGAGCATTTAGAACATACAGCGCTCTCTACTGAATTTTCCAATATTGAAGTTATCAGCGATGCGGACTTTTCTGTCGACTTACCGGCCGGAACGTCTTTAAACAACGTCGTAAAATTATGTGCTATATCGCCCTTAAAATACATTCAGAGCAATTATAGCCAATTTTTTAATTGGAATACAGATCGTCCGAATGACTTTCAAGGCCTAAGTTTTGCCGCAGGATGTGATTTTTCAAATGGTTTATCTGGCTATTATCCTGTAGACAAGTTGCTTCCGGAGCTTACCCCTACAGACATGACCCTATTGTACGGTGACGTACTTTATCTGAAGTTCATGATGATTCCGGAAATAAAGTCGCATAAGATTACGGTGACCATGACATGTGGTACACGCTCCTTCTCTACGACCTTTGATGTAAAATTCGGATAATTCACCGGCTACCGGCTGCTAAAAGCAAGGCTGGGACTGTAAACACAGCCCCAGCCTTCATTCTTTGATATACGGACTTCCCGTTATTCCACCGTCACCGTCAGCCCGGCGGAATGCGAGGCGTACTCGGGAGCGTAGGCGCACTGCATTGTGGCCAAGCCTGCCTGGTAGGTTCCCACGCGAGACACCCGATAGCTGTACTCCAGCACATAGACACCTTTGGAGAGGTGGTCGAAGAAGAAGTTGGTAGAGGCATCCTTGTAGTCGATGTAATAGCCCGTACCGGCTCCCCAGCGATAGCCCGAGAGGGCGTCGATAGGTTCAAAGCAAGCGCCCCGTTGGTCCTTCAGCTGGACGAAGTCCATGGCACGGTCGGGCTGGATGATGAGCCGGGCCACCACCTTATCGCCCACGTGAAGCTTCGTGGCGGTGCTGACGGGCTGCAGCTCCGGCTTGCCACCGGGCACCGTACGCTCCACATAGAGTTGCTTCTTCACGTTCAACTCGCCACCCAGCTGCTTCACGTCGCCGATGGGCGATTGATACTCGGCATACACGGCTCCCCAAGCGACACCGTCGTCCTGTTTCTCCACTTCGATGCGTTTGGCCTCGGTCACGCTCTTTTCCGTATAGGAGCGCTTGATGTATCCCAAGCCTGGCGTGGTTCCCTTGTCGGCAGTGGTTAGCGTCTCGCCGCCCAGCGTGAGGCGTGCCTCCCCTTGGTTGGTCAGCAGGTCACTACCCTGCATCAGCAAGGCATAGATGGCATCGGCGGTAGCTACAGGAGTGCTCCATTGCTGCGTTTGTTTCTGTTTCAGCAGCCAGAGCTTCATCTCCTCCACCGTCTCGTCGTTGTCGCGCGTCAGTGCCAACGCCTCTATGACGTCGACCTGCGTCTGCAGCTTATAGCCGCCCCAGGTGTATGGACTCTCGTTGAAGGCAAACGACATGCCTTGTTCGTCGCTCCGGGTGAGGTGTTCCTTGAGGGAGGCTACGAACTCCTGCGCCTCCTTCTGCCGCCCGGCTTTGTAGAGCACGATGGCCGCCCGGGCCTTGGTGTCCATATCGGCACGGGTGAGCAAGTCGGGCACCTTGGAGAGGAAGTAGTTGTAAGCCTTCTGCTGTGCCTCGGGCACCGGCTGTCCGATAAGCGCCGACAGATATAGGTATTGTAGGGAAGCGCCCGAAAGGGCGGTCGGTTTCACGTCCCCCTTCTTTATCTGCCGCTGAATCTCCTCATATTCTTTCTGCGCCTCAGCTTCCAAGTACCCGAAGCCTTTCAAGAGAACATCCTCCGGCTGGGTATGGGTCAGTGCCGAGAGACGGGCCATGAGGCCGACCATATACGTAGTGATGTAGCGGCTGCCCGCCATCCCCTTGTACCACGGCCATGAGCCGTCGGTGTTCTGCAATTGCTTCAGTTTGGTGAGCGCCGAGAGTCGGTTGCCGGCGATGTTGTTCACGTCGAACAGCGTGGCGAGGCGATCCTTCTGTTGTTGCTCCGTCTGCGCCTCAAGCACCCACGGCGACTCACTGAGCAGGATGTTCTTTACCTCTTGGTTCTTCTGCAGGCTACTGAGGAAAGTCTCCTTCGTGCCGCCCTGCTGCTTCCAAGCCTCTATCATCGCTTTTAGGCGGGGTTGGCTGGTTGCTATATGGGCAGCCAGCTGGTTGGCGTAGTAGGCTGTGGCCCAACTGATGGCGTTGTCATTGCCCGGCAAGCTGAGTGAAGGCAGGGCCTGTACGGCATACCAAGCGGGGTTGCCGGCCATCTCCACGGTGAGTCGTCGGTGCGTGGCGGTCTTGCTATGTCGGTTGAAGAGGCTGTCGAGGGCGAAGGTATGTGTCTGCTTGCCACGTACGGGCAGTGCCAGCGTCTCGACGATGCGTTCTTCGTTGCTCAGCACGGGTAGCGCGCTCTGCTCGCCGTCGCTGAAGGTACCACTATCGGCCACCAAGCGGCAACCCAATAGTTCATAGCGGTCGTCGGCCGTGAAGAGGAAGCTCACGCCTGCCGTCTGGCCGGCCTCTAAGTTGAATGTCTTTTTCTGCGTGCCGAGAACCTTCTCCGTAAGCGGGTCGAAGAGCGTGAAGACAACCGTACCGGCCTGCTTCGTCCCCGTCAGGTTGGACAGTGAGGCCGCCACGGAGGTCCGGTCGCCCACCCGCACAAAGCGGGGCAGGTTGGACGACAGCATAAACTCCTTGCTGGTGGTCGCCTCGGCATGGATGGTGCCCATCCGCATATCGCGGGTGTGGGCGTAGCCCTGGAAGTTCCAACGGGTGAGGCTCTCGGGTAGGGTGAAGGCGAAAGATACCTCACCCTGCTTGTTGGTACGAAGCTGGGGGTAGAAGAAGGCCGTCTCGGCGAAGTTGGTGCGGGGGGTGACGTCAGTTTCCGCAGGGGCAGGGGCAGGCAAGGTGGGGGATGTCGCATCGAATATCATATTCTCGTCGTCGGCTCTACTCTCCACACCAGCAGCCTTTCCACGTATCACCATCCCCACACTCTTACGGGTCTGCTTCGCATAGCCTACCACTGCCACTTCTTCCAGCGTCGAGTACTGTTGCCAGCTATAGCCGATGAAACGGTCGTACACCAGTTCCGGTACTTTCAACGGTTTCCACTCCCAATTCACGTCATACCATTTTTTATTGATGAATCGTTCTGCCCATACGAAGTTGGGCAACCGACGATAGTAGGACAGACCGAAGCTTGAAGGCTGGTCATTGCCGTATAGCTTGTCCAAGGAGGCATCGTACATCAGCGCCAGCAGCTCGGCATCGGCGGGCTTGCCTTGGGGCGTGCTAACCGTGAGCTTCCACTCCTCCTGCTGTCCGGGGCGCAGCTTGTCGCGGAACACGGCCCACTTCAAGGTGAGATTTTGTTGGGGTGCCCGCCTTTTCAGATCTATCTGTTGCTGGTACACCTTACCCTCCTTTACGAAGCAGAAGTTCACCGTCAGCCCGTCACCGTAGCTTGCTTGGTAGGGATAGCTGAAACGCACGATGCTATCCGTCAGCGCCAACGTCCGGCTTTCCAATATCCGGTCCTTTGCGCATACGTTCATTAATATATAGGTATCCTTCAGTGAAGTGCCGAAACTGAACACAGCCGGATGGTCAGCATCAAACTCGGTATTCTCGGCATAGTACCACACGGGGGAGTTGATGGGTGGTCGTTTGTCGCCAGCAGAGAAGAAAACAAGCTCTTGCTCCACCTCCACCGGCCGTCCCTGCTCGTCCTGGGTCGATGCCTTTAGCAGATAAGCCCCCGAACGCAGATTCTTCCACGAATATTCCACCTCCTTGTTGGACTCCAGTTTACCGAAGGCGACAACTCCTTCCTCCAACCGTTTCGTCTTCTCATCCATCATGCGGTAGAGTGAGTAGTTCACGCTCACCTCCACCGGTTCTTCGTTGAGGTTCCTCACCTGCATGGTGAGTTTGAAGGGGTTATCCTTGCAGATTCGGTCGTCCACCTTGGGGAAGAGTGACAGCGAGCGGCTGCCCGCTGCCAGCGTGAGGATGCCCGTCTGTGTCTCGCCCGCCACGCTGGTCACCGTGGCTTCTATGATATAGCGGCAGTAAGCCTGTTCCAGGTCAGTATCTTTCAACAACCGTATCGGCACTCGGAAAGCGCCGTCGGCATCACTCTTGACCTTTCCCGAAGCGAGGAAGTCAGCACCGACAATACGCCACCAATAGTGTGTCTGCCGCCAGATGGTATAGCTCACCTCCCGGTCGGCCAGCGGCACGCCGCTGTAGCTCTTCGCCACGCCCGCCACCTGCAGACTGTCGCCCAGCCGGTAGCCACCTTTCGGCTTCTCGAAGGTGACATCGAACGTCGGCCGTTTATATTCTTCCACCCGAAAAGAGTGGGTGATGTCCTTCACCGTGAAGCGGAACGTACCGTTCAGGCAAACGGCGGGCAGGGTGAAGTCCGTGGTGAACGAGCCGAATTCATTGGTGCGCACCTCCTTGGTGGCTACCTTCTGCCAGTTGGCATCTGTCAGCTCCACGCTGTAGTTCTTCCCGTCCACCACTTGAGCCGAGTTTTGCCCTTGCATGGCCACGATACCTTTCACGTAGACGGTCTGCCCCGGGCGGTAGAGGGTGCGGTCGGTAATCAGCGTAATCTTTTCCATCGGCTTGTCGTTGCCACTGTACAGATACATGCCCCCATAGATAGTTTGTAGCGGCATGGCCGTGTCTGTGCCTTTCGAGGCTTTGACATATCGATATTCCTCCTTCCAGGGGAAGGTTGTTTTGCCATCCGCCTTTGTCGAAAACTCATCCATCGGTTTCTTCTCCCGGTCATAGAGTGTTACGGTAGCATTCCGTACAGGCTGTCCGCTCTGCGCGTCGAGCGCCACCACTTGGCATTGGTTGTCGGGCAAGCGTACCGAGAGCAACTTGAAGCGGCTGACGGCCAACTCCTCTTCCACAGGTTCTTTCTTTCCGGTAGGTGTGTCGGGCACTACCTGCACCCGATATGCCCCCACATCGGGGACTTGATAGATCAAGGTGGTGTCCACCTGTCGGTAGTTGGCCGGACGCCTCAAGTCGAAATGTTGTTCCTGCACTAATCGTCCCTTCTTCCCTTGGGTGTAGAGACGGAGCGTGAAGCCGTCGAGGTTCTTGTGATGCACGTCGATGTTCAGCGTCTTGCCCGGATAAGTCATCTGATTGATGCCGACATTCAGACTGGGTGCCAGCAGGTCCGTCCTGAAGTTCTTCAGCTCGTTGATACGCAGGTAGTGCGGATAGAGCCGGATGCCCTCCTCGCATAGCTGCAAGGCCGACGGGTACTCTTGCTTCGCCGAGGCATAGCGGGCCAGTGCCAGATATACCTCCGCACACACATCCTCGGCGGCCATCTCCTGCCTAAGCCGGTTGAGGGCGGCTATGTAAGGGTCGGCCGACAAGCCAATGCGCCCGCCCGTAGCCCGCACGGGGCCTGCCATCATGTCCTGCTCATGCTGCCACTGGAGATACTCCAGCGAAGTGAGCAGGTAGCCCTCCTTCGTCGCGGCGCTCCGGTAAGTGGCTATCATCTGCTGATAGATTTGCACAATTAGCTGCCGCACGGACATCGTCTTAGAGGCGCCCCCCTCATCGGCCAAGCTTTCCACGCTTTGCAGGGCACCGATGCTCCGGGAGGCCAGCAGATGGTACATATCGTGGTGGTAGTAGGCGCTCGCGTCGCCCTGCGTCACAAAGGGGATATACGTTTTCGAAGAGGTCTTGACGAGCAGCGCCGAGTCGGCCAGTGCCACGCGGACGTGCGCCTTCACCGTATCCGCGAACATATTGCCGCTCCACTCCCGCATATCCGCCGCGGGAGCTTGGCCTACAATCGCCTTCCGCCGTCGCAACTGCCAGGTGTTGTTGGCGGCATAGTCGGCATAAAACTCGGCCAGCAAGGAGTGGAGGATGGCTCGGTCCATTGCCTTGGGAGCTGTCACAGCCCACTCTTCCAGCCTTTTCAGGTCGGTATAGGTGCTATCGGGGTTCAGAGAGCCGCGATACTCCATCCCTACCATATAGGCCTTGAACATCTGCGGGGAGTTCTGTTCGCTCTCCGCCTTACGGAAAATCTCTCCGGTGAGCTTCGTCACCGTCTGAGGCAGGCTCTTCTCCTGCGCCTGCTTCACCTTTTTCCACAATGCGTCGTACGTCTGCGCCTTCAAGGCCGGAACGATGGCCAAGCACAGCAGCACTGCCATTCCTATCTGCCGTATCTTCATAAACGTCTTCTATTATTTAGAGTTGATAAATGGTCAATGGGCAAAGGAAAGAAATAATATTGAGAAGAGGAAAGGTTAGGGAAGATTATTTTTGCGTGGCGATGAAGTCGGCGAAACGCAGGATTTTTATTTCCGTTATGCTGCAAATATAGAGCATTACGGAAACAAAAATAGGGAAAGGAGAAACTTTCCTTCATCTTCCCTTCAGATACACCGTCGTCTTCCCACCGCCATATTTCCGAATAATCCCCTCCTCTATAAACTGATGCAGGAGGTTGAACGCCCGATCTTGGCTCACGCCCGTCAGCCGCTTGAAGTCCGCCCGGGTGATGCACCCTTGTTCATCCAGATGCTTCAGCAGAATGTCCCGGCACTCCTCATCGCTCAGCGTACTGCCCGATCGATAGGGCGATTCCATCCGTTCCAGCTCCAGCCGCTCCAAGGACTCTTTCAGCCGTTTGTTCACCCGCAGGTTCACCCGATTCAGGTGGATGGACGGCGAACGAATCTCCTTCTTCTCCATCACCGGACGGTCGCACCGCAGCGACAGCGAGAAGTGTCCCAACTCGGGCACCTCCACCGTATAGCCCTGTGCCAGCCAGTCGCGCAACTCATCCGCCACCGCCTGGAGACATCCTTCGATAGTAGCCTCGCTAAAGGCATTGCGCTGTGCCACCAGCTTCACCAGCCGCTTGCCCTCGATGGTCCCCGAGGGGATGACGCGAGCGTGCAACGACTGTTTTTCTTCTCGCTTGAGCGGGTTCCCGCTCGTGTAAAGATCATAATAGATACTCATGCTAAAATCAAGTTATGTTTGTTCGATAATTAAAGTGTTGCTTCGCACAATTTAGTTCTTAGGACTATAGTCTTCCTTTCTTCCGACTATAGTCCTAAGAAAGGAAGACTATACTCATTTTTTCTTTTGACTATAGTCCAAAGAACTAAATTGTGCATACAAAGTTAGTAAATTGTGCGGAGGAAACAAGTAATTTGTGCGAGGGAGGGGGATAATTCAAAGAAATGGCTACCTTTGTAAAATAATAGCAGCCTATTACCAAAATAATATGCTGTTGATAAGCTGATTGCTGAATCGCTAAATCTTAAAATATAAAGGAACATCATGTGTAATGAAGGAAAACCACAAAAGATGCAGCCATGCATCACTCTATCCGAAAGTCTAAACACGAAAGTGTTTGATGAAAAGAACCAAGTCCATCAAAAGCAGTTCAATCGGGTAATAGAGGAGATAGAGGGCACTATCAAAGAGATTGAAGAGAGCCAAAATGCCACAACTTATGAACGTAGGCAGAACACTATCTCCATCATAGGAAGCCGAGGCAGCGGAAAGAGTTCGTTTGTCCACAGCATCCTAAACAAGTACGAGAATAGCAATAAAGTTGCCGTCCTCCCCATGATAGACCCTACTCTTATGGAGCAGAAAGGACATATCTTCTTAGTCATCATTGCGCAAATCAAGAAGATGGTGGAGTATAAACTGAACATGAAAGACTGCAATCCCGAATCCGCAAACATGTCCGAGCGCAAAGACTGGAGAGCCAAATTAGAGAAACTCTCCCAAGGCCTACCTACCATTAACGGCATAGGACACCCACACGAAGAGAGTTGGGAAGATGCCGACTACATTATGGACAGAGGCATTAGTGCCGTGCAGGCAGCTTCCGATTTAGAGAAGAACTTCACGGAATTAGTCGAGTATGGCCTCAAGATTCTTGATAAAAAGGCTTTCTTGCTGGCGCTGGATGACATTGACCTTGACTTCCAAAAAGGGTGGCCGGTATTGGAAACCCTGCGCAAATACATCACCACGCCCCAAATCATTACCTTGCTGAGCGGCGACATGGAACTTTTTGACAAGGCTGTACGCAAGATGCAATGGAAGAACTTCGGCAAGGCGTTACTCATCAATGAGGGAGAGCGGTTGAAACGTATTGAGGAGTATGACAATCATGTGACACAACTATCCGAACAATACCTGTTGAAGGTGATACAACCGGCACATCGCTATGTGCTTGACACATTGTGGGGAAAGTATCAAAAAAAGGAATATGTAAATATTCGGTATGGTAGCAACAAAGACAACAAAGAAGCTACTTGCTATTATAAGATGGTACTAAAGGACGAGTTTGGCATCAAGGATGGGGAAGAAGCTAAGACTTACTATGCTTACCTGATGAATCTTCCTCTGCGCACACAGATACAGCTCTTGTATGCACTTCATAAAAAAGAAGGAAAAGACAAGGAACGCATTAGTATTGAAGCGATATACTCACCGTTTTTAGGAGAACTTAGCATTCAAAAGATTGATATCCACTTGGCTACTTCCACTCCTACGTTGTTTAATGTTGAATTGCTCCGTTTTTTATTATTAAAGGCAAACATATTAGGATCATCGTATCAGTTAGAACCGTCAAGAGCGGAAGAATCCTATAATGCGTGTTTGACGGTATTTAGTCTACTTTTGAGCGTATTAGTTAAAACGACCCCGTTCCTCATATTTGACTATTTTTTAAAGATAGGCTATGTGTGTAACTTAGCTTCTTTCATAGGCTACAAAAGGGATAAAAATGAAAGCGGATTATCTATTGAAGGACTATGCATGCATGCTGCTATATATCAAGATATTAATTTGCGTAATGCAGCTGCTTGTATAGCTGCATATTTGAAAGCTTTCACTGATAGAGCCTCGAAAGGGAAAGGTCTAATTGAAAAAGATTTTTATTATGGGATTATCAAGCTGTCCGGATTACAAGAGAGAGCACGTCGGGATTTGACTGATCGTATTGATTTCGTTTTGAAGAATGAACAAGACAAGATTATTACTTTAATAGGATATATGCCGTTCTCCATAGCTCTTCCTGTGAACGGAATACAAACTGTACAGTATTCTATTTACACCTTATTAGCTACCATTGGAGAATTATTAAAAATCGGATTTTACTCTGCTGAGGAGTTGTCTGACTTGAATGAAGAAGAAAAAGGGAAAAAAGAAAAAGACATAAAGGAGCAAATAGGAAAAGCTATACTTTCTTTATCTCAACCTCGTACTTACCCAATGCCCCATAATAAGCAAGGCATTG
>JAISIX010000022.1 GCA_031261805.1 Mediterranea sp. (in: CFB group bacteria)
CCCTGGATCCTGCGTTGGGGCATCACGGCGGTGGCGGTCGTCATGGGTGTCCTGATAGCGGGGAGCGCCGTGTTCCGCTACCCCGACACGATAGCGGCCACGCTGACGCTGACGGGCACGGAGCCTGCCGCTGAGGTGGTGGCCAAGGTGTCGGGGAAGATACGGGAGCTGCGGGTGGCCGACGACGCCGGGGTGCGGGAGGGCGACCTGCTGGCGGTGGTCGACAACCCGGCCCGGACGGACGACATGCTCTACCTGCGGGGATACCTGCGGGGGCTTCCGCTCGGCATGGACTCGCTGCCCCCTCCGCCGCGGGCGGAGTTGGAGCTGGGTACGGTCCAGTCGGCCTACTCGGCCTACTACTCGGCGCTGTCTCAATGCCGGCAGTTCCAAGCGCTGGGCTACTACAAGGAGAAGGTGGCGTTCATGCGGGAGCGCATCGCCCGCAATGAGCGGTACTATACGGACATGTCCAGGCAGGAGGGGTTGGCGGCGCGGCAGCGCGACCTGCTGTACAACCAGTACCGGCGGGACTCGTTGATACACGGCCGTGGGCTGGTGTCGGACGAGGCGCTGGAGAAGACGCTGGCGGCCTACCTGCAGGGGCAGCTCGCGGTGGAGAACGTGCGGTCCACGTTGGAGAACCTGCGCATGCAGACGGCGCAGCTGCGCGAGTCGCTGGCCGACACGGAGTACGAGTACGCCGACCGCCGCGCCACGCTGGAGACGAACCTGCGGGCCGCCACCACGCAGTTGCGTGCGGAGCTGGAGGCGTGGGAGATGAACTACGCGCTGGTGGCGCCCGTGACGGGGCGTGTGACTTTCACCAACTACTGGAGCCGCAACCAGAACGTGGCGGCGGGCGGGACGGTGTTCACCATCGTGCCGGCTGGTTCCAACGCCTTGCTGGGGAAGGCCACGCTGCCGGCAGCTCGCTCTGGCAAGGTGGCTGTGGGGCAGCGGGTGAACGTTCGGTTCAACAACTTCCCCGACACGGAGTATGGCATGGTGCGGGGCGTGGTGCGGTCCATCTCGCGTGTGTCGGTGAGGTCGGAGGCCGGCAGCTGCTACGTGGTGGAGGTGGGTTTCCCCGAGGGGCTGCGGACGAGCTACCAGAAAGAGCTGCCCTTCGTGCCGAACATGGAGGGTCAGGCCGACATCATCACCGACGACATCTCCCTGCTGGAACGCGTGTTGATGCCGATCCGTAAGGTGTTGACGGAAGGACTTTAATGGATATTGTAGCCACGAGTTGATGCGCCTCATCCCCAAATTCTTCCCTTTTTGGAGGAGTGGACTGATTCTTCGCCTAAAAGCGAGGATTATCCGACAGAATGTTATAATTTTGCGGCCGATGCCGTACTATCTGCCAAAAAGGAGTGGGAGAGGGCGGCAGAGTAATCACCTTATAAATATAAAACAAGAAAGATGAAAGTAGCTATTGTTGGCGTAAGCGGAGCCGTGGGACAGGAGTTCCTGCGCGTGCTCGATGAAAGGAATTTCCCGTTGGACGAGTTAGTTTTGTTTGGCTCGAAACGCAGTGCGGGTTCGACCTACACTTTCCGCGGTAAACAGATCGAGGTCAAACTCTTACAACACAATGATGACTTCAAAGGGGTAGACATAGCCTTTACTTCGGCTGGAGCGGGGACCTCGAAAGAGTTTGCCGACACCATCACGAAGTACGGAGCGGTGATGATTGACAACTCCAGCGCTTTCCGCATGGATGCCGACGTGCCGTTGGTAGTGCCCGAGGTGAACCCGAAGGATGCGCTGGAACGCCCGCGGAGTATCATCGCCAACCCCAACTGTACCACTATCCAGATGGTAGTGGCATTGAAGGCCATCGAACAGCTCTCTCACATAAAAACCGTGCACGTGTCTACCTACCAAGCGGCGAGTGGTGCCGGAGCGGCTGCCATGGATGAACTGTACGAGCAGTACAGCCAGGTGCTGACCGGCGAACCTGTCACCGTGGAGAAGTTCTACTACCAGTTGGCCTTCAACCTCATCCCACAGATTGACGTTTTCACCGAGAACGGGTACACTAAGGAGGAGATGAAGATGTACAACGAGACACGCAAAATCATGCACTCCGACGTGAAGGTGAGCGCTACCTGTGTGCGGGTTCCCGCTCTGCGTGCTCACTCCGAGAGCATCTGGGTGGAGACCGAACGTCCCATCTCCGTAGAGGAGGCACGTGAGGCTTTCGCCAAGGGTGAAGGCCTGGTGCTGCAAGACAACCCCGCCGAGAAGGATTACCCCATGCCGCTTTTCATTGCGGGCAAAGACCCTGTCTATGTGGGCCGTATCCGCAAGGACCTGACCAATGAGAACGGGCTGACCTTCTGGATTGTGGGCGACCAGATAAAGAAGGGCGCCGCGCTGAATGCCGTGCAGATTGCGGAGTACTTGATTAAGGTGGGAAACATCAAGGCGTAGCTTCACGGGAAGTTAGGACACATAACGAAGGCGACCGGAAAAACGCAAGATGCGTATTCCCAGTCGCCTTTCTGTTAGGAACCTCCCAAGGGGGAGAAAATGTAATTAGGCTTTCACGCGGCCTACATAAGAACCGTCGCGGGTGTCTATCTCAATCGTTTCGCCTTCATTGACAAAGAGGGGTACACGTACCGTGGCACCCGACTCTACCGTGGCAGGCTTCAGTGTGTTGGTGGCGGTATCGCCCTTCAGGCCCGGCTCGGTATAGGTGATCTTCATCTGCACCTTGATGGGCATGTCGGCGTAGAGCACTGTCTCGGTGGTGGCGTCGGAGACAACGTCAAGTGTCATGCCTTCCAGCAGGAAGTCCACGCCGTTGATGAGGTCGTGCGCAATGGGGTGTTGGTCGAACGTCTCTTGATTCATGAAGATATAATCTTCGCCCTCCTTATATAGGAATTGGTAGGGACGACGCTCCACACGCACGTCTTCCAGCTTCTCGCCGATGTTGAAGCGGCGTTCGATGACGTATCCGCTGACCACGTCTTTCAGCTTGGTGCGCATAAAAGTGTTTCCTTTACCCGGCTTTACATGCAGGAATTCGATACAGAAATAGAGCTTCCCGTCCATACGGATACAAGTTCCGTTCTTGATGTCTTGAGCATTAATCATACAAATCTTATTTCTTGTTGTTATTGTTGTTATTCGGCTTCAAAATACTAAGCGACTGCAAAAGTAATCCAAATCGGTAAAAATCACAAAATCTTTTGAGCAAAAATGAGTTATCTCTTGGCTATTTAAGAAAAAGTGCCTATTTTTGCAGCCCGATTGCACGAAGTGATAATAACAATAAAAATAAAATATAGCAATGAAGAGAACTTACCAACCCTCTAACAGAAAGAGGAAAAACAAGCACGGTTTCCGTGAAAGAATGGCATCGGCCAACGGCCGTAGAGTTTTGGCAGCCCGCCGCGCCAAAGGCCGTAAGAAACTGACTGTTTCGGACGAGTACAACGGGGAGAAGTGGTAATCACTCCGCTTATGCAGATACAAAAAGGGTAGAGAACGTATAGCGTCTCTGCCCTTTTTTGTTTACCTTTGTGCCTTGACCTGAGTATTTAATTCTATCCTTAATGACATGAAGGCAAATAAAACTTGGACCGCCATCTGCCTGCTGATGGCCTTGCTAAACGGTTGTTCCGTCCCCTTGGATGAGGACGACGAAGCTTCGGTTGGCGACGACCCCACCGTCGACGGACGCGTGTGGAATGGGCAAACGGAGAAGTTCTCCATCAATGCCAAGGAAGGTGTGCACCTCAACGACCCGCAGGGGGAAGGTGGTACGGCTTACATCAGCTTTGCGGCCTCATCCGTGGCTTCTACCCGTTGGGAGCTGGATGTCAGGCTGACGTTCAACCCATCGGCCAACAACTACGCCCGTTTCTACCTGGTAAGCTCTGCGGAGGAACTGCCGGGTAGTGCAAACGGCTACTTCGTACAGATAGGTGGGGCGAAGGACAACGTGGCGCTCTATCGGCAAGATGGAGGCAAGCCCGTGCTGCTCGCCGCGGGACGCGAACTGATGAAAGGCAACAACGCTCCCCGGCTTGCCATCAAGATAGAACGTGACAACGATGGGTGCTGGAGTTTCTGGACCCGTCTTGATGGCGAGAGCGAAGAGACCCTCGAAAGGCGGGCAAAGGACAAGACATATACCGAGTCGGTGGCGTGCGGCATCTACTGTGTCTATACCAAGAGCCGATGCGATGGCTTTACTTTCCGCAATATCCGTCTTTCCGACGACGTGACTCCCCATGTTTCTGAGGAAGAGACACCTCAGCAACCCACTCCGACACCTCCGCCCGTACTTCCCGACGGCACCTCCATCCTCTTCAACGAGGTGATGTACGATAATGCTCCCGATGGGGTGGAATATATTGAGCTTTATAACCCGACGGATGATGTTTGTTGCCTCCCCACAATCTACCTATATAAGATGAAAGACAATGGTAGTGTGTTCAGCACCACCGTGCTATGGGACGCCGAGGGGACCGACAAGCTCTGTATACAGCCACACGGTTACATCTGTTTCACGAAGAACGCACAGAAAGTGATGCAAAAACATCACGTAGAATCCGATAACCTCGTCGAGGTGCCCAAGTTCCCGACCCTCAGCAACGACGGTGGATACATAGCTATCTCCCTCAACGGGAAGTCCGGCATACGGGTCTTGGACAAGTGCGCCTTCTTCGACCAGATGCATGACATTGGCTCGAAGACTACGGGTATCTCGCTGGAGAAGAGAGCGCCCGAACTTCCTTCCGTCAACAAGAATTGGCGCTCTTCAAGAGATGCCACAGGAGGTACCCCCGGAAGAAAAAACAGCGAATAAAGGGAGCAACATAAGCAGAAAACATTAATTTTGCATCACCTTGATACGATGCCAATCAAAATATATGAATAAGAACGATATAACCATTAACTGCTTCCTCCCTTACGGGAAGGAAGAGGACCTGAAGAAGACTGTGTCCGAACTGCGCGCTTGCGAATTGGTGGACGAAATATATGTCCTGCTACCGATAGGCGTGAATCTGCCTATGCACCATTGCAAAGGGATACATGTGGACAACATGCACTCCAAACGAGCCATGAAGGCCATCGGCAAGTTATGCGCGAACGCTACATATACGTTAGTCTATACCCGGACCGCTCCGTTGAGGCTCTTCTCGGGAGGACTGGAACGGATGGCGCAAGTGATGCAGATAGCCGAGGCGAGCATGGTCTATGCCGACCATTACCAACAAACGGCTACCGGCATACAAGCGGCTCCTCTTATCGACTATCAGGCAGGAAGCCTGCGCGATGATTTCGATTTCGGATCGTTGCTCTTGTTTGATAGCTCTTATTTGCACTCGGCCTGTAACGACGTCGAGGAGCACGAGTACCAATATGCCAACTGGTACTACCTACGTTTACACGTCAGCCGAAGGAAGCCGCTAATACACATCAATGAATACCTCTATTATATAGAGGAAGAGGCTGACCCGCTGGAGAACGGCACTAAGCAATTCGACTATGTAGACCCTAAAAACAGGGAGGTGCAGATAGAGATGGAGGAGGTCTGCACCGAGCATCTGAAAGTTATCCATGCGTACCTCCCTTCTCTGTCCCGGTCTGTCAACCTTGATGCCGAAGGGTTTGAATACGAGGCATCTGTCATCATACCGGTGAAGAACCGTGTCGGTACCATACGGGATGCTGTCCGCTCCGCCCTCGACCAGCGAACCAATTTCCCTTTCAACGTCATTGTGGTCGACAATCATTCCACCGATGGCACTACCGAAGTCCTACAGAAGCTATCCATTGACGAGCGATTGATACACCTAGTACCTTCGGTGGAGGGCTTAGGCATAGGCGGTTGCTGGAACTTGGCCGTCAGGCATGCCCAATGTGGAAAGTTTGCCGTACAGCTCGACAGCGACGACCTCTACGCCGATGCGTATAGCTTGCAGACGATGGTCGATGCCTTTTACCAGCAGAGTTGTGCCATGGTGGTAGGTACTTACCGCATGGTGGACTTCTTGCTGAATGAGATACCGCCCGGCATTATCGACCACCGGGAATGGACCGAGGAGAATGGACGCAACAACCTCCTGCGCGTCAACGGGCTGGGAGCGCCCCGCGCCTTCTATACTCCTGTGCTACGGGAATATTATTTCCCCAATACCAGTTATGGCGAAGATTATGCCATGGGACTGCAAATTTCACACGACTACCGTGTGGGACGTGTGTACGACTGTGTCTACCTTTGCCGTCGCTGGAAAGGGAACTCGGATGCGGCTCTACCCATTGAGCAAGTCAACAAGAACAACTTCTACAAAGACCGCCTGCGCACTTGGGAGTTGACTGGACGGAAAGCAGAAACAACGCTCGTGAAACGTTTCATGGAAGAGCAGATTGCCTCTTGGCCTTTGGCCCGGCAAAACTATGAAGCGCTGGACATCAATTGGGACGATGCGATGGATAAAGAATGTGGGGTGAACGGCTATTTCAATGTCAAGTTAGTCTATAATCCGGTGCGTAGCCGTTCGACCCATGCTCCGGTTGACATTAGCCAACGACCCTGCTTCCTCTGTGCCACCAATCGTCCCGAGGAGCAGATGGCGTTAGAGTATAAGCATTACGACATACTCGTCAACCCTTACCCCATCTTTGATGTGCACCTGACAATCGCTGAAGTAGAACATCACCCGCAATCTATTGCCAAACGTTTCGACGATATGCTCGACCTGTCGGAGTTGCTGGCTCCCTATTATATCTTATACAACGGTCCTGAGTGTGGAGCTTCCGCACCCGACCATGCGCATTTCCAAGCGGCATATATTAAAAAGGGAAGTCTCACGAGGAATATTGGTGACTGGGTCTGGATTCATTCGCCTCTCCTAAGTCAAGAGAGGTTCTCTATTTACAAGATAGAAGATCCTGTCACCGCTTTCTACTTGATAGCTAATGACAAGGCGGATATGTCGCACCTCTTCCAGCAGCTCTACCAAACCATTAAGAGGCCGGGTGCCGACAAGGAGCCAATGATGAATGTCATGGCATACGATGGCGGGAAAAGATGCATAGTCTTTCTTCGCAGCAAACATCGCCCCGACTGCTATTATGCAGAAGGCAGTGAGCGGATATCCATCAGCCCGGCCATCGCGGAGATGCTTGGCTATATGCCCATCATACAGAAAGGGTACCGAAACAAGCTGTCGAAAGCCAAGCTCTCCAGCATTTATAGGGAAGTGTCGCTTTCGCCCAAGGAGATGGATGCCATTGCCCAGAAACTGATAGAGACGCTATGACCGAACCGACCCTCAGCATAGGCATCCTCTCGGGAAAAGAGATTGAGTTCTCTTTCCCCGTAGCCTTTATCACTTCTGACGGACAGACCGCTTGGGGTGCACAGAAGGCGTGGTACCAAGACGGGTGCATCCGGTGGCAAGGACGTACGTACGACCGGCTCTCTTTTACCCCACCGGTTGGCGCGGATTCATTCTTTGAACTGAAGGGGGTGACCATTGGTATCCGTTTCCATTGGGAGCGGCAGGAGGCGCAGCGTTTCAAGGGCGTGCTCAGCCTGATGGTCGTGGGAGAGGAGTTGGTTGCCGTCAACCTCCTTCCGATGGA
The DNA here is from genome assembly GCA_031261805.1 of Mediterranea sp. (in: CFB group bacteria). Lineage (GTDB taxonomy): Bacteria > Bacteroidota > Bacteroidia > Bacteroidales > Bacteroidaceae > Bacteroides. The sequence continues at coordinate 7,621 of JAISIX010000022.1, forward strand.
AGCGTACCTCACCTCCGTCGTCTCTTCCGAGATGAATGCCGACGCTCCGCCAGCGTTCTTGCGGGCACATGCCGTTATCGCCCGGAGCTGGGCGATGGATAAGCTGGCCCATCCTACCGAGCACAAGCATTTTACCCTCTGTGCCGACGACCATTGCCAGCGCTACCAAGGCATCGGCCGCACTACTTCGCCGCAAGCGGTGGAGGCGGTGGCGGCCACACGGGGCGAGGTGCTGACCTATGGTGGCGAGATATGTGACACCCGCTACTCCAAGTGTTGTGGCGGGGCGATGGAGGAGTTCGGCAGCTGTTGGGACGGTGCGGCGCACCCCTACCTACAGGGAAAGCGAGACAGCTCGACAGCAGCCTCCTTGCCCGACCTCACCCGGGAAGAAGAGGCGGAGCGATGGATACGCTCTACTCCCGATGCCTTTTGTCATACTCAGGACAAGGCGCTCCTCGCCCAAGTGCTGAACAGCTACGACCGGGAAACCCCCGACTTCTATCGCTGGAAAGTGACCTATACGCAAGAAGAGCTGGCTTCGCTCATCCGTCAGAGGTTGGGCGACGGCTTTGGACCTATCCTCGACCTGGTGCCCCGGCAGCGGGGTGTGTCGGGTCGCATCATCTACTTGGATATAGTGGGCACCTACCGTACACTCACCATCGGAAAGGAGCTGAACATCCGGCGTGCCCTGTCGCCCACCCATTTGTATAGCTCCGCCTTTGTGGTCGACAAGGAAGGAACAGGCCCCGCGCCCTCCCGCTTCATCCTCACCGGTGCCGGCTGGGGGCATGGCGTGGGACTCTGCCAGATAGGTGCCGCCGTGATGGGCAGCCAGGGGTATAGCTACCGAGACATCTTGTCGCACTACTATCCCGGCAGCGAGCTGACCCGGTCCTATACGTAACCCTCATGAATGAGATGCTATGAAGACACTCCCCATCAAGAGAAACCCTTGGGCTTGGATACCCACCCTCTACTTTGCCGAAGGTCTGCCGTATGTAGCCGTGATGACCATCGCCGTCATCATGTACAAGCGGTTGGGGTTGTCGAACGCCGAGATAGCCCTTTACACCTCGTGGCTCTATCTGCCGTGGGTTGTCAAGCCCCTGTGGAGTCCGTATGTCGACCTGGTGCGTACCAAGCGGGGCTGGGTCGTGGTCACCCAAGGCCTTATTGCCGCTTCGCTGGCCGGCGTGGCGTTCTTTATCCCCACCACCTATTTTGTGCAGGTCACCCTTGCCTTCTTTTGGCTGATGGCTTTCAGCTCTGCCACCCACGACATTGCAGCCGACGGTTTCTATATGCTGGCGCTGACCGGCAAGGAGCAGTCGTTCTTCGTGGGTATCCGCAATACGTTCTATCGTTTGGCCAACGTTTTCGGGCAAGGAGTGTTGGTAATGTTGGCGGGATGGCTCGAGGTGTCGCAAGGCAGCATCCCCTTGGCATGGAGCTTGGTGTTCTATCTCATGGCGGGTCTCTTCCTTGTCCTTACGCTCTACCATCGGGCCATCCTCCCACGTCCGGCGGTTGATGTCAGCCGTCGGGGGCGTTCGTCGGCAAGGCTCTTTGCCGACTTCTTCCGTACTTTCGCCTCCTTTTTCCAAAAGCCCCGTATATGCTTGATGCTCTTCTTCCTGCTCACCTACCGGCTCGGCGAGTCGCAACTGGCCAAGATAGCCTCCCCCTTCCTGCTCGACGAGGTTGCGAAAGGTGGCTTGGAGCTGTCGACCACTACCGTCGGGATGGTGTATGGCACCATCGGTGTCATCGCCTTGCTGGCTGGTGGCATCATTGGCGGGTTCTTGGTCTCGCGCGATGGTCTTAGGAAGTGGCTGTTCCCCATGGCCTTGGCCATCAACCTGCCCGACCTCCTCTACGTATGGTTGGCCACTGCCCTGCCTGCCAGTCCACTGGTAGTCTCTCTTTGCGTGGCCATCGAGCAGCTGGGCTACGGCTTCGGTTTCACGGCCTATATGCTCTACCTAATTTATATGACCAAAGGAGAATGCAATAAGACGGCGCACTATGCCATCGGTACCGGGTTTATGGCCCTCGGCATGATGCTCCCCGGCATGGCTGCCGGATGGATACAGGAACAGCTGGGCTACACGGGCTTCTTCGTGTGGGTCTGCCTCTGTACCCTGCCGGGCATTGTGGCCGCATGGTTGGTCAGGAGGGGGATGGATGAGGTGTTTGTGCGGAAAGGATAGAAGTATAACTAAAAACATTCTACGAGATGATACTCATTGCAGATAGCGGTTCTACGAAAACAGACTGGAGCTTGGTGGCCGACGGCACCCTTCTCCGGCGCCTGTACACCCCGGGCATCAATCCCTTCTTCCAGACGGAAGAGGAGATTCGGTGCGAGTTGCTCCAGTCACTCTTGCCACAACTACCGGAAGCCGACGGCATCAGCGCCATTCATTACTACGGTGCCGGCTGTACGCCCGAGAAAGCACCGCTCCTTCGGCATCTCCTCGTGTCGGCGTTTCCCACCGTGCAGCACTGCGAGGTGGAGTCCGACCTGCTGGGAGTTGCCCGTAGCCTGTGTGGTCACGAGGCGGGCATTGCTTGTATCCTTGGCACCGGTTCCAACTCCTGCTATTATGATGGGCGGGAGGTGGCGGCCCATGTCCCGCCGCTTGGGTTCATCTTAGGCGACGAGGGTAGTGGGGCAGCCTTGGGCAAGCAGTTAGTAAGCGATGTGCTGAAAGGTCAGCTTCCCACCTCCTTACGAGATGCTTTCTACGAGGAGACCAAACTCACCGCGGCCATCCTCCTCGACCGCGTGTACCGTCAACCTTTCCCCAACCGCTTCTTGGCTGGCCTTTCCCCCTTTATCGCCCGCCACATCGACGTGCCCGAGTTGGAGGAACTGGTACGTAGCGGCTTCGTCCGTTTCCTCCGGCGCAATGTGACGCAGTACGAATACACCCTGTATCCGGCGCACTTCACCGGCTCCATAGCCAGCCGCTACTCCAAGCAGCTGATGGAGGCCGCCGAGGCCACTGGCGTGCGGATAGGGAAAGTGTGCCAAAACCCGATGGATGGGCTGGTAGCCTATCATTCGTAGTGCTTGGTCCGTCGGGCGAAATCTGCCCTTATAGGGGTCCCGGCAGCACAAAAACGCCCGTAAGCTTTCGACTGTCAGAAAAAAGTGGTACTTTCGCCCCCAAAGAAAACTACCGCAATGAAGAAAGGCTGCATTTTACTTCTCGCTATTCTCAGTCTGGCCGGTTGCAAGAAGAAAACTTCACCCGACACGACCCTTACCGGAACCATCCAGGGACTGGGCACCGACACACTCTACCTCTACGGTATGGACGAGGTGCGCGACCGAATTGATACCATCCCGGTGAAAGACAACAAGTTTGCCTACACCCTCACCATCGACACCCTTACCCCCGCTTACCTGCTTATCCGCGGCGAGATAGAGTATCCGCTCTACCTCGACAAGGGAAACCGCATCACCATAAAGGGCGACACCGCCCGGCTGGAAGCGCTGGACATCAAGGGCAACAGCTGCAACGAGGAGTTTACCCACTTCCAACGCACCATCGCGGGGTTGGACTCACTCCCGCTCCCGGACAGGGAGAGAGCCGTGCAAGAACAGGTGGACAGCTTTGTCGCACGCCATCCCTCCTCGCTCGTGGGTCTCTACCTGCTCGACAAATACTTCGTGCAGCAACCCGCACCCGACTTTGCCCACATCAAACGGCTTACCGAGCAGATGACCGGCGTGCTGCACGACAAGCTATACATGGACCGGCTGAACAATGACATGGCTCAGCAACAACGTGCTGAGGTGGGCAAGTACGCTCCCTACTTCAACCTGCCCAACACCAAAGGGGAGAAAATCAACCGCACCTCCGAAGACTTCAAGCAGAAGAACCTGCTCGTCAGTTTCTGGGCCTCGTGGGACGATAGCCTCGCCAATGCCACGGTCAACCAGGAGCTGCGCGCCCTCTACAGGAAATACAAGAAAAACAAGTATTTTGCCCTGCTGGGCATTTCGCTCGACATCGACCCACAGGCTTGGAAAGGAGCCATCAAGCGCGACACGCTCAGTTGGGAGCAGGCGTGCGACTTCGGCGGCTTCAACTCCGAAGTGGCCAAGCAGTACGCCATCAGCCGGCTACCGGCCAATTTCCTCATCTCGCCCGAAGGCCAAATACTGGCTCGTGACTTGCACGGCGAAGCGCTCACTACCAAGATAAAAGAGGTGGTGACCGCCGCCGAAGAGCGGGCCAAACACTTGGAGAGGAGCCGAAGGAAGAAATAGCTCCCACTCCACCAACTTACAATAACCCGATTAACTTAACCCCATTAAACCCGACATCTACCATGCTTGTCAAAGTATTTGGCGCTGCGGTTCAAGGAATCGACGCCACCCTTATCACCATTGAAGTAAACAGCTCGCGAGGCTGTATGTTCCATCTCGTCGGCCTGCCCGACTCCGCCGTGAAGGAGAGCCACCAACGCATCGTCTCCGCCTTGCAGGTCAACGGCTACAAGATGCCCGTCGGCGGCCTGGTGGTCAATATGGCTCCGGCCGACATCCGCAAGGAAGGCTCCGCCTACGACCTCCCACTCGCCATCGGTCTCTTGGGAGCCGACGAGAAGATTAACACTGGGAAGTTGGACCGTTACCTGCTCATGGGCGAGCTGGGTCTCGACGGTGCCATATACCCCATCAAGGGAGCGTTGCCCATCGCCATCAAAGCCCGTGAGGATGGCTTCGACGGACTCATCATCCCCCACCAGAACGCCTGCGAGGCAGCCGTGGTGAACCAGCTCAACGTATATGGCGTGAGCAACATCCGCGAGGTCATCGACTTCTTCGACGGCAAACGTGAGTTGGAGCCTACCCTCGTCAACACCCGCGAGGAGTTTTACGCCCGTCAGAGCCACTTCGAATACGACTTTGCCGACGTGAAAGGGCAGGAGAACGTGAAACGGGCGCTTGAGGTGGCGGCGGCCGGCGGACACAACCTCATCATGGTGGGTGCCCCCGGTAGTGGCAAGTCCATGATGGCCAAACGCCTGCCCTCCATCCTGCCGCCCCTCTCGTTGGGCGAGAGCCTCGAGACCACCAAGATACACTCCGTGGCCGGCAAGCTGGGGAGTGGCACCTCGCTCATCACCCAACGTCCCTTTCGCGACCCGCACCACACCATCTCACAGACGGCGTTGGTGGGAGGTGGCAACTACCCTCAGCCCGGCGAGATAAGCCTGGCGCACAACGGCATCCTTTTTATGGACGAGCTGCCCGAGTTCAGCCGGAGCGTGCTCGAGGTGTTGCGCCAGCCGCTCGAAGACCGCCGTATCACCATCTCCCGTGTGCGGGGTACCATCGACTATCCCGCCAGCTTCACCCTCGTAGCCTCCATGAATCCCTGTCCCTGTGGATACTACAACCATCCCACCAAACCCTGTGTCTGCACGCCCGGGCAGGTGCAGAAGTACCTCAACAAAATCTCCGGTCCATTGCTCGACCGCATCGACATACAGATAGAAATCATCCCCGTCCCCTTCGACAAGATGTCCGACCAGCGACGGGGCGAGCCAAGCGCCACTATCCGCGAGCGGGTCGTCAAGGCCCGCCAGCTGCAGGAGCAGCGTTACGCCGACCTCCCCGGCATCTACTGCAACGCCCAGATGAACAGCAAGCTGCTCGACCGCTATGCCCGTCCCGATGAGGCTGGACTCCTCCGCCTGAAGACCGCCATGGAACGCCTCAATCTCTCCGCCCGCGCTTACGACCGCATCCTCAAGGTGGCCCGCACCATAGCCGACCTAGACGCCTGCGAACAGATACGCTCCGAGCATCTTGGCGAAGCCATCAGTTACCGCAACTTAGACCGGGAAAACTGGGCAGGGTAGGAGAGGCTCCGTCGGACATTTTGAGAGCGTGCCCATGCGCTCGTCCGCGCATGCCCATCGGCTCACGAGCGTATGTCCATGCGCTCAATCATGTCCATTGACTCCAATTTGAGTAGCTGCCCGATAGTGTCAAATCATGAATGTTTGTTAAAAGATGGGGATGAAAAGCATCCCATTATAAGGTTGTTAGCTAAATATATCTATTTTTGCGCCGAGAAAAGAACTGAAAAAAAAGAGAGGGAATATAGTTCTCCCCTGTTGCGGATTGCGTTGTAGTGGTTGATATAGTAAAGAGAGAGGCTAAAAGATATGAGATTGAACCTAACTGAAAAAAAAAACGTAGCTGCCCCCCATGCGGCACGCTCAGTCTGTCAAAAGCGGCTTTTCGGTAGCGAGGCTATTGAAGCTCTGAGGCTCGGAGATACCGATGTCTTCAAGGAGATATACGTTCATTTGAAAGTGCCGTTGGAAAACTTCCTGTATTTGCTTGTCAAATCGGAAGATGAAGCGCATGACATTGCGCAAGAAACCTTTATTGCTTTGTGGGAAAATAGAGAGAAGCTGGATGCCGACAAGGATCTGCGCAGTTTCATTTATAGGATTGCCCGTAACAAGGTGGTCAACCTTTTTGCGCACTGCCAGGTAGAGGAGCGTTATGCCACCGAAGCTACCTTGGTAGGTGAGCAGGAGGGCGGACAAGTAGATGACGAGCTGATAGCGCAAGAGACGCAACTCTTGGTTGATCTCACGGTCCATCACATGCCCTTCATGCGCCGGCGGGTGTTCGAGATGCGGCAGAACGAGGGGTTGAACAACGAGGAGATTGCGTCCCAACTCCACATCTCTAAAGAAAACGTGGCCAACCATTTGGCACGTGCCCGACGCGATATCATGGAACAACTTAAAGCGGATGATTCGCCCGATATGCTTAAAATATATTTTTTCCTCTTGCTATTGATATAAACGGCAGGACAACTTGTATTCTTTATGTAAGAGCGCAAATCTTGCATGAGTATAGTTGTCCAAAACACTCTATACGTAAATGCTAAAAGTAATTATCCTATGAGGGTGACAAAAGAACATCAAATCAAGAAGATCTTCGAGAACTATTTCTCGTTGGATTCGGAGAAGGAAGGTCGCTTACGGGCTTCTTTTCGTTCGTGGTTTGCCCGCAACGCTCATCGAAAAGAGGTCTCTAAGGTGCTCGAGAAGCTGTTCAAGCAGACAGTAGTGCCCGATGAGAATCCTGATGAAGAGGTGTACCGCTCTTACGACGCTTTGGCCGAGAGGCTTGGTATCAACCATCCCACACCGGCATTGTCTCCCGTTGAGGCGGCACGCAGGCGTCACCGGCCCATGCGGCAATGGCTACGAACTGCTGCGGTGGTGGTGCCCCTGCTTATCGTAGGTGGTGGCGGATGGTATCTGCTGACACAGAACGAGACGGACGGTGGGGTAGCCAATGTGGTAAAAACCACGGCCGTATCTACTATCGTATCGCCTGTTCCTGCCAAGCAGGAATGGGTGAAGGTGGTGGCGAAGAACGACCAGAAGTTGCTCTTGCCCGATAGCTCAAGCATCTCTGTACAGGAGAACTCACGGCTGGAGTACGAAAAGAACTTCTCGAGCAACCGTGTTATTTCGCTCACGGGCGAGGCGCGCTTCAAAGTGTACAAGCAGCCTAACAAGGCTCCTTTCACCGTCCGCGCGGGTGGCATCTCGGTAGTGGCCACGGGCACGGACTTCAACGTGAAGGCCTACGAGAAGGCGCATTATGTGCTGGTTTCGCTCTACGAAGGAGGGCTGGATGTAACCTGCGCCCGCGGCAACTTGTACAAGTTGGTGGGTGGGCAGGAACTGTTCTACGACAAGGAGAGCGGACGGACACGGGTGCACGAGATAGAACGTCCGAAGCTGTCCGACACGGTGAGCATGCAGAATGTCTCTCTGCAACACATGATGGGGTGGATAGAGCGTCACTACGGTGTGCGTGTGGAGTACGGCGCTCCAGAGATGGAGCTAAGGGCCGAAGATACCTTGCTGACAGTGAACTTCGAGAGCACCGTGGGGTTGGACGACCTGCTGTCAATGATGTCGGTGATAACCGGCAGCTTCTCGTACACAATAGACAAAGCCGATGGCAATACCGTAACAGTACACATTCTTCCTTTGAGATAGATACCTAAAATATATATAGAGTGTTTTTAATGAAATTTGATGAGATGAAAATATCCATTCGTGCCAACATGACACTGGTAAGAGCGGTGCTTGTTTGGGCCTTCGTATGCGGCGCTGCTATGCCGTTGTCGGCCCAGCAGGAACAGATTACATTCCCAAGTCGTGTGATGACCATCGAAGACGCTTTTGTGGTGATACAAAAGCAGACGCGTTATCTAATTTCCGTAGCCTCGGGCGAGTCGTTCAACGCTGAGGCACAAGTAGGGCTGAGTAGCCAGAAGTTACCCCTGTCAAAAGCGCTTACAGAGCTGTTGGTAGGCTCGCAGAAGGAATTCCGCTTCCAGGGGCGCCATATCCTTATCTACAAACCGGTGCCGAAGCCGCCCGAGCATGTCGTGTACGATACCGTGCGCCATGAGCCAATCAACGTAGATAGCTTGGCATACGTGCTGCGGACGAAGAAGCGGACCGACTATGCTACCGACTATCCCGATGAGCCGGTGCTCAACACGGCTTATCTGCAGAAAGTACACAAACCTGCGCCTCCATTGCAGACGAAGTTCCCCAGGGTAGCACTACGTACCAACCTATTGTACGACATTGCCGCCCTTACCCCCAACCTCGGCATCGAAGTGGGTATCGCCCGCCGTTCCACCCTGCTCCTCACGGGCAGCTACAACCCGTGGAACTCCGACGGCAAGAAGGACAACAACAAGAAACTTAACCACTGGCTGGTAGGGTTGGAGTATCGCTATTGGCTTTGTGAACGCTTCCATGGCCACTTCCTGGGTGTCCACGCCTTTGGCGGACACTACAACATCTCGGGGTACAACATCCCGTTGGTGCTGGAGAAGGATGCCGACCAATACCGTTACCGCGGCGATGTGATTGGCGGTGGCATCGACTATGGCTACCACTGGATGTGGAGCAAGCACTGGAGCATGGAGTTCAACATCGGTGTGGGCGTGGGCTTCATGAAGTACGATAAGTACAACGGGGACAACTGCGGACAATGCCGGGAGGAGAACCAAAAACGCACCTTCATAGCCCCTACCAAAGCGGGCATTTCATTGATATATCTGATTAAATAAGGGAGGAGATAGGAAGATGAAAAGATACATGATACTCTATACGTTGCTGCTTTTCACTACGTTTCAGGCCATGGCCAAAGATTACAACCTGAAGGTTGACAACATACGCGTGGGGAAGCAGAGCGACCAAATGATCGTATCGTTCACCATCAGTCACATAGACTTGGCTTCGAGCTACCGACTGTTGCTCACGCCGGTGATTTACGACAGCACGGGACGGCTCAAAGAGCTAAAACCGGTGATGCTGGTGGGCAGGCAACGCAACCTTTACGACGAGCGTTCCAACAACCAGACGACTGGCGAGATGATGGACCGCCACGTGG
>JAISIX010000034.1 GCA_031261805.1 Mediterranea sp. (in: CFB group bacteria)
TGGCATCGGCCAGCCGGAGCGAGGAGGAGAGCGAAGCGCTATAGCCTGCCGAAGCCTCTACCCACAACGCCCGGCTCTGCCGGCGGAAGAAGGCGTACCCTCCTTCCAGCAGTCCGGTAGCCCGACTGTACTTCAGCGTGGAGAGCGGCAATGTGTACTTGTTCTCCGCGCTGCCAAACGTACCCCGCAGGCCGGCATAAGCCGTAATCTCGGAGGCTTGGGCACCAGTCCATAGCAAGCGGTAGTGCAGGTCGGCATCGGTGAGCGTCACCTTATACCTCTTATTATAGGTTATCAGCGTATGCCAGTAGCTCGACTCAATGCCGGTGATCGGGTCTTTCTCCGTCACCTTCTCCTGTTTGTACTCGTCGGCATAGCCTTGCTCGTGCCCCGCGGAGAGGTCGAGCGTGTGCAGCAGGTGGCCCGCCTGCAGGCGGTTCTGCGACAGGAGGCGAAGCTGCGTATCGAAGTACTTGCCGGGCTGGTACATGATGTCGCCAGACACGTCTTCGTGCGCCTTGGCATAGGTAAGCGTGGTGAGCGAGTGGAGCTTGGTGTCGCGATAGCTGTACGACAGCTCGCCGCCAAACTCATGCCGCACGAACTCCCGCTCGAAGGAGGAGTAGGCTCCTACGGCCCCTACGGTGTTCTCCATCCCGGTATAGGTGTAGTACATCAGGTTGGGGTCGGTCTGCACGGTGGTGATGTTGGGTATCTTCTCCTTACGGCGACGGTAGTGGCCGCTCAGGCCGGCGACACTCCGCCCCCAGGCGTAGGTGACGGCGGGCGTGAGGCGGTAGTCGGCCAGGTTGGTGCGCGAGCGCGGATCTTTCAGCCTCGACAGGTCGCCTACCTTGTAGTCCAGCCGTGCCCCGTAGGTGAAATGTCCGAAGGGTACGGTGGCCAGCGAGGCGGTGAGGTCGAAGTCCTGAAAGTCGTACTTGCCCGCCACGGAGCTGCCCGAGAAGTAAGGGTTGGAGTTGTAGCTGCGTAGCACGTCGCTCCACGAGCGGCCAAACTGTCGTCCCATGTCGAACGTAAAGCTGCCGTAGCCGTAGAGGTACTTGCCTATCTTCTGGTAGCGTTCCGAGCGGAAGAGCAATTGGTTGGCGGCATTGCCCTCCTGCACCCGGTGGTATGTTCCGCTTTGCCGGGAAAGCTCAAAGTAGCTGACACCCCGGTCGGCGGAGCCATCGCGTGAGAGGCCGGCCGGGTTGAGGGTCGACCTCCAGAGCTGTGTGGCATCCTCGTACTCGTACTTCCCCTTCGTCTGCAACTCCCGGGGCTGCTGCGCCGCAAGGAGAGCTGGGAGCAGACAGAGCAAGCCTGTCATCATCCGTCGTTGGTTCATAGCTGATGTTCTCTTGTTTTTTAGTCGTTAGGCACGTACTTGCCAAGGTCGATGTTGTCGGTGAGGGCGAAGTCGTTGCTGCTGTTGTTGGTGTCTTGCAGGACGATGCGCCCGTCGTCGGTGGTCTTGGCTATCTTGCGGTAGACGGTCTTGCCGTTGTACCCGTTCGTGGCATCGTTGGTGATGTAGCCCGCGTCGATGTAGTCGTACAGTCGCTTCACGCTGGTATCCACGCCTGTGGTGGCATACTTCAGTATCTCCACGCCGTCCATCACGTACTTGATGGGCATCTTTATGCTCTGAGTTCCAGAAGATTTTCCATCGCTATACACCTCTTCCCACGTCGTAGGATCTTCGGTGGTGCGGAAGAGCACAATGCCGCAAGGTCCCGACTGCACCAAGTTCATAGAAAGAAGAGTGGGGAAGACCGTGGAGATGCGCGTGAGCGCCGGCACATTCGGGTTGTTGGTATTCTTAGTGTCCTTCGCCTCAAAGTCGGCCTTGGAGAGGTCCTTCTCATTCGGTGCGAAGGCCGTATGGTCGATGGCACTGTTGCACACCAAGAGCGTACCGCCGGGCTGTACCATCGTACTTTTGTCGGCGGGGAAACGGAAGATTTGCTTCAGGTAGAGGTAGTCGGGGGTGGTATTCAGCATGTAGGCCGGCGTGCTGTTGGACTCTACCAACCCGAAGTACAGACCCGCCACGTCGACCGGCTTGTCGGAGTTGTTGTAGAACTCAATGTACTTGCCGGCCAGGTAGTTCTTATTATTGTTGTCCTTGCTACCGGCATAGTACACCTTGCTGATGAGGAGCGACTGGTTGACGGCGGCACTCGTCTGTAAGGTGAGACTGACGGGCGCGGCGATGGTCTGCTTCATCAGGCTGCCCGAGAGGGTGTAGTTCTCGTTCTGCACCTCCAGTCCGGTGGCTGCCTCGTATTCGTCAGGGGTGATTTCCCACGAGGTGCTGATGTCGTACACATCGGGGATGACGCCCTCGAAGGTGGCTACTCCCTGGTCGTTGGTGACGGCCGTTTGCGTCTGGGCACCCTTGGCGAGTACCACCGTTTGTCCGGCATTGCCGCCACCCGAGAAGCCTTGGGGCAAGAGTACTTGTACTTGCAGGCTCACGACCTGCGTTCCCTCGTCATTGGACGAGCAAGAGGTCGTCATCGCCAGCAGGGCGGCGACGGCCATGGTTCCTATCAAAGAGATTGTTCTGTTCATAACACACGTTATTGTTTACTGATATGGTTATTCGTTAGAAGTTGAAAAATAATTCGACCCCAAAGCTGAAGCTCCCCGTGTTGCGCTGCGTGAGCGTGGTGGAGGTAGAGCTGCTCCGGTAGGGTTCGTAGAAGAGTAGGTTGTTGGCGTAGAACGACAGGCCACCCACGTTGCCCAACTCCTTGGTGAGCCGGCCCGAGATGAGCCAGGTGATGGGAGCTTTGGTAGGCACGTTGTCACGCGGATTTTTCCGTTGGCTCTGTAGCGACACACCCTTGATGGTGTAATCCTTGTCGGCCAGCATGGCGGGGGTGATGTCGTGGTACGTCAGGTCGGTATCAATCCAGCCGATAGGGTCCATCGGCGGGTTGTCGCTGAAGGAGTAGTTGTACCAGACGGCCTGCCCCGCGAAGGAGGCCACCATGCGCAAGGCGGGGATGTTGGTCACCACCCGCAAGGTGTTCATGAATCGGCGGTAGGTACTCTTCTGCAAACTCGAGGGGTAGACTATCTTGAAGGGCGTGGTGTTGGCCACGGCATACTCCGTGGGGAGGTCTACGGGGTCGGAAGCGTTCAGGTCCTTGGAGTAGGTCTGCGTCTGCTGGTAGGCCCCGGTGAGGTAGAACGAGGTATGAATGGCGGGAATCTCGCCCAGGTCGCAGTCCATCTCCACCCCTTTGTTGATGGAGACGTTGGTGTTACCTATCTTGCCGGTGGTGGCGAATACGATGTCGCGGCGGGCAGGATTGTTCCAGTCCACCTGCGTAGCCGCTCCGGGGGTGATTATCAGTCCCTGCTGCTGCGAGAAGAAGTCAGCCTCGTAGGTATAGTACTCGGTGGCGTTGCCGAAGCCGTTGGCCGTCCGGTCGTGGTAGCCTATGAAGCTCAGCTTGCGTCCGTGAGGCAGCTTGATGTCGAAGCCCAGCTCCAGCCGCCGGTTGGTGGCGTTCTTCAGCCCGCGGGTGCGCTGTGTGTCGTACACTTGGGTGTGATAGAGGAGCAGCTGGGCCGCCTTGTCGTCCTGTGGCATGTAGTTGGCTGCCACCCGGTCGGTGTACTTTTTGTCGGGGTAGAGGTAGTCCAGCCCCGGTGTTTTGGAGTTCAGTCCGAAGCCACCGCGGATATTGAGCCACTTGTTGGCGGCGAAGGAGGCGTTGATACGGGGCGAGAGGGCGAAGGTAGCCTCATCGGCCCACGGCTGCAAGGCGGTGAAGCGGGCACCCAGCTGTATGCGCAGCGAGCGGTGCTCGGCCAGCTCCCAGCGGAAGTTGTCCTCCACGTAGGCGGCCATCTGGTGCACGCCGGGGATGTCGTAGAAAGGGCGGGGCCGCCCACTGTTGTTGGGGCGGAGCGGGTAACGCTCGTCCACGTTGTAGTAGCCGCGGGCATGGTTCCAGTCGTAGTGGTACTCCAGTCCCATCTTGAAGTTCTGGTACGTGGGGCCGCCCTTCACGAAGAAGGCGTTGGTGAGCTTGGCATATACGCTGCCGGGCTTGCTCACCGAACCGCCCGAGGCCTCGTAGGAGGCCTGCTCGAAGGGTACGGTGTAGTAGCCACTCTGCGTGGCGGTGAGGATGGGCAGCAGGCCCGACGAGTTGGGCACGATGGCTGTCTTCTTCATCTGCGTGTCGGTGAAGCTGAGTCCCAACGTGTAGGTCAGCGTACGGGCCAGCAGGCGGTTGAGCGCCACCTTGCCGTTGTGGGTGAGCGAGAACATGGAGTTGTTGTTGCGGGTATAGGTGCCGTCGTCGATGGCATCGGGGTCGTTGCCGTTCCAGTCTTTGGCCAGCACGTAGCGCAGCTTGGTGGTGGTGTGCCACTTGTGGGAGAAGTCGTAACCATAACCGGCGGAGAGGGTGTAGCGGTTGAAGGATTTCGTCTTCTGTCGCGGGTCGCCCCATGCCTTGGCATAGTCGAGGTTGAAGTTGAGGATGCCGGCGTGCTTCAGCCTCAAGCCTTTGCCCAGCGAGTAGTTCATGGTGCCGGGGTTGATCTTCGCCTTGGCCTGCCACGGCGTTTCGCCTACCTTGGAGTGCACCACGACCAGCCCCGAAGTGAGGTCGCCGTACTCGGCCGAGGGGATGCCGCGCACCACCTCCACCGACTCAATGTCATCGGCGCTGATGTTACGCAGGTCGGTACCTACAAAAGCGGTGTTGGAGAAGCCTCCTTGCGAGAGGGTGCCGTTGTTGGACATGGGCACGCCATCCATGACGACACTGGCCCCGAAGGCGTTGGTATTGTTGTTCACCAGCGTGCGTATCTGCACGTTGGACTGCGAGGTGAGGTCGGTGTTCTTCATCAGCGCTCCCGGCACCAGCTGCATCACGTCGTCGAGGCTCATGGCCTGCAGGTGGTCGATGGCCTGCCGGCCGATAATGGAGCCGGTGGACTCGCCCGCCACGTTCTGCCGGGCCACCACGACGACCTCTTTCAGCGCCAGTGAGGAGGGTTGCATGGGGATACGCAGGTCTACGTCAGTCCCTACCACCAGCACGGAGCGATGTACCGGCTCATAGCCCACGTAGGAGATGTCGAGCGTGTACCGTCCGGCGGGGATGTTATGCAGGGTAGCTTTTCCGGACGCATCGGTGGCGGCATAAGCGCCCAGCGGCTTCAGCACGCAGGTAGCCATCATCAGCGGTTCCCGGCTCTCCTTATCGGAAAGGGTGACATGCAACTCGAAAGAGGTTCGGCGAAGCGGATAGAGCAAGATGGCTCCTCCCTGCCGCTCGTGCTTGAGACTGGCCTGTCGGCACAGGTCGTCAAGCACGATGTCCGTAGCCGTAGGCTTGGGGTACGAGAGGGAGACACGCAGGCTACGGCTGATAGCCTCTTCTTCGTAGACGAAATGCAGGCCGGCCGACTGCCTTATCTTCTCCAAGGCCGTACGCACCGGCACGTTCTTCACCTCAATGGTCATCTGCGAAGCGAGTGCCTGCTCCTGCGCGTCCACTCGATGCGAGCAGACGCACAAGAGCAGCAACCCACCTACCAAACACGTTTTCTTCATCCAGAGATTCTTCATGTATCTATATCTTTAGGCGTTCATTTTCGTTCTTCTATCACTATTGTCTCCCCTCGCTTCACGAACCGCACGTCGGACACCTTCGAGAGAATGTCCACCGCTTGCTGCAAAGGCTGGTCGCGGAAGATGACCCCGGCAAACCGCCGTCGGCCAAGGGCAGGGTTGGCGAAGTTGATGTCCACATCGTACCAACGCGATAGTTGCTGTGCGATGGCAGCCAGCGTGGTCTCCTCGTACTCGTACACGCCCGTAGCCCAAGAGGTGTAGTTGCGCACGTTCACCGCGTCCACCGCAATGGTGCCACGGGTCACTACTCCTTGCTGACCAGGTACCAATAGCCGAGTGTCCGTTCCGGCCGTGAGGCGTACAGACCCTTCTTCCAAGGTCACCACTACCCTATCGGCCTCATAAGCCGACACGTTAAAACGGGTGCCCAACACCTCAATGTCGGCCTGGGCAGTGTGTACTATAAAGGGATGGGTGGGGTCTTTGGCCACCTCGAAGAATCCCTCGCCACCTTGCAGGGACACCTCCCGACGACTGCCGACAAACACAGGTGGATAGGAGAGCCGACTCTCGGCATTGAGGTGGATACGTGTCCCGTCGGCCAGCAGCAACTTATACTCTCCGCCCCGGGGCACCTCCAACCGATGGCGGCCTACGTCCTTGAGCGTGTCGGCTTGTGGCTGCCGCGCTTGGTAGTCCAGCTCACCATGGGTGCTCCACGCCAGCCGCAAGCCTTGGTCGGTCCCTATCACGGTATTGGTACCGGCATAGAGCATATAGCGTTCCTGACCAGCGGTAGTAAGTGTCGCCTCCTGCCGTCCCCGCTCATCAAAGCGTGGGGGCACTGGCGTGCGCAGGTACCACCAACCGGCACCCACGGCCACGGCCAACACAGCAGCCACACCTGCCCATCGCCGGTAAAGACGCATCCGTGAGCGTCGCTCAATGCGGCCCCACACCTGTCTCCACGCCGCTTCGGTATCGCACCCAGCCGCGAAGTCATTCATTCTTTTCAGCTTATACCAATCCATCGTCTATTGATGCTTTTGTCTTAATGAGCACCCAAAGGGCGAAATGGGTGACAAGATGCCACCACTTTTCTATCTACTCATTGCAACAGCATCAACAGCAGAAGCAGCTTTTTGTTCTCGCGTAGCCGTTTTAAGGCTCTCGACAGATGGGTTTTGAGGGTATTGACACTGATGTCCAGCTCGGCAGCGGCTTCTTTGTAGCTTTTGCTCTCCACCACCACGTGGCGCAGGACGTTGCGTTCCTGCTCGGGCAACTCGTCCAGTGCCTTGCGTAGTTCTTGTTCTTTGGCTTCGCGTTCAGAGACGCCCATCTCCTCGCATACGTAGAGGTACTCGTCGTCGGCCAATGCCTCTTCCAACGGCAACCGGGCGCTCTTCTCCAAGTATCTCAGGGCGGCGTGACGGACGCTGAGATAGGCATAGTTGCGCAGGCTCACCGTCACCCGGCGAAACAACTCTTGCTCCCAAAACGTGATGAAGAAACTCTGCACGATGTCTTCGGACTCCGAGAAGTCGTCCGTGAGCTGCACCGCATACATGCACAAACGGACGTAATAGTAGTCGAAGAAAGCCCGAAAAGCCCTCTCCTTATCGGCCGCAAACGCCTCCAGCCACTCCTTATCGGTCCGTTTTTTCATTGCCATAGCCCTATTCTTTCTGCAAATGAAAGAAAAAACAACCAAACGCCCTGCACCTCTCCGCTCTTTTTTAGCTAAATTTGCAACCTCACATCATAGAGATTACGCATTATGAAATATATCGGAGCACATGTAAGCGCGTCGGGCGGCGTAGAAACGGCCCCCATCAACGCGCACGCCATCGGGGCGAACGCCTTCGCCCTCTTCACCAAGAACCAACGCCAATGGGTGAGCAAGCCGCTCACCGAGGAGAGTGTCCGCCTCTTCAAGGAGAACTGCCGGAAATACGGCTTCGGGCCACAACAGATACTGCCGCACGACAGCTACCTCATCAACCTCGGGCATCCCGAGGAGGAAGGACTGGCCAAGAGCCGAGCCGCGTTCCTCGACGAGATGCAACGCTGTGAGCAACTGGGATTGACACTGCTCAACTTCCACCCCGGCAGCCACCTGAAGAAAATCTCCGTAGAAGAGTGTCTGGCACGCATCGCCGAGAGCATCAACCTCGCCTTGCAACAGACGCAAGGGGTGACGGCCGTCATTGAGAATACCGCCGGACAGGGCACCAACCTCGGCTTCGAGTTTGGCCAGTTACGCTACATCATCGACCGGGTAGAGGATAAGAGCCGCGTGGGTGTCTGCCTCGACACCTGCCATACCTTTACCGCCGGCTACGACTTCCAGGAACATTACGACGAGGTGTTCGACGACTTCGACCGCACGGTAGGCTTCACTTTCCTCCGCGGCATCCATCTCAACGGTTCGAAGAAGGAGCTGGGCAGCCGCGTAGACCGTCACCACAGCCTGCACGAAGGATTCATCGGCGATGCCTTCTTTGAACGGATGATGCAAGACGCCCGCTTCGACAACATGCCTATCATCCTCGAGACCCCCGACGAGAGCAAATGGGCCGAGGAGATTGCTTGGCTAAGGAGCGTGGAATAACCGGTCATTTGTGCGAACCATGCGCACGGTTGGGCACAAAATGATACTGGCCCGTCATGCCTTGCCTGTCACGCATCCCTTTGCGGCGGTCGAACTCACGGCGCATCTTGCCTACATTGTTCTTCTCCAGCTCGTACATCTTCAGTATCTGCTTCTGCGAAAGCATCTTGCTAAAGTCGGCGTAGTACTTCTCGCGGATGTCGAGCAGCTTACGGCTCTGAGCAAACCGGTTCTTTATCATGGCCGCTATTTGTGCGTCGGTCATGCCCGCCTTCGGCTGTTGCTTCCGTGCCGTGGCATCTGTACCTTGATCCTTGCCTGCCTTACGTTGCTCCATCCATTGCTTGCGGCCAGCCATACGGGCGTCGCGCAATTCTTTCAGATAGGCCTGGTACAGCGGGGTAAACTTGGCCGTAGTGGCATCGTCGAGCATCAGCGTGCGTACCATCTGGTTGGTCTGCATCTGTGCTATCTGCTCCTGTGTGGGGCGTTGATGCTTAGGTGCATTCTCCTTTTTCTGTTCTTGAGCGGAGAGGCTCATCTGGCTCCCCATCATGAGGGCGGCCATCAGTACGAACATTACTTTTCCTTTCAACATTGTCTTCTTACCTTTATGAATAAATAATCTAACTAATTCAAGAACAGGTCGTTGTCGGAGAGGCTGAGCAACTCGGATAGTTGCTCGTCCGACAGGCTCTGTATCCACGCGTCCGACGCATCGGTACCTTGCGTTCCTTCGTCCGCCAGCATACGGGTAGCTCCGTCGTCCTGTCCGGATGTGCCCTGTAACACCATGGGAACCAGCATCAAGCCCGACACGATAGCCGCCGTAGCCAAGGCCGTGAGCACTACCAGTTTCAACCTCGATAGTCGAGGGTACCTCCGGTGGATGCCCACACGTTCCATCACTTGGCGCTGCGCCTCCTCAAAGAACCCGTTGGGGGTGCGGTAGGGAGTACGTTTACCTATCTCATCGAAATCAAAATCCGCTTTCATCATCTTCCTCCTGTCTATCGTTTATCACTTCATCAATTGTTCCTTAATCTTCTCCTTGGCATAGTGGTAGTTCACTTTCAGCGTCTCCACCTTCGCACCCAATATCCGGGCTATCTCCTCGTACTCCAACTCATCGTAATAGCGAAGGTTGAATACCAACCGCTGCTTTTCGGGCAACGTGAGGATGGCTTCCTGGAACTTTACCGCCAAGCCGTCTTCGTAGTCCACGTACTCCGAACTTTGTAGCTTGCCAAGCAACTCCTGCTGCGTCTCTTCGGGGAGGGAAGAAGCACTCTCCTCCTTCGCCCGCCTGTTGAGCCAGCGCAGGCTCTCGTTGGTAGCGATACGGTAAATCCACGTCGAGAGGGAACTTTCACTCCGAAACTGTTCGATGTGCCTGAACACCCGGACAAAGACCTCTTGAAAGACATCTTCCGCGTCTTCGTGCGACACAACCACCCTACGAATATAGTTGTAGATGGGTTCTTGAAAAGCATCCATCAACATCTTGAATCCTCGTTCAATGTTGGCGGCACAAGCGTTCCGGATTTGTTCTTCGTTTACCATTCGTTCGTTCTTTTTCTGTGGCTTTGTTAGGTTAGAACGCCGGAAACGAAGGAAGTTAAATAGCAAAGACTCGTTTTGGACTTTATTAACAGAACGTTGAATCATATAATAGCCTACATACGAGTGAGAAAACACCCATAAAGAAAGGCGTCCACGGACAGAGTTTGTCCGTGGACGCCTTTCTTTATGGGTAATCGGCAACGGTAACCCTATATTTGCCCAAAGCAGGGGATAGGGTTGGCCGCTTACTTAATATGGTTCGACACAAGGGTTACTTTGTCAGAATCACTACCCGGTTCAACTCGGGCTTCTCGAAGCGGTTGTCCGTATCGCCTTTGGGCATCTTGACGAGACGGTCTTCGGAAATGCCGTATTTCTTCACCAGCAGGTTGTAAACGTAATCCACACGCTGTTCGCTCAAGGTCTTGTTGCGAGCCTCACTACCCGTCCCCTTATCGGCCGAACCAACGAGGGTAAACTTAGCGTCCTTATCCAGCTCAAGAGCCTTTTTCACGAAGAAATCGAGGTTTACCAGTTCCTTGTCGGTCAGGGTAGACTCCCCAATGTTGAAGAAGAAGGCAGAGGGAACGGCGGTATATTTAGATTTCACGATGGTCTCGGGCTTTTGGTTCCGAGCGTCCTTCAACTCACCCATCAAACGTTCGTTCTCGCCAGACAGACGGTTGTTGCGTTCAGCAAGACGTTGCAAACGTTTCTGCATCAGTGCCTCGGCTTCGGGGTCAATCTTCTGTACACGTTCCCAACGTGTCTTGCCCAGCTTAACGCTCAGGCCCAGCGTGAGGGAAGTCATACCTTCGCCACGGCTGTCGCCCACTTCCTTGTCGAAGCGCTGGTTGACGATGAGCTGGCGAGCCTCCAACGTGAGGTCGACCCGTTTGCCCAACCGGAAGGTATTCAGCACACCAAAGGCAGCGGACATCTCGTTATCCTTCAGGTCGTTGGCCGAGGAGCGTGCCCAACCAAAGCCCAGGAAGGGGGTGAAATTCCATACGCGCTTCTCATTGAAACCAAAGAAGGCGTTGGAGAGGTTCCACATAAAGTCGGTGTGGAAGTTGAAGTAGTTGAACTTTTGTTTGGCGTACGTGGCATCGTACATCTCTTTCTCTGCATAAAGTTCACCCGGATAGGTAATCCCTTTGGAACTCAAACCATTGTACTGCAAGCGAACCCCATACTCGGGAGTAAGCCATTTGCCGACGGTGACGTCAAGCGTGGGAGCCAAACGTTTACCAAAGGAGGCCTTGCTGTTGTGCTCTCCTTCGTACACGTTCACTCCACCACCGACACCAATAAACCAATTGCTCCAAAAACTATTCGTCTCGTAAGGACCACGGAGAATGTTTCCTTTGGCATCGCGATTTTCTTTCTGCTGCGCAAGCAGACAGGTTGATGACATTACCAATGTCAGCAACAACAATAATCCCTTTTTCATCGTTTTTTTCTTTAAATTATATATAACGTTCTTCTTACCGGTTCAGGCCTTGGTACCTTCATTGCATTAGCTTTCTCTACATTAGCACACAACAGGACACAGGGATCAATACCAAACTCTTTATAATAAATAGAGCTTAATCGACAGATATTTACTAAATTTGCCGCGCCTTTTTAATGTTTTTTAAACGTAACGAAGCCATTATGCTTGTATTCCCAAACGCTAAGATAAATTTGGGGCTTTCCATCACCGAGAAACGCCCCGACGGATACCACAATCTTGAAACAGTGTTCTACCCCATAGACGGCTTGACCGACGCGCTGGAGGTGGTCGACGCTACGTCTGCCAACAACGATGACATACGTTTGCATCCATACGGCATGGAGGTAGCCGGACTGCCGGAAGAGAACCTCGTGGTAAAAGCCTATCGCCTGCTGAGTAAGGAGCACCGGCTACCACCCGTAGACATCCATTTGTATAAGCACATCCCTTCAGGTGCCGGACTGGGCGGAGGCTCGGCCGACGCGGCCTTTATGCTCCGCCTGCTCAACGAACAATATGCACTGGGACTCTCCGCAGAAACACTGGAGGCGCATGCCGCCAAGCTGGGAGCCGACTGTGCCTTCTTCGTCCGGAATGTGCCGGTATATGCCGAAGGCATCGGCAACCTCTTCTCGCCCATCCCCCTCTCGCTGAAAGACTATGGCGTGATAGTGGTGAAGCCCAACGTCTTCGTGTCGACCAAGGAGGCCTTTGCGCACATCCGGCCACATCGGCCCGAGCAATCGGTAAAGGAGGTGACGGCACGCCCCGTGGAGGAATGGGAGGGGCTGCTCGTAAACGACTTCGAAGAGAGCGTCTTCCCTCAGCACGTACAGATACGCGAAATAAAAGAGGAGCTGTATCGGCAAGGGGCTGTGTACGCCTCTATGACCGGTTCAGGCTCCTCTGTATTCGGACTGTTCACCCCCGGCACGACTGTGCCCGACATCCACTGGGAGGCGGACACGTTCTGCTACGCGGGCAAGCTCTTGAGATAGGGGTTAGTGCGGCACCACCTCCGTCGCTTGCCTCAAGGTTATGTTCAGCGCCGCCTTTTCGGTTTGCGGCATCCATACCACTCGGCAGGCTTCCCCCTTCTGCAGGTCGCACGACAGGTTGTCCCGACTGCCATATAGGTACTCCGTGTTGATACGGGCAGAATCTGTGTTCACGTTCCAATTCCATGTCCCATCCAAGTCGACATGCAGGTGTTCCACCTCACCACTTTCAATCTTAAATGTGGAGGCCGATATGGACAAGGCATGTAGGCGGGTGTTGGACACTTCGAATATTCCACCACGAAGGGCAAGCGTATCGCCCTGCAGCCCATCTATAGCCACGTCGGGTCCGCCGTCATCCCAACCTACGCTCTCTATCAACTCCACGCCGGCAGGTAGCCGTAACGTCCACTCGGGAGTGAGAAGGTTGAGCAAATAGGCCTTCCTGTACTTGGGTTCCAACTTATCGTCACTGAAGTCGCACGAGATGACCAACGTATCGCCCCGCATCTCCGTCGTGAGGTACTTCATCATATCGGCGGCACAGGTAAAGACGGACTCGGCGCTATCCGACGGAAGAATGTTCAGCCTACCGAACCGATGGGAGTAGGAGATAGTATCTATGTCGGAAGGATTATTGAGGGTTATAGCTCCGGGCGACCAGTTGATTCTCCGGAATCTCCTTGTGCCCGACTTCCGGGTGGCATCGTCTTCCCCCATCCAACTGACAGGAACTTGTATCTTCACCGCCTTGCAGGCGGGCAACACAGTGGTCTGAGGCTTGCCAAGCAGCAGAAGCGCCGTATCGGCACGTCCCCAGCCCAAGCGAATCCAACCGGCGAGACCGACACACAGCGCCACCAGCACCACCGCCAGTGTACCTATTATAATATATGTAGTACGTTTCATTGTTTCTCCTTTCCTTTTTGGTTTTTACTGTATTCCTTGTACATCTCCGCCAGCTCTTTGCCTGAGATGCCGAGGGTATAAATCTGCTTGAAGAAGTACTCCACCTCTTCGTGCAAGAAGTGCTCTCGCTTGAGCGTCAGCACCAACTCGGCGGCACCCGTGACCACGAAGTAGCCGATGCCACGCTTGTTGTAGATGATGCCCTTGGATTGCAGGTAATCGTACGAACGCATAGTCGTATTGGCGTTCACCTCTACCACGGCCGCATATTCCCTGACGGAGGGGATACGCTCCTCTTCGGCGTACTTCCCCGCCAGAATCTCGTCGCACAGGCGGTCTGCTATTTGCAGATAAATGGCTTTACTCTCTTTAAATTCCATAAGCTTGCAATGTTACCAGCGGTTAATGACTTCGGACTCCTTGAAGCGGAAGTAGGCCAGCGTCCAGCAGAAGATGGTCAGCACTGAGAGCACGCCTATTGCACCCCAAGAAGTGGTCAACGTCCAGAAATTGGGCAGCGAGGTGTGTCTGTCCGTCAGCCACATCACCTCACCGGTGACAATCAGGGCGTAGACCACAAAAAGGATAAAGCCTACGGCAAACGTCTTGAGGAAAGCGTTCTTGGGCCACAAAGCACTGCCCAGTACAAAGAGGGACTGAACGAATAGATACAAGAGGATCAGCAGCCACAGCTGAAGAGCACCAGGGACCAACGTCCAGTGTCCGGTCTGAGACCCAACCAGGTAGTCGAACATCGGCAACGAACGAATCGCATCGGCTTTCGGATAGGCGATAGAGAAAACCGCCACCCGCGTCCAGTCGGCCAGCCTGAACAACAAGAAATAAACAAGGAGAAAGCCGACCGTAAACACCAACCAACGGACGATGAATCGCTCGAACGGCGTGGCTGGCAAGGTAAGTTCGGCTATGCGGCTGGTCTTGGTCTTCATCGGCTCCATAAGGAACGAGGCACTTATAGTCCCCATCAGGAAAAGCGTCCAGACCAGAGCCACCATCTCAAACGAGCACTGCGAGTCCTCCAGGTTGGAGAACACGGCCGCCAAGGGTTGGTCGACTATACAGTCGAATGATTTGTAGTTGAAGTATCCGTACCACAAGAAAATGATGGTAAGCGCCCCATACATCACAATCAGCCTGAACAGGTTCTTCTTCCAGTTCTCCATCAGGTCCTTCTTGCACAACAGGGCAAAGCGGGACATACTAAAAAAGGTGTCGCTTATCTTCATGACTCTACGGTATTAAGGTGAAACATTTCGATAGCCTGTCGGGGGTCGGCCAACGTGGCGTTGAAGAGCTGTTCGAGGTTAACTTCCGTCTCCACGTCGAGCAACGAAGCGTTGAGCAGCACCCGGCTCTCGTCGATAACCAGTACGTGGTCCAAGAGCTTGTCGATGTCGCGCACTTGGTGGGTGGAGATTAAGAACGTCTTCTCGTCCGACATGCCGGCAGCCAAGAACTTGCGGAACTGGCTCTTGCCAGGGATGTCCAGCCCGTTGGTAGGCTCGTCCATGAGTAGCAAAGAAGTGTTGGTAGCCAAGGCGAAGCTCATAAAGACCTTCTTCTTCTGCCCCATGGAGAGGGCACCCAAGTCCTGCTCCGTCTCCATCTCGAAGAGCCGTAAATAACGCTCCATGTCCTCCCGGCTGAAACGAGGATAGAACGGAGCGTTCAGCTCCACATAGCGCCCCAACGAGATAGCCGGCAGTTCAAACTCTTCGGGCACCAGAAACATGTCGCGCAACGTCAGTGGCAACCGACGGCGCACATCCACATCGTGGAACATCACCCGCCCTCGCTTGGGGGTAAGCAGCCCGCTCATCAGATAGAGCAGCGTCGACTTGCCGGCACCATTCTTGCCGAGCAAGCCGTACACCCGACCTTTTTCCAAGGAGAGGGAGAAGTCGTGCAAGACTTCCTGCTTGCGCCGACCATAACCAAAAGAAACGTTCTCTACTTGTAACATCATACGTTTATTATAGATTTAGTGTATTAGTTGATTAGTACACTGCAAATATATAGCGGATACCCAACAAGTTGTATCATACCCTCCTTCTTTTTAATCTTTATTAAGAGGGAAAGAGGATTGCGACAAGATTGCAGCAACATTCTATGCGGTTGAACAGAATTAATGCTTAACTTTGCACATAGATACATTAATAGAGGAATATCATTATGTGGATTCTTATCATAAGCCTCGTGTTGCTGGGAGTGGTGGCCTCCATCGCCGGCATCATCCGCAACAAGCGGCTGCAACAAAAGATAGACCGGGGCGAGCTGGAGCACATGCCCGAAGTGAAGGAGGCGGACATAGAGTGCTGCGGACAACACGAGGTATGTGAGCGCGAAAGCCTGCTGGCCGCCGTGAGCAAGAAGGTTGAGTATTACGACGATGAAGAGCTTGATGCTTTCAAGGGACGAGGGAGCGACGACTATACCGAAGAGGAGACGAATCAGTTTCGCGACGTGCTCTACACCACCCGCGACGAAGAGGTGGCCGGCTGGGTACGCAGCCTACAGCTACGGAACATCGAACTGCCCGACACGCTCAAGGACGAAGTCTTCCTCATCATCGGCGAACGCAGGACCTCCCCCCAACCCGCCGTATATAAGTAGCCGACGTACTGACACACCACAGTACTATCATTTTTTAATTTTCAATTCTCAATTTTTAATTTAAAGAGAATGGACCTGCTACAATATACCTTCTTCCAACACGCCCTGCTGGGCAGCTTGCTGGCAAGCATCGCCTGCGGCATCATCGGCACCTACATCGTTACCCGGCGGCTGGTATTCATCAGCGGTGGCATCACCCATGCCTCGTTTGGAGGCATCGGCATCGGACTGTTCGCGGGCATCTCCCCCATCCTGTCGGCCGCCATATTCTCCGTGCTCTCCGCCTTCGGCGTGGAGTGGCTCAGCAAACGGAAAGACATGCGCGAGGACTCGGCCATAGCCGTGTTCTGGACCTTCGGCATGGCCATCGGCATCATCTTCAGCTTTCTCTCCTCCGGCTTCGCGCCCGACCTCTCGGCCTACCTCTTCGGCAACATCCTCACCATCGGCCAAGCCGATCTCTGGATGCTGGGCGTGCTGGTGGTGGTGCTGGCGCTTTTCTTCTACCTCTTCCTGCGCCCCATCATCTCCATCGCATTCGACCGTGAGTTTGCCCGTTCGCAGAAGATTCCGGTAGCCACCTTCGAGTACCTGCTGATGATGCTCATCGCCCTCACCATCGTAGCTTGCCTGCGTATGGTAGGCATCGTGCTGGCCCTGTCGCTGCTCACCATCCCGCAGATGACAGCCAACCTCTTCACCTATAGTTTCAAGAAGATTATTTGGCTCTCCATCGGCATCGGCTTCCTGGGTTGCTTAGGCGGTCTCTACCTCTCCTACCACTGGAAGGTGCCTTCGGGAGCCTCTATCATCTTCTTCTCCATCCTGATTTATGCCGTGTGCAAGCTGGCGAAGAGTTGCTGCCGGAAACCACAAGCCTCCTGACAGATTCATAAGAATACAGATATATAGATATGGAAATCAAGATTCAATCATTGGAACAAATCCATGAGGCAGCCCATGAGTTCGTGGCTGCCATGGGCGACAACACCGTCTTCGCCTTCTACGGGAAGATGGGCGCCGGAAAGACCACGTTCATCAAGGCCGTATGCGAAGAGCTGGGCGTGTCGGACGTCATCTCATCGCCCACCTTTGCCATCGTCAACGAGTATCGCTCCGACGAGGGCGGGGAGCTGATTTATCACTTCGACTTCTACCGCATCAAGAAGCTGAGTGAGGTGTACGACATGGGCTACGAAGACTACTTCTTCAGTGGCGCCCTCTGCTTCATAGAGTGGCCGGAACTGGTAGAGGAGCTGTTGCCCGGCGATGCCGTGAAGGTGACCATCGAAGAGCAAACGGACGGTAGCCGACTCATCACACTATGACGGGTCAGTACATCACCCAAGCCATCTTTGCGCTGGCGGGCAGCATCGCCTTGCTGGCAGCCGTGTTCAACTGGGAGTGGTTCTTTGCCACCCGCAGTGCCAAAGGAATGACGAGCCACGTGTCGCGCACCAAGGCGCGGCTCTTCTATGGCTCGTTGGGTATTATCATCATCGGCATGGCCACGTTCTTCTTCGTGGCTACCCTACGCACGGTAGCACAACAGTCTTAACGGCCGCCGCGCAACTCGTCGTCTACCACGGCCATCATGCCCTCCCCCTGTGCCAGCGCTAACATACGCCCGTGGAAGGAGTAACCGGGATTATAGCCTTTGTCCGCATCGCCCAGCATCATACGCCCGTGGTCTACCCGCATTGGCAGGTCGGGGCGTTGCTTCTCGAAGATACGGATGAGGTCTATCAGGTGTCCCCTACCGGTGAGGTGGCTACTTTCGATAAAATCACCTCCAGGCATGGCATCCGTGCTACGTAGGTGCACAAAGTGGGTACGCGAAGCGAAGCGCTCGGCCAGCTCACGAGTGTCGTTGTGCGTGCCGGCACTTAGCGAACCTGCACAGAAAGTCAGTCCGTTGTGCGGATTGTCCACGGCATGAAGGAACCAGTCAATGTCCGCCTCGTCAGTTACGATGCGCGGTAAGCCCAACACTTGGAAGGGAGGGTCGTCGGGATGTACGCACATGTTGATGCCATACTCCTCGCACACCGGCATGATGGCGGACAGGAAGTAACGCAGGTTCTCACGCAACGCCTCTCGGTCGATGCCCTCATATTTCTTCAGCAGCTGCTTGAAGAGACTGACGGGATTCTTGTCGGCCTCCGTGATATTGCCATTCACGAAACCTTGCGTCTTCACGATGATAGCATCAATCAGCTCCTCTTTCTCCCCCTCACTGATACGCTCGTTCAGCTCAGCCACTTTGCGGAGTTCCCGTTCAGTATAGTCGGCTTCCGCCCCTTCACGTTGCAGGATACGGAGATCGAAATAGGCAAACCGAATGCGGTCAAAGTAAAGCGAACTACTGCCGTCGGGCCAAGGGTGTTCGAGGTCAGTACGTATCCAGTCGATGACAGGCATGAAGTTGTAGCACACGGTCCGCACACCTTGTCGTCCAAGGTTGGCAAGGCTCACCTTGTAGTTCTCTATCAGTCGCTCCCGTTCAGGTCCTGCGTATTTGATGGCTTCGCTCACCGGCAGGCTCTCGACTACCGACCAGCGCAGGCCATAGGTCTCGATGTAGCGTCGCAGGTCGGCAATGGCTGTTTCGGTCCACACCTCCCCATTGGGTACGTCGTGCAAGGCGGTCACGATGCCTTCCACTCCTATCTGCCGGAGCATCTCCAGCGTAATCTTATCGTTCTTTCCGAACCATCTCCATGTCTTTTCCATACTATTTACCTTATTAATCTGTACTACAAATGAGCCGAAGCTATACTCCACTAAACGCACTGAAACCGCCGTCTACAGGAATCACGGCGCCGGTAACGAAGCTTGCCGCCTCGCTACAAAGGAACTGCACCGTACCATTCAGCTCCTTGATGTCGCCAAAGCGCTTCATCGGTGTCTTGGCCAATACCTTCTTGCTACGGTCAGTCAGAGACCCGTCGAGGTTGATCAGTACCCGCCGGTTCTGGTCACCAATAAAGAAGCCCGGGGCAATAGCGTTCACACGGATACCGTCACCATACTTCAGCGCCATCTCGCTGCCGAGCCATTGCGTGAAGTTAGCGATAGCCGTCTTTGCGGCCGAATAGCCCGGCACGCGGGTAATAGCACTATAAGCCGCCATCGACGATACGTTGACGATGCAGCCCGAACCTTGACGGGCCATCACCTTACCGAATACCATCGACGGATACACCGTCCCGTTCATATTCAGATTAGTCACTTTCTCCCAGCAGCTCACGTCCATATCGTAGAAGTGTTGTTCGGGGTCGAGCGTGGCACCGGGGATATTTCCTCCAGCGATGTTCAGCAAGATGTCTATTTTACCCCACTTGCCCACAATCTTCTCGGCCACGCTCTCCAACATCGGGATATCAAGCACATTGCCAAGAAGGCCAATCACATCTTCACTGTATTCGCGCAGCTCCGCCACACGCTTGTCCAGCTGCTCCTGCCGAATGTCCATAGCTATAACCTTAGCCCCTTGCTGTACAAAATGCCGGGCAATATTTCCGCCCAACACCCCACCTGCCCCGGTAATGACAGCTACCTTACCGGCGATACTAAATAATTCATTCATGCTTTGCTTGTCTATTTAAAGTTAAGAGGACACAAATATAGCGAACATCAGCAGGAAAGCAAACGATTGGGGAAGAATTTAAACGCAAGAAGCCCCGCCCGCGGATTTGACTCCACAGGCGGGGCGTTCCCTAAAGACGGCGGCTACCTACTCTCCCACTGTTACGCAGTACCATCGGCGTGGCGGGGCTTAACTTCT
>JAISIX010000063.1 GCA_031261805.1 Mediterranea sp. (in: CFB group bacteria)
TCATGTTATATTCGTTATCTATTTGATTATTAGACTATAAAGATACGAAATAATAGGCACTTACCCTATCTTTTTACCCTATTTCTCTTCAGAGGCTTATCCCGAACTCAGGTTAATAATTGTAGTTTAAATAAAGAAGAACGGGCGGACTATTTACCACAAAGCAACTTTCTCCGCATTGCCAATCTCCAGCTTAGCGCTGATGCCCATCGCCTTAAATACACGGGCAACGGTGTTCAAAGTTAGGTTTCTCCCATTTTCTATGCGGGATATCTATGTCCTTTGAACGCCAATCAGCGCTCCCAACTCTTCTTCTGTGAGGTGCTTGGATAGCCGTGCCTTCTTAATGGCTTCTCCCACCAAAAAGGCTTGCAACTCTTCCTCGAATTGTTCACGCTGGGGAGGGCCAGGACCCTTAGCGTCATTTTTAGAACTTGATAAAGAAGTACAAGGAGGCATGGCTCTCCTGTACTTCTTTTAAATTGGGTTATAAATTAAGGAATAACTTATTCTGGTACTTTTTACCACAGAGCGGTAGATTGTTTTGATTTTTTTTCATCTACTTGGCTTCTGTAGTGTTATAGTCAATCTTCTCCTTATAAAATGTGTGAAACGCAGCATATATAGCAAGATATATCGTCAACTTTGATGGGCATTTTTAATTGTTTCTATAAGAAAATCGACTGTTGTTCTCTTTCGACATTTATATATTTTAGTCGTGTTTATGATTAGCCATCCTATGGAAAATATTCCTAATACTATAAATACAGCTTTCCATGTATCACCGTTTAAGAGTAGTGCATCTTTAAAGTCGGATGTTATAATGGCAAGGAAACAAGTTATAGATGTGGTTAGGGGGGCTACCCATGACCCTTTAATTTCTAAATTACTTAAATGCTTCATCAGTATATTCTCTAATTTATCTTGAGTTATCTCAATTAAATTAGTTTTCTTATTGTGATATGTTTGATCAACAAATTCTCTACTACTATCATCTGTGTACGTACTTGTAGGCAGGGGACGTACTTTTGATGAATTATTATTTCCTGTATTATTATTGTTAAAGCCCTTGCTCTTTTGATTCCTTTTGGTTTTTGTCATTGTCTTTTTCATTGTTTAGAGATTCAAATGTTCCAAGAGCATGAGGGAATATGGCACCACATTTACTACAAATTACAAGGATGGCTGGTACTGTTGTAGTACCTCCTAATACAATTTCTCCCTTGGCTTCTGTTACAGGATAATATGTGTAACCAGCAACGATTGTAAAATGATTATGACCACATCGGGGGCAAGGAAGATTGGCCCCTCTTTCTGTAAGCAACTTAATGTACCTACTTCTGTCAAACGGTTCTTTGTTTTCACTCATATCACAGATTTATTCTTCTATTTATACAAAACTTGCTATATTGATTGCTTTATCCAAAGTTCTAATAGACCAAAAATGTCGAACCGTAAAAGTAAGAGAAAAACGAGGAAAAAGCAAGAACTTACCATAGATCGCTCAAAATAAATTTTGCGCTGTCAAGGCATTTCTTCTACATCCCCCACACCCCAATCCTTCGCCCCTCGTACTCTTCCACCCGGTGCCATAGCTTCTCTTCCCACGACGCACCTTTATCCCGGTTGAAAAGGATGAAGTGCCCCTCGGTGTTTGCCGGGCATTTGTCCATATAGGCGGAGGTTTGTTCGAGTCCCTTTTGGATAGCTGTTTTCGGGTCGCCTCGTTTTATTTTCAACTCCAATACGATGTGCTGGGTAGGGCCACCGTAGCCGTTGGTAAGCGGTTTGCGGATAAAGAGGTCGGTGCGGCCGCGCCCCAAGCCGTACTCGCGGTCTATGTAGCCTCCGCCGTTTACGATGCGCTGTAGAAAGGCCTGCAAGAGGAGCTGCGGGCCACTTTCTTTGTAGTCGAACTTCTCTATCCAACTGTCGGCGTTGCGGCGGAAGAATTGCTGGAAGTCCAGCAGAAGTTTCTCCATGTTGATGGAATTGTCCGGGTTGGTGTACCATTCAGGCTGCTCTATCAGACCGTCTTGGGTGGTCCATGTCAGCTCGCGGGGGATAATCTCCCGATAGATGGCATTGGCTATGCGGCGTGGGCGGTCGTTGGTGATAAGTCCGAGGTCGGCCACGTATTGCACGTCGTCTTGGGGCATCAGGCTCTCGTCTGCATCCTCGTCGCCTGCCAGCATGGGGCCTATGACACGACGCACCCGCTCTTCTTTCAGCTTATCAATCAGGATGTCGATGTGGGTATCACGGCGATAGATGAGGTTCTCTTGCGCCCGATAAATCATTTCGGGGATGATGCGGACGCTGCGGTCGCGGTTCTCTTTCATCTCATAGGTTACTTCGTAGCCGAGCGCGTTGACCAACCAAGGCTGTCCCTCGGTGGCCTCCCAAATCATGGGGAAACAGGCTTCGTCGAACACTTGTCCGGTAGCAGCCGTATGCTGCATGTAGAGGTCGTGAATTTCTTCTTTGCCAAAATTGCCCAATCGGAGCGACTTGGCCTTGATGTTGAAGGCCGAACCTCCGGTGACAATGTCTTGATTGGATAGTACAATGCGATAGTCGCGTACGTCTCGTACCCCGCAAAGGACGATGGTTTGCGGAAAAGAGGAAGGGCGGTTGGCGTAGCCACTACGAATTTGTCGCAATACACTTACCAGCGAGTCGCCCACCAAGGCATCTATCTCATCGATAAAGAGGATGAGTGGGCGGTCCAGTACTTGGCACAAACGCCTTAAATATCCAGATAGTAGCGTATTAGCATCTTCCTCTTCCCGGAGGGCTTCATCTTTGACACGATAGGGAAGTTCTTTGCCGATAATAAGACTTAGCTCGCCGCTGATGGTGGCTACTACACCACGGACTACTTCGCTCACGTTGTTGCGCGAGGCCTGTCCACCTTCTACATTGGCATAAACAGCGAGGAACTCTCCTCGGGCGTTCAGATAGTCGCGCAAGGCCAGCATACACGAAGTCTTCCCCGTCTGCCGAGGAGCGTGGAGCACGAAATACTTTCGTTGATAGATAAGGGATTCAATCTCTTCGAGATTGAACCGACTCAACGGATTTATATTATAATGTATGTCCGCTTGTATCGGCCCTGCTGTATTGAAGAATTTGGGTACTGTTCGCATTATTGTCCTATACCTTTAGAAGTTACAGGGCAAACTTACGAATAAATTTCGAGTTTAGAGTGAAGGACGGGACATATAATCGTTGTGTGAGTGTGGATACCGAAAGCAACTATCTCTTTTTTCGCTAAACTTTATCCCCCGTATCGCTAAAAACTATATCTTTGTATGCAAACCACTATTTGTTCCAGAGTAGTGAAGTTTTCGTTCCACTATAGTGGAATGAAACTTTCATAGTAGTGGAATGAAAATTTAACTATAGTGGAACGAATACTCGTTCGCATATTGGGGGATAGTGTTATGCGAATGAGGACCTAATGTTTAGGCTACGGGGAAATAGTGGGTTGCAACCGATAAAACAGATAACAGAAACCAATAAAAAGAAAGATTACGATGGCATTTTACGATTTGTACGAGACGCCCGACATACAGGGCACAGGGGAGAAGCAACCGCTTCATGCCCGGATAGTCCCTTCGCGGACTTTTACGAAGGAGGAGTTTATCGAGTGGACGTCACGGTTCCAGCATTTTCCGAAGAACATGATTGGCGGCATCATGTCGGCTGTGGTCGACCAGTTGGCCTATCTCTTGGCCTGTGGATACAATGTGGAGTTTGGCGACTTGGGGCATTTTAGCCTCTCGCTGAAGTGCGATAAGAAAGTGACGGACAAGCGGAAAATCAGGGCGGAATCCGTTCGTCTGGGTAATGTGAACCTGCGCGTTTCTAAAGAGTTCAAACAGAACGTGATTCGGGATATGGACTTGGAGCGCGTGGAGGTGAGCACGGCGCATCAACAGGCGGCTATGCCTATAGAGAAACGCTTGCAGTCGCTGAAAGACTTCCTGGCTCAGAACCAAGCCATTTCGCGGATGGAGTACCAACGCTTGACGGGACTTTCGCACAAGAAGGCCGTGAACGACCTCAACGCCTTCATCGCGCAGGGCATCCTGCGGAAGCGGGGCGCGGGACGGACGGTGTTTTATGTGTTGAACAAGGAGCTTTCCTGAATTCAATACGCCTGTTCGAGCCAGCGGGCGAAGAAGATGTCGTAAATCTGGTAGGTGGTTTGATGCTTGTCAGGAGTGCTTAGTATCAGCTATTTGTCGATGAGGGATGCCAGTAGTCGGCGGACGTTGGCGGGAGTGCCGATGTGATAGGTAGCGATGAATCGTTGCGCGGTGATTTGGGCTATTTGCCTTTCTTTGGCTATGGCTATAAGGAAGTTCCATTGGGTAGGGGTGAGGAAGTCGCGATACAGTAGGAAGATGGGTTCGCTCCGTTCGAGCTGGTCGGCGCAGGCTCGCTTTACTACCTCAAGGTTGATGTGGGAGTCGCCGGAGGCGAAGAGTGAATGACAGATACTTCTTCATGATAGCTTCGGCCAGCAGCTTCACGAAGTCGCTTAGGCTTCGCGAGGAGTAAATGTCGACGTAGAGAGTGAGGCACTGGGCTGAGGTTTGCTCCAGTTCGTTGAAGGTGCGTATGATAATGAAAGCAAAGGTACGAAATAGATTATCTGAAATAGATAATCTTGCGGAGGGGTGCAGATTTAACACTCGGCAGGTTCGGCGAGTGTGCTTTCGGTGGATTCGGGTATCATTTCTCCCATGGTTCCGATGGTCACCTCTTGTTCCTCGATAGGCTCCGTCTCTTCGGGGGTATCGTTGGGGATGTCGGTTGGTATGGTGGCGAGGAAGGTGGGGTCTTTTACCCGCTTGATGGCCAAGCGGGCGGCGTTTTGCTGCGACTCCTTCTTGGAGTAGCCGATGCCCTTTCCGGCGGGCACGCCTTTAATGCGCACCTCAGTTTGGAAGATGGGGTTGCTTTCGTGGTCGATGGTTTGCTCTATCAGTTCGAAGGAGATTTCCATTTTGTTCTTCTGGCTCCACTCGATGAGCTTGGACTTGAAGTTGACTTCTTTGCGAGACACTTTGTCGAGGTCGATGTAGCGGTTGATGATGCGTGTCTCGATAAACTCCTTGCAGCGGTCGTACCCCTGGTCGAGGTAGATGGCGCCGATGAATGCCTCGAAGGCATTGCCGCACATGTAGTTGTTGTGTGAGGAGGAGCGGCTGGAGAACTTGATGAGTTTGTCCAGTCCGATTTGTACGGCGAGCTTGTTGAGCGTCTCGCGCTGTACGATTTTGGAGCGGGTGTTGGTGAGGAAGCCTTCGCGTTTGCCTTCGAAGCGTTGGTAGACGATGTCGCCCACGATGGCGTCGAGGATGGCGTCGCCCAGAAACTCGAGTCGCTCGTTGTTCAAGGGGCGCCCTTTGTCCGAGCGGACGGAGGAGGACTTGTGTAGGAGGGCTTGTTCGTAGAGGTGTATTTGGCGGGGGTAGAAGCCGAGTATCCGGTAAAAACGAAGATAAGACTCCCTTTCCTTTCGGAAAAGAAGCCTTATCTTATCTATTGTATTGCGTAGCACGACGTTACTCAGCGTATTTCTTGAAAATAACGCAGGCGTTGTGGCCGCCAAACCCGAAGGTGTTGGAGAGGGCCACATTCACTTCGCGTTTCTGCGCTTTGTTGAACGTGAAGTTCAAGCGGTAGTCAATCTTCTCGTCTTCGTCGCCCTCCTCATGGTTGATGGTAGGGGGTACGATGCCGTCACGAATGGCGAGGATGCTGGCTATGGCTTCTACCGCTCCGGCGGCGCCCAGCAGGTGTCCTGTCATCGACTTGGTGGAGCTGATGTTCAGCTTGTAGGCGTG
>JAISIX010000070.1 GCA_031261805.1 Mediterranea sp. (in: CFB group bacteria)
GACCGGCAATGCACGCTTCGCATGGGATTCCTACCGTCGGTTTGTGCAGATGTACGGCGACGTGGTGCTGGGCATGAAGCCTGTGAATAAAGAAGATGTAGACCCCTTTGAGGCCATCATCGAAGACGTGAAGCACCGCAAAGGCGTGAAACTGGACAACGAGCTGGAAGTAACCGACCTGCAAGAACTGGTAGCACGCTTCAAGGCCGCCGTAAAAGAACAAACCGGCCAGGACTTCCCCACCAACGCTTACGAGCAGCTATGGGGTGCCATCTGCGCCGTGTTCAACTCGTGGATGAACGAACGCGCCATCCTTTACCGCAAGATGGAAGGTATACCCGACGAGTGGGGAACGGCCGTTAGCGTACAGGCGATGGTGTTCGGCAACATGGGCGACACATCGGCCACTGGCGTATGCTTCTCGCGCGATGCCGCCACGGGCGAAGACCTCTTCAACGGCGAATACCTCATCAACGCACAAGGCGAAGACGTGGTAGCCGGCATCCGCACACCCCAACAAATCACCAAGATTGGTTCTCAGCGCTGGGCACAGCTGGCCGGCGTAAGTGAAGCCGAGCGTGCCTCGAAGTACCCCTCGATGGAAGAGGCCA
This sequence comes from Mediterranea sp. (in: CFB group bacteria), assembly GCA_031261805.1. Classification (GTDB taxonomy): domain Bacteria; phylum Bacteroidota; class Bacteroidia; order Bacteroidales; family Bacteroidaceae; genus Bacteroides. The sequence continues at coordinate 612 of JAISIX010000070.1, forward strand.
TGCCTGAAATATACAAGGAGCTGGATGCCTTGCAGACCAAGCTGGAGAACCACTACAAAGACATGCAGGACATGGAGTTCACCGTGCAGGAGGGCAAGCTATGGTTCCTACAGACCCGCAATGGCAAGCGCACCGGCGCCGCCATGGTGAAGATTGCCATGGACCTGCTGCGTCAAGGCATGATAGACGAAAAGACGGCCCTGCTACGCGTGGAGCCTAATAAGCTGGACGAGTTGCTCCACCCCGTATTCGACAAAGATGCGCTGAAGCAAGCCAAGGTGCTCACCCGTGGCCTGCCTGCCTCACCGGGTGCCGCTACCGGCCAGATTGTCTTTTTTGCCGACGATGCTGCCGATTGGCATGCCGAAGGAAAGAACGTGGTGATGGTACGTATTGAGACCTCACCCGAAGACTTGGCCGGCATGGCCGTAGCTGAAGGCATCCTCACCGCCCGTGGTGGCATGACCTCGCACGCTGCCGTAGTGGCACGTGGCATGGGTAAGTGCTGCGTGTCGGGAGCCGGGGCACTCAACATCGACTACAAGACCCGCACCGTGACCGTAGACGGCATACGCCTGAAAGAGGGTGACTTTATCTCCCTGAACGGAAGCACCGGCGAGGTGTACCAGGGACAAGTACCCACGAAAGCCGCCGAGCTGTCGGGCGACTTTGCCGACCTGATGAAGCTGGCCGACAAATACACCCGCCTGCAAGTACGTACCAACGCCGACACGCCGCACGACGCGGAGGTGGCACGTCACTTTGGAGCCGTAGGCATCGGCCTCTGCCGCACAGAGCACATGTTCTTCGAAGGCGAAAAGATAAAAGCCATGCGCGAGATGATTCTCGCCGAAGACGCTGAAGGTCGCCGCAAGGCATTGGAGAAGATACTCCCCTACCAGAAGGCGGACTTCAAGGGTATTTTCAAAGCCATGGCAGGCTTCCCCGTCACTGTCCGCCTGCTCGACCCGCCTCTGCACGAGTTCGTACCCCACGACCTGAAGGGGCAGCAAGAGATGGCCGATGCCATGGGTGTGAGCTTGGCATATATCCAGCAACGGGTAGAGTCGCTTTGCGAGCATAACCCCATGCTGGGACACCGTGGTTGCCGTTTGGGCAATACCTATCCCGAAATCACGCAGATGCAGACGCGCGCCATCCTGAGCGCCGCGCTGGAGCTGAAGAAGGAGGGTGTGGAGACACATCCCGAAATCATGGTGCCGCTCACCGGCATCTTGTACGAGTTCAAGGAACAAGAGAAAGTGATTCGCACCGAGGCAGCCGCCCTCTTCGAAGAGATGGGCGACAGCATTGACTTCAAGGTAGGCACGATGATTGAGGTGCCACGCGCCGCACTGACGGCCAACCGCATCGCCTCCTCGGCTGAGTTTTTCTCCTTCGGCACCAACGACCTCACGCAGATGACCTTCGGTTACTCCCGCGACGATATCGCCTCCTTCCTCCCCGTCTATTTGGAGAAGAAGATTCTGAAGGTAGACCCCTTCCAGGTACTCGACCAGAACGGCGTAGGCCAGCTGGTACGCATGGCCACCGAAAAGGGTCGTGCTATCCGTCCGGACTTGAAGTGCGGCATCTGCGGCGAACATGGCGGCGAGCCTTCATCGGTGAAGTTCTGCCACAAGGTAGGGCTGAACTACGTAAGCTGCTCACCCTTCCGTGTGCCTATCGCCCGCTTAGCAGCCGCGCAGGCCGCCATTGAGGACTAATGATATTTTCATAGTTTTTTGTTTGAAACTTTTTTTCAATGGAGAGGCCGCTGGGGAGTGATTCTTCGGCGGCTTCTGTTTTCTTATGCCTATCGCACCACGTTCACCACGCTATCTTGTTCAGAATACCGTTCAGGTAGGCGATGGCCACTCCGTAGTTGGTCATCGGCACTCGTTGCGTCTTGGCCCGCTCGATGCGGGAGAGTACGTACTTGCGGTTGAACATGCAGGCACCACAATGGATGATGAGGTCGTAGCCGGAGAGGTCCTGCGGGAAATCGGTGCCCGCCACGATGTCGATGGAGAGCCTCTCTCCCACCCGCTTACGTAGCAGACGGGGGAGCTTCACCCGCCCGATGTCCTCGGAGAGGGGAGCGTGCGTGCAGGCTTCGGCTATCAGCACGTGCGATGCCTCCGTCAGGCTCTCGATAGCGGCGGCACTCTCGGCGTAGTAACGGATGTCGCCCTTATAACCCGCGAAGAGGACGGAGAAGGAGGTGAGCAGACTCTCCACCGGCTTCTGCTCGTAGACAGTGCGGAACACCTGCGAGTCGGTGATAATCAGCTTGGGCGGACGAGCTGCTAATGCTTGCAGGGTGGCCGGGAGGCAGTCGGTGGTGCAACTCATCACCAAGCACTTCTTGTCGAGCAACTCGCGGAGGGTTTGTACTTGTGGCAGGATGAGTCGCCCCTTAGGAGCCTGGATGTCTTGTGGCATCACCAACAGCACGAGGTCGCCAGCCGAGGCAAGCATCCCGATGATGCTTTGTGCGCCGAAGTCCTCCGGTAACTTCTGGAGGATGGCTTGGCGCACCTGCTCCATCCCTGCCCCCTCTTTGGCACTTACCAAGAGTGGCTCTTCGCCCAGCATTTCCTTGATTCGCCGGACCAAGTGCTGAGGGTCTCGCCTCACGTCGCATTTATTGAGAATCAGGAGTGTGGGGATCTGCTTCGCTTTCAGTTGTTCCAGCCAATGCAACTCTTCGGTCAGGTTAGGCTCTTCGGCCGAGGCATCACCCCCACAGAGCAACAGGGCAATGTCGGTACGCTCTACCGTACGCAGCGTGCGTTCCACACGTTCCTTGCCCAGCGCCCCTTCGTCGTCGAACCCCGGGGTGTCGATAAAGAGACACGGTCCGATGCCATGTATCTCCATGGCCTTGGAGACGGGGTCGGTAGTGGTGCCGGGGGTGTCGGACACGAGCGCGGTATCCTGTCCGGTGAGTGCGTTGATGAGCGAAGACTTGCCACTGTTTCGCTTGCCGAAGAGGGCGATATGCAGCCGGTTGGCATGGGGAGTTTCTATCATGATGTCTCTATAATAATATAGGTGTATATCCTAAAACGTCGCAAAGATACAACAATCCCTGCTTTGTACGAGCCAAAGCAGGGATTGAAAAGAGAGTTTTATTGCATTATTGAACTGCCACACAGCGTATGGGACACTCCACATACGTAGTAGGGATACCCGAGCCGAAATAGTCTTCGTCGGCCTTGAAATGGGCAGCCATACGTCCCCATTTGCCCTCTTCGCTACACCACCAACGTTGCAACTCGGTCGTCTTTGTCAAAGGAAGCACGAGGCAACCTTTGGCGTCGAGCACAGTAGCATCGGCTGCAGATGGGCCTATATATACACGACTTCCTATTATCTTATGCTTGTTTTTGTCCTTATCGAACAAGTCGGTAAACATATCCGAGGTGGGCACCGTAAAACCTTCGGGGCAAACACCCTCCAAGTCGGTAGAAGCATAGCTGCCCCCCATCGAATAGACATTTTTCTCGAACTTGCCTTTCTCTTTCGATACCGCGTACTTGGCCCACAAAATAGTCGCACCACGAGATGTACCGAACCGCAAGCGCACCACATTGTCGGGGTCCACACCGGCTTGGGTCACCTTAATCTTGCCACGTTCTTCGCCGCCGGCAGTTACCACTACATAACCGGTACGCGGCTCTTTGGCCGTATTCCGTTGCACGGTGATGATTCCTCCTTTAGCGTCGGCATTGTCAACCCTGAGCCAGTCGTCCCCATCAATGGAGAAGCTCAAATCGGGTAAGGAGGTGTCGACTCCCACATACATCGTGGCAAAGCGCTTGTAGGTCCCCATAAAGGCAGGCGACTCAACCGTGAGGTTTCCCATATTCAAGCCATTGTCTCCATTGTTGTATTCTTTCAGATTCATCCTGAACCAGTCTTTGAAGGCCTCCTGACGAATATCTACCGTCCGCACCTTGCCCGTCGATGCCTTTATCTTGACAAAGCCCCGGCGCTCGTCGCCCCTGTTCTCGGCCAATTTCAGGTTGACACCGTTTTTCACGACATTATACGTAATCCAGTCGGCCGATGTCTCTGACACTTCCCAGATGATACCCTGCTCGCGGAACAAGGGAATAATTTTTATCGTACTGAACGGATTGTATCCGGGTATGGCACAAGGCGAGACAATCTCTTTATTCGCTTCGTCGTAGTATCCATTAACACCCTTGTTGTACGTCTCGAACCGGAGGTTCATACTTGAGCCGGCCAGTTGTTGTCTTACCACCAAGGGTTTCATCACATCTATCCCTTCGCCACTAAGGTCTATCTCGACCAGCCGGACCGTATCTGTCAGC
>JAISIX010000074.1 GCA_031261805.1 Mediterranea sp. (in: CFB group bacteria)
AGTGAACAACCTTATTAATAAAGGTGTGGACGGACTCATCATTGTGCCCTGCGAACACTCCGAGCAGTCTATCGCTTCCTTGGTAGAGAACCGTGTGCCGGTGGTGCTGTTCGACCGCTACTTCCCCTCCATCCCTACCAGCTATGTGGTGCTCGACAACTACGGCGCCACCTACTCGGCTACCAAGTGGTTGCTCGATTCCGGTTGCCAGGCTCCCAGCATCGTGGCCTACAACATACACCTCAACCACATGGAAGAGCGGGTGCGTGGCTACAAGGAAGCCATGGCCGATAATGGTAAGGCCGAATATACGCAGGTGCTTTACATCGATCAGGCGAACCCCAAGGAGTCGGCCGACGTATTGATACCTCGTTCCATCAAAAAGGGGTGCGACGCATTTATCTTTACCACCAATATCATTTCGCTTACCGGACTATACGCCCTGAAGAAGATGAATCCGAAGACCACCAGCCGCCTGAAGTTGGTAGGCTTCGACGGTACACCCGCTTTCGACTTCTTCAGTACCCCTCTATCCTATATCCAGCAACCCGTTGACCTGTTTGTGCGCAAGGCGCTGCAGATTGTAGTGGACAACGTAAGCTTGGAACATAGGGACAACCTGCAGCAGATTACGCTGGAGGGCGAATTTAAACAATCACTGCCATAGTGATTGTTTATTTGCCCTAATGCTTAACCGTTATAATTATTTCGCTGACGACGTGTTCTAACCCGCGCCGTCTCCTTATTCTAAGGCGCATTCTAACCTGCGCCTCCTATAGAGGAAGATATTAACTTCTCATACAAGTACTATTTAATTTAAGTTTTTATGAAAAACAGATTTGATTCTAACCTCATGAGGTGGCTTTTGGTGCTTCTAACCTGCATCGGGAGCCTGGATTACGCGAGTGCCCAAACGCGACGAAAGCTAACGGGACGTGTAATGGATGCGAAGGGAGAGTTGCTGATCGGTGTCAACGTCACCGCCGCCAACGACCCCTCGAACGGGGTGATTACGGACCTCAACGGTACGTACAACATCCAAGTAGCCCCAACCACGAAAGCCCTGAAGTTTCAGTACGTGGGTTACAAAACGAAGACCGTGACCATCGGCGGGAGTAATATCCTCGACGTGGCCATGGATGAAGACGTGAAAGTGCTCGACCAAGTAGTGGTAGTGGGCTACGGTACGCAGAAGAAAGCGTCGGTAGTAGGCTCCATCACCAACATCGCCCCGTCGCGTCTCGACCTCTCGCCCAGCCGCTCGCTGAGCAACAACCTGCAAGGGCAGATTGCCGGTGTCATCTCCGTGACACGTAGTGGTAACCCTTGGAGCAACAACTCCGACTTCTGGATTCGAGGCATCAGTAGCTTCACCGGCAACACCAGCCCGCTGGTGCTGGTCGACGGTATCGAGCGCTCGCTCAACGACATCGACCCCGACGAGGTGGCTTCCTTCTCCGTGCTGAAAGACGCGGCCGCCAGTGCCGTGTACGGCGTACGGGGTGCCAACGGCGTCATCATGATCGAGACCAAGCGGGGCAAGATTGGCAAGCCGCAGGTGAACGTCCGCTTCGAGCAGGCCTTTACCCAGCCTACCAAGATACCCGAGTATGTAGGTAGCTACAAGTACCTTAGCACTCTCAACGAGATGTACGCCGACGAGGGAAAGTCTCCCTTGTATAGCGAGGCTACGCTACTGAACTACAAGAACCACACCGACCCCGAACTCTATCCGGACACGCATTGGTGGGACTTGATGACGAAGGACCATGCCGAGAACACTACCGCCACGGTCGACGTGAACGGTGGCTCGGACCTGTTGCGCTACTCCTTGGTGGCCGGTTACTACAACGAGCATGGCTTGCTGGAGCGCGACAAGAACATCGCATGGGACCCCTCCCTGAAGGTAAGCCGCTACACGGTTCGCTCCAATGTGGACATCAACATCACTCCCACCACGCTCTTCCGCGTCAACATCGGTGGCTTCCTGCAAACCAAGAACGCTCCCCCCGACAACGTGGATAATACCGACGCCTTCTACCAAGCCATGCGTATCCCGCCCTACATCATGCCGGCTATCTATGCCGACGGCAGGATCCCCAACGTGCAGTATAAGTTCAACCCGTGGGCGCGCATCACTCAGCGCGGTTTCGAGCGGACGAACAACAGTACCATCCAGTCGCTGGTATCGCTGGAACAGGACCTGAAGTTCATCACTCCCGGCCTGAAGATCAAGGGAACCTTCTCTTTCGATAAGTTCTCCTCCGGCTCCGTGGTACGTTCCAAGGACCCCGACTACTACACCCCGGCTTCCGGGCGTGACCCCGTGACGGGCGAGTTGGTGACTTCCCTCCAGAGTCAAGGACAGCAGTTCCTGGGTAATAAGAACTCGGGCCAATATGGCAACCAGGCCCTCTACTTCGAGGGCGTGCTCTCCTACCAACGCACCTTCGCCCGCCTACACGAAGTGAGCGGCATGTTGATGTTCAATCGCCGTAACTACGACGACGGCTCGGCACTGCCCTTCCGTACCCAAGGTTTCGCCGGACGTGCCTCCTACACCTACAACGGACGCTACATCGCCGAGTTCAACTTCGGCTACAACGGCTCCGAGAACTTCGCCCCCGGCCACCGATACGGTTTCTTCCCCGCCGTGGCACTGGGCTGGGTAGCCACGCAAGAGAAGTTCATGCAACCCCTCACCAAGGTGCTCTCCAACTTGAAGATACGTGCCAGCATCGGCGAGGCCGGCAATAGCAACATCAACGGCCGACGCTTCGCCTACATCTCCACCATCGCCGATACCAACAACTGGGTGTTCGGTACGGACCATAACTTCTACCGTCTGGGACGTTCGGAAGGCGACATCGGCGTACCCAACCTGACGTGGGAGACCGTGACGAAGATGAACGTCGGTGCCGACCTCGGCTTTTGGAACAATGCCATCAACCTCACCGTCGACCTCTTCAAAGAGAAACGCCGCAACATCTTTATGCAGCGCACCAACGTGGCAGGCTTCGCCGGATTCAACAACGCCGTGTGGGCCAACTTCGGCAAGGTGAATAATCAAGGTGTCGACATGTCGTTGCAGATGAACAAGCAAATCAACGCCGACTGGAACATCTCCGTGATGGCCAACTACACGTATGCGCACAATACCATCATAGAGAAGGACGAACCGGCAGCTGTCGTAGGCACCTATCGGGCAGAGACGGGTCATCCGGTGAACCAAATCTTCGGCTTGATAGCCGACGGACTCTTCACCGCCGACGACTTTAACGCCGACGGCACGCCCAAGGCCGACCTGCCCGTGCAGAACTATAGCGACTGGAACAGTCTCCGTCCCGGCGACATCAAGTACAAGGACCTCAACGGCGACGGACAAATCACCGACTTGGACAAAACAGCCATCGGAGGCACGCCCGACCCGCAGGTAGTCTACGGCTTCGGAGCTACCGTGCGCTGGCGTAGCATCGACTTCGGCTTCTTCTTCTCCGGTGTGGGCAAGACGTGGAAGATGTTGGGCGGCGAGACATGGCTGCCCGCTTCCTCCATCGGTGCCGGCCAAATCATGGCCAACATTGACGACCGCTGGACAGTGGACAACCCCAGCCAAAACGTCTTCTGGCCCCGTATGGGCGAACTCTCCATCGACAACAACAACCAGGCATCTACTTGGTGGTTGCGCGACATGAGCTTCCTCCGCCTCAAGAACCTGGAAGTGGGATGGACCATGCCCGAGCTGTGGACCAAGAAGTTTGGCGTGAAGAACCTCCGCTTCTTCGCCCGGGGCAGCAACCTGCTCACCTTCTCGGGCTTCAAGCTTTGGGATCCGGAAGTGAACACTACCGACGGACTCATCTACCCCACCACCAAGTCGCTCTCTGTGGGATTGACCATTAACTTCAACAACTAAAAACGATAGAGATATGAAAACATATAAATCCATCATCAAGACGGCGGCGCTGTCGCTCCTCGCACTTTGGACGACCGGCTGCAGCGACTACCTCGACAAGGAACCCGACGACCAGCTGACCATGGACATGGTCTTCTCCGACCGGACACGGACGGAGGACTGGTTGGCCGGATGCTACTCCTCCATCCCCAACCCCTTCTGGGGATACATGAAAGGCTCTACCGACGACGGATACGTCTGCACCGGTATGGGTAACAACACCATGAGTGATGACATCACCATCCCGCAACAATGGTCGCCTTATGGATGGGCACAAGTATATGCCTATACGGTAGGCAACTGGAATCCATCGTACGCTTGGAAGAGCAACCCGTGGACGGAGTATCCCAAGCGTATCCGCGCGGCGCTTATCTACCAGCAACAGATACACGTCATTCCCGGCACGCAACTTACCGAGGACTACGTGGAACGCTCCAAGTATGAAGCACGCTTCCTCGTCGCTTACTACTACTCGTTGCTGCTCCAGTACTTCGGTCCGTTCCCGTTCAACCCCGGCGTGATATACGACACCGATGCTTCGAATGACGAGATGATGCGTACGCAGACACCTTACCAGACCATCGTGGACTGGTGCGATGCCGAGTTCCTCGAGGTATCCAAGCACCTGCCTGCCGTGTACGAGAACAATTCAGACTGGGGACGCGCCACTTCCATCGCGGCGCTGGCCATGCGGGCCAAGATGTTGCTCTTCGCCGCCAGCCCGCTGTTCAACGGCAACCCCACCTTTGCCAACTGGAAGAACGCCGATGGTGTGAACCTCTTCGATGCCACGGCCGACCCCTCGAAGTGGAAGCGTGCCGCCGATGCTTACAAAGATCTGATAACCGCTGCCGAGAACGCTGGTTACGGACTCTACTACGAGTATAACAAAGACGGTAGCATCGACCCCTTCATGTCGTGCTATAATGTCAACCTCGTGTCGTGGCCTACCAACAAGGAAATACTCTGGGGAGTATCTCTGTATAACAACAACTTGGACGACCTTTACAACTGGCAGAACCACCACCTGCCCCGTAGTATCGGTGGCAACGCGGGTATGGACGTGACGCAGGAGCTGGTCGACGCCTTCTTCATGAAGAATGGCGAGTCGCCCATCACCGGCTATACCGAGAATGCCGACGGTTCGCGCACACCTATCATCAACCCCGCCTCGGGTTACGTGGAGAAGGGATTCTCTACCGACGTGGAGATGCGCGAAACACAGTGGAAGGGTGGAGGCCCCAGCTCGCTCTTCGACGATGCCAACGGAATGAGGCCGGTGACCGACAAGGGTACCTTTAATATGTATTGCAACCGTGAACCGCGCTTCTACGTCTCCGTCATCTACAACAAGGCTTGGCTCAACGTAGTCAACCGTAAGGTGGACTACCTCTACGGAGGTGCCGATACCTACACCACCTTCGATACTCCGGGCAATGGCTACAACGTGCGCAAGATGGTCTCCCTCGACGTTTATCCGACGAACAACCTGCACAACTATCAGCCGGGCATCCTCTACCGCATGGCCAACGCCTACCTCGACTATGCCGAGGCATTGAATGAGTCGCAGGCCGCCCCCGACGCTACCGTGTACCACTACGTCAACCTCATCCGTGAGCGCGCCGGCATCCCCGACCTGCCCGCCGGCATGACGCAAGACGAGATGCGCGAGGCTCTGCGGAAGGAACGCCGCGTAGAGTTCAACTGTGAGGGTATCCGCATCGACGACCTGCGTCGCTGGAAGCTCTGCGACAAATACCTCAACGTGAACCTCGGAGGTATGACCCACCTGGGCACCAAGGAGAGCGATGACCCCACCGATCCTACCGCCTTCTACGTACGGCAGTGGTGCGGACGTACCCGCGTCTTCACCGAGAAGATGTACCTCTGGCCCATCCCGCAGGCACAGATTGATATCAACCCCAAGTTGGTACAAGCCCCGGGCTACGACCTGAGCACTTCTTCCTCCACTACTACTAACCCTTAATATAGCCAGACAGATTATGAAATCGAAAATATACCTTATAGCAGCAGCTATGGCGTTACCGACGCTGGCGATGGGCTTCGCCTCCTGCACGGATACCGACAACCCCTATCCTGATGTGAGTCACTATGTGCGCCTGCTGACAAAGACGAACGTGATGATGGCCTCCGAGGAACTGACGGTGAAAGCCCAGCTCGACACCTTGGCCGGGTCGACCTATACGCTCGACTGGACCATCCTCGACCCCACCGTGGCTGAGATAGACCATGCCGCCGGTGACTCCGTGGTAATCAAGGGCCTGCAAGCCGGTACCACCGTGATACAGGTGCAGGCACGGGGCACCAACCTGATGTACTTCTCCGACCTCAACGTCACTAAGTACTATCCCTTCTTCCCCATCCTCGTTGATTTCGGTACCACCGCTTCACCCGCTCCTTGGAACAACTACCTGCGGGCCGACGACCCCGAGGTGCAGGACCTCACCGACGTGCGGGGCAAGCATACGGGCTTCGGCATCGTGACCTCCAGCGCCTGGGGTAACGCCGACCCCACCGACGCGGGCAACCACGGCGTGATAGACCGTGTGGGAGCTATCAGCAATACGCTGGGATTCCCCAACGAGGCATCGGGCGATATGTTCTGGTGTGATGCTGTCGCCGGACCCTGTAAGCAGGGTAGCGTACGCCTTACCAACCTCGACATGAGTACGACGTACAACTTCTACCTTTACAGTGCCATCAACGACTCCAACACCCAGAACACCTGGACCGTGAACGGGGCCAACAGCGGCACGGCCGACTTGGTGACCGCCGGCAACACCGGCAACTACTCGCTCATCAGTGGTATCACCCCCAAGAGCGACGGTACCATCGACATCGTCGTGTCGCCCGGGCCGCTCTGCACGCAATGGGCAGGCTTCATCAGCATCAACGCGATGGTTGTCACCTGCGACGATTACAAGGTGACGTTCCCTATCAGTTATTGATCAGTAGTTAAGTAGCCAAAGTAGTTCACTACTTTGGCTACTTAGAAAAAGAATCCACGCAATGAAAAAGAACTTTTGCCTTTTCTCCCTCTTCGTAGGCTTGAGCCTGTCGGCTTGTGCCGGTCGCGGTGCGGCAGCCGAGGTTACCTCCGTCGGAGGAAATGATGTTTCAACAGATAAGCAGCTTTCAATAGGTAATGTGCAACGGGTGGCTCGCGTGACGGGCGAGCCGCTCCCCGGCGAAGAGCAACTCTACGCGCCCAACCACACGGGCCTGAAGTACGACGTGTATGGTACCGACCTTGGCATTATGTGGCAAATCAAGGGTAATCACATAGGCCTTTTCTTTGGCGACACCAACGGGGCGGGCTTTGTACCTATGAAGGGGGGAGGCAACGGTTCCAACTGGCGCTCCAATGTGCTGGCCTTCTCGTCGGATACCAACCTGGACGACGGCCTGACGATAGACTCCATGCTGACCGACGCCACGGGCAAGGCTCGCGAGGTATGCGCCGGCGGAAAGGCCAACCCTCAGGTGTACCAGACCTCCATCCCCACCTCTGCTATTCATGCCAATGGGCTGGAGTGCGTGCATTACATGAACATCTATGAGTGGGCGGCACCACACGGCCGCTGGCTTACCAACTTCTCCTCGCTCTACACCTCCGCCGACGGCGGAGCCACATGGCAACGGCAGAAGGCGGTGACGTTCGGCCCCGATAGCCACTTCTCGCAGATAGCCTATGCTAAGCGTGACGGATGGGTGTACATGCTCGGCACACAGGCTGGCCGTGGCGATGATGCCTACCTGGCACGCTTCCGCGAGGCTGACCTGCTACATCAGAGTGATTATGAGTTCTGGAACGGCGACCGCAAAGAGTGGGTACGCGGCGACGAGACAGCCGCCACCCCCGTGATTCCTGCCCCCGTGGGTGAGGCATCGCTGATGTGGCAGCAAACCTTTAAACGCTGGATCGTCACCTACCAGTACGACCCCCTGCACGATCCCCTGCACCTCACCAACAAGCCGGCCATCGTCTACCGCACCGCCACCGACCTCACCCAGTGGGGCAAGCCGCACGTGCTACTCGACTCGGACGACTATCCGGCCCTCTACTGCGCCTTCCTCCATCCCCTCAAGGATACGGGACAGCAGCTGTGGTTCATCATGTCGATGTGGGGACCCTACGACACCTACCTCATGCGGGCCGACCTGAGCTGGAAATAAACATTCGTAATAACATTAACCCTAACAACAACTTTGTATGAAGATTAAAACTGTACTCTACTCACTCCTCTGCTTGGCAAGCACGAGTGTCTACGCCCAGAAGTTCGACGGGCTGAACACCGACATGGGCAACCTCTATCGTGTGTCCGACGCAAAGACGCGCTCCATCAGTCCCGAGAACTTCACCGGTGAGAAAGGCAAAGGTGGCATGGCCGACCCCGTGGCCGACCGCGACAAGCGCAACCAGGCCATCTCTGCCCACGCTGCCAGCACCCTGGGGCAAGGGTGGAAAGTGAACCCCTGCGTAGAGATAGTCGCCGGTGAGACCTTCGTGATGGCCGACATCGACGGACCCGGATCCATCCAGCAGATATGGATGACCCCTACGGGCGACTGGCGGAAGACCATCTTCCGCTTCTACTGGGACGGCGAGACCAACCCCTCCGCGGAGTGCCCCGTGGGCGACTTCTTCTGTAGCGGCTGGGGTACCTACGCACCACTTACCTCGCTGGCTGTCTGCGTCAACCCCGGCAGTGCCTTCAACTGCTACTGGCAGATGCCCTTCCGCAAGCATTGCAAGATAACGATGCAGAACCTCGACAATCGCCCCATGCGTCTCTACTATCAGATAAACTATACCCTCACCCCCGTGCCGGCCGACGCGGCCTACTTCCATGCGCAGTTCCGCCGCTCCAACCCCACCGAAGGGTCGCTTCACACGTTGGTGGACGGCATCAAGGGCAAGGGACAGTATGTAGGCACTTACTTGGCCTTGCAGCCCAACAGCAACGGCTGGTGGGGCGAAGGCGAGATTAAGTTCTTCATGGACGGCGACACGAAATTCCCTACTATCTGTGGCACCGGCACGGAAGACTACTTCTGCGGCTCCTACAACTTCGAGAACCAGGCCACGCACCAATACCAAGCGTTCACCACCCCTTACTCGGGCCTCAACCAGGTGATTCGCCCCGATGGCGTGTATCGCTCCAACGAGCGCTTCGGCATGTACCGCTGGCACATCACCGACCCCATCCGCTTCGACAAGGACCTGAAGGTGACTATCCAAGACTTGGGCTGGCGTAACGACGGCCGCTACATGGAGCAGAAATCCGACATCTCCTCCGTCGTCTTCTGGTACCAGATGGAACCACATGCCAAGTTCCCCGCTCTTCCCTCGGTCGACGAGCTGGAGGTGAACGGGCCTAAGTGAAGTGAGGAATAAAGAATTGAGAATGAAGAATGAGGGGTAGAGAATGAGGAATCGTTTGAGCGCTAAGCTACATTTATTCCTCATTCTTCATTCCTCATTCTTCATTTATTCGTACCTTCGCCGCACTAACTTGAAACGATTAGAAGAATGAAGCACCTGAATTACCTCTTCTTGGGGCCGACGTTGTTGTCGACCTCTCTGTGCGCGGCGCGGACGAAAGCACCTGCTCCAGCATCGGACGAACAGACGAAAGCGCCCAACATCATCTTTGTACTTGCCGACGACATGGGATACTCCGACCTCGGCTGCTACGGCAACCCGGTGATTCGCACCCCCTTCCTCGACGGAATGGCGGCTCGTGGCGTACGTGCCACCAACTACTGCGTCACCAGCCCGTCGAGCACACCCAGTCGCGCTTCACTACTCACAGGGCGCTATGCCTCCCGCCTTAAATTGCCACGTCCTATTCCTCCCGGCTCACCCCTTGGACTCGCCCCCGACGAGGTGACTATCGCCGAGATGCTGAAGAGCGTAGGGTACAACACCGGCATGGTGGGTAAGTGGCACTTGGGCGACCATCCCGAGAACCTGCCTACAGCACAAGGGTTCGACTCCTACTTCGGGCTACTCTACAGCCACGATTACCGCATCCCCTATTGGACCAATGGTACGGGACAGGATAGCACCCTCTACGTGTATCGTAACAACCAACGCCTCTACCAGCTTCCGCCTGACTCCATGCTGACACGCACCTATACGGAGGAGGCCATCCAGTACATCAAGAAACAGAAGAAGAGCAAGCCTTTCTTCCTCTACTTGGCTTACCACATGCCGCACCTGCCGGTATGGATGGCGGCACAGTCGCACTACCTAAGTGGCAAGGTGCAGCAGAGTGGTGTGTTGGGAGCAGTCATCGAGGAGATGGACGACCGGATGCGTGACCTCTGGCAGGCGGTGAAGGAGCAGGGGATGGATGACAACACCATCTTCGTCTTCTCCAGCGACAACGGCCCATGGGAGACCTATCCCGAGCGGATGGCTACCGACGGGCATACCGAGGCCGATCACGTGGGGGCTGCCGGCATCTTCCGCGGCTGCAAGGGCAATACCTACGAGGGTGGTGTGCGCGAACCCTTCATCATCTACTGGAAAGGGCACGTACAGGGCGGCACGCTCTACACACCCATCGCCAATGTGGACATGCTACCTACCTTTGCCCAATGGACGGGTGCCCCGCTACCTGAAGGCAAGACACTGGACGGACAGGACATTGCCGACCTGCTGACGGGCCAAGCCAACCTGGACACCTACCAACACCGACCCATCTACTTGGTAAACGGCCCCGTGGAGGCGGTGAGGGATGGTGAGTGGAAATACCGTGAGTTGGAGAAGGGTAAGGTACGCGAGCTGTTCAACCTCAATCACGACCCCTCCGAGCGGGTGAACCTGATAGACCAATGCCCCGAGAAGGCGGCAGAGATGAAGAAGCTCTTCGATGCCTACCCGGGATACAAAAAGAACTGATTACAATAACAGAAATGCCCGGATAGAGCCAATCGCTCGTCCGGGCATTCCTGTTATTGTATGAGAGAGATCACTCCATTGCCACTTCCATAAGTAGCAAGTGGGTGCCTTTGGTCACGCTGATGGGGAACTCGTCGGTCTCCCACAAGCCGATGCCGTCGCGACGTGAAAGCTTCTCCTCGGCCACCTCGATGGCACCTTCGATGACGAAGAGGTACACGCCGTTGCCCTTGCGGTGCAGCTTGTAGTCCACTGTCTTGTCTTCGCTGAAGGTGCCCATGGTGAACCAGGCGTTCTGCTTGATGCCAGCGGGTGTGCTGCCGTCGGGCGAGAGGACGAGTGCCAGCTCGTTGGGCTTGAGCAACGGGCGGATGTCGAAGTTGTTATATTCGGGCTTGGTGTTCAGCACTTCGGGGAATATCCAGATTTGCAGGAACTCCAGCTGCTCGGTGTCACTGTCGTTGTATTCGCTGTGGTAGATGCCGCTACCGGTGCTCATCACCTGGAGGTCGCCCGGTGTGATGGTCTTGGTGTTGCGCACACTATCGCCATGGCGCAGGTAGCCTTTCAGCGGGATAGATATGACCTCCATGTTCTTGTGCGGATGCGTGTCGAATCCCATCAGCGGGTCTACGCTGTCGTCGTTGAGCACGCGCAAGGTGCCGAACTGCATCCGTCGGGGGTTATAGTAGTTGGCAAAGCTGAAGGTATGGTGGGTCTTGAGCCAGCCATGGTTGAAATAGCCTCTGGAAGAGGACTTGTCGATCACTTTTTTCATCTTTCGATTCTCCTTTCAATTGTTTTAATAAATATGCGCTTGGCCCTATCAAGGTACTTTGCTCATAGAGTAACAAACGGAACACATACAAAGTTCAGTGAACCTTGGGAAAGCGTAAAGCGTTGTATAGAGAGAATATAAACAGGAAAAGAAAGGAGTACAACAACAATGAAAAAGATAGTATTGCTCCGCCACGGCGAGAGCGCTTGGAACCAAGAGAACAGATTCACGGGATGGACCGACGTGGACCTCACTGCCAAGGGCGTGGCCGAGGCCGAGAAGGCTGGGCAGACACTGAAAGAGTACGGCTTCCACTTCGACCGTGCCTACACCTCCTACCTCAAGCGGGCGGTGAAGACGCTGAACTGCGTGCTGGACAAGATGAACCTCGACTGGATTCTGGTGGAGAAGAGTTGGCGGCTGAACGAGAAGCACTACGGCTCCCTGCAGGGGCTGAACAAGGCCGAGACCGCCGAGAAGTTTGGCGACGAGCAAGTGCTGGTATGGCGCCGCAGCTACGACGTAGCTCCCCATGCATTGGCCGAGACGGACTTGCGCAATCCCCGGTTCGACTACCGTTACCACGAAGTGCCCGATGCTGAGTTGCCCCGCACCGAGTCACTCAAAGACACTATCGCCCGTATCATGCCCTACTGGGAGTCGGACATCTTCCCCGCCCTGAAGGACAACCACACCCTCCTGGTTGTGGCCCATGGCAATAGCCTCCGCGGCATCATCAAGCACCTCAAGCACATCTCCGACGATGACATCGTGAAGCTCAACCTTCCCACCGCCGTCCCTTACGTCTTCGAGTTCGACGAGAACCTGAACGTGGCCGGTGACTATTTCCTCGGCGACCAAGCGGAAATTAAGAAGCTGATGGAGGCGGTGGCTAACCAAGGAAAGAAGAAATAGTGAGGAGTGATTAACCCTTCGTCAGAACGTTTGTCGCCTCACAAAAGGGAGGGAGCTGTAGGAGCGGCTCCCTCCCTTTTGCTTGGTATTTGAGACGAAAATGGAGTATCTTGCCTGGGATTTGGAACAAAGTCACACGGTTTTTGCTTGGGAATTGGAACAAAATAAGGAGTATTTTGCTTGGTAATTGGAACAATATGGAGTATATTTGCCTGCAAATAAAATAGTTATGTTCCAGCGAGCAATCTTTAAGCAATTGAGGGAGTGGGCTTCACGTGAAAAGCGGAAGCCTTTAATCCTTCGTGGGGCACGTCAAGTAGGGAAAACGACAGTCGTGCATGAGTTTGGCAAGGAGTTCGACAATTACTTGTATGTTAACCTTGAACGGGAAGAAGATGCCATTCTCTTTGATGGGCAGACTTCGGATGTGTCGTCTATCCTGCAAGCCATTTATTTCCTCAAGCGTCAACAAAGGCGAGAGGGGCGTACATTGCTTTTCATAGACGAGATTCAGTGCGTACCAAAGGCGGTTGCTTTGTTGCGCTACTTCTACGAGGACCTTCCCGAGATTTATGTCATAGCGGCTGGTTCGGTGTTGCAGAGCCTTCTGCGGCAACGTATTTCTTTTCCGGTTGGTCGGGTGGAATATATGTCCTTGCGTCCCTGTTCGTTTGTCGAGTTCTTGGAAGCTATGGGCGAACATCAGTTTGCAGAAGTAGTAGGACGAAGTGAAGTGCATGCTATGCTTCACGAAGCGGTGATGCGGCTGTTTCGGCAATATTCGCTCATTGGCGGCATGCCCGAGGTTGTAGCCCATTATGCGGCCCATAAAGACTTGGTGGGACTGGAACCAATATACGACTCCTTGCTGACAGGCTATAATGAAGATGTGGAGAAGTACGCCGCTAACCGAACTCAAGTGGAGGTGATACGTTGGATTTTGGAACGTGGGTGGCAGATGGCCGGGCAAACCATTACATTGGGAGGTTTTGCCGGTTCTTCGTACAAAGCGCGTGAGGTTAGTGAGGCGTTCGGAGCATTAGAGAAGGCCTTCTTATTGGAATTGGCCTATCCGGTAGTGAGTACTGAGCTTCCTTTGCTTCCTGCCATGCGTCGTGCTCCCAAACTCTTATGGTTAGACGGCGGGATAGTGAATTATGCGGCTAAAGTGCAGCAAGAGGTGTTCAGTGCCAGAGATTTGCTGGACGCTTGGCGCGGAAATATTGCCGAACAGTGGGTGGCGCAAGAGTTGGCTGCCTTCTCGGGTGCCGTAGGGTATGGTAAACGATATTTCTGGGTGCGCAACACGCATAGCTCTATGGCAAAGGTGGATTTTGTCTATCAAGATGGTATGCGCATCATCCCCATAGAGGTGAAGGCGGGTAGTAACGCCCATCTTCGCTCGCTGCATCAATACATGGACGAGTCGACCTCTGATGTAGCTGTACGGGTGTGGTCGGGAGCATATTCGGTAGATGACGTGAAGACCCCTTCGGGCAAGATGTATCGGCTTGTCAATCTTCCTTTCTATTATGTAGGCTCGTTGCCGCAGGTGCTGAAGGGGCTGTAGTTATTCCCCTCTTCCTTTCCCGATACGACATCAGCAATCCCACTACTTGTGAGTAGTTCTTGCGTCCGTCGGCTATCTTGTTGCCTTTCAGGTAGAGGTCGTAGAGCCAGTTCTGCGCACTGCCGATGAGGGGGCTGTACTTGGCGGCCCAATAAGCCTGCGTCTGCTTGGCGAGGGCGATGACCTCGGGGCGGACACGGGCAAGGAGTGTTTCGTACTCCGCTTTAGGGAGCAGGCGATAGGCGTTGTTCAGCACATAGCTCAGTACGAAGAAGTAGCCCGAGAAGCGAATCTCCGGGTCGGCCGAGCGGGTGCATATCTGGTAGGCGTAGAAGTTGGCCTCGGCCTCGCTGCTGATGCCGAGCAGGTGTGCCAGCTCGTGGGCGTAGGTGGCGGGGTAGTTGGCTGGCAGCACGTCGCCGTTGAGGGTGAACTCACAGAAGAAAGGCCCCATGCTTCCTGTCACCCCTACCTTGGAGGCAAGTGGCGTGTAGAGCATCGTCTTCGCACGGAGGTTAGCATGGGGTGGGCGATGGATGCCAAGGCTGTCGGCCAGCAGGCCGTACATGCGGGGCACCTCTTGGCTCACCTCCTCTTTGGGGGTGCGTTCTATGGGTATGTAGGCTGTGTTAAGGCTGTCGATGTATTCGTTGGCGAAGGCGTGGAAGTCCGCCTCGTTGTAGGGAGTATAGGCGATGCCCGTGCGTTGGTAGAAGTTGGGTTGCGAGTAGTTCAGCCCCCAAGCGAGGTAGAACCAGACGTACACCCACAGTAGGTACTCTCCCTCCCGTAAGCCGATTCGTTTCCAGCTGTCCTTTTGTTTTCGCAGCCGCCCGTAGAAAGGGTACGCTATCAGCCCCGCGAGGCTGAGGCCGATAAAGACATCGCCTATACCAAAAGGAAATAGGTTGGAGAAGCCGGAGAGCGTCCATGCTACTACGGGGTAGACCGAACGGGCATAAAACGCCCCCAAGGCGGACACTGCTTGAGTGCTCCACACCGTGATGAGCAAGACGGCCAGCGCCGTGCGGCGGATGATTCTTTTTCTGTTTCGCATACAGCCTGTTGGTTAGGGTGGCAAAGTTACAAAGAAAAGGCGGAGAGTGTAGCACTCTCCGCCTTTGTTATTGGTTGTTTAAATGGAGATGATTAATTGGATGAATCAGCCTTCTCGTTCATGATGGTTATGTCGTCAATCATCAGTACACTGCCCGGTGCTCCCGAGAAGGTGGCTCCGTCGGCGCTGGACGAGCAGATGATGGCAAAGCGGTATAATTTACTTGGGTCGTACTCCTGTTTGTAGTTCAAAGCGATATTGAACTCTTTCCATTTGCTTTGTGAACCACCGGTCAGTTGGCCAATAGCCACAATTCTATCGGATGTGTAGATGTCTACTCCTGTCAAACAATCGCTGTTGTCTGTCTTATATTCTGTGGTTGTATAAAGTACAGCCGCAATCATGTATTTGTCAGTCTTTGTGGCATCCACTGTCGCTTCATCAGCTTTTTCGACAGATGACAGATAGTAAGTAGAACCTGGGGCGTATTTATAATAGCCACTGACAGCCAGTGGCTTTTGCTTATATTGGATGCCCATTTGAGTGCTCTTCAATGTGTTACTCACGTTTGTCATCCATGTTCCTAAGAAGAGAGAGCCACTCGTCACTTTAGGAATTTTGGCGATAAAAACATCGGCTCCTTGTGTGTCTAATGTCTCTATCTTGACGGCGGTCGTACCAGAATGGGGGGCTGTAGTCTCCTGCGTGACATTACTTATTCGATTAGTTAGGCTCATCGCTTCTATAAAAGCGACTCCTGTGTTACTACTACACCAGCCGGTGGGTTCGTAGAAAGGCTTGTCTTCATTTGTTGGGTTGGCCACTTCTGTCCAGCTCTCAAAGTCGTATGTCTTTGTTCCAGTCTCAGGCTTTATAGCCTTCGCCTCATAACTCTTCACCGTCCCATCCTCGGCTACCACGGTATACGTCACGCTCTTGTTATTGGAAAAGTCCTGTGCCACTCCGCTGGCGGGGGTCACCTGTGCTTTATCCGAAGTCAGCGTGATGGTCGGCGTAAGGGCGCTTAGCTGCTCTTCCGTCGCCATGGGCGACACGTTGAATGTGATGGCTCCGGTTTCCGCATTGATACTTGCGGGACCTGTCACGATACCATCAGCGTTTGCGAACTCGAACTTGGCGATGGTGGCGTCCGAACTCTCGTTGCCCGCCAGCTTCTTGCCTGTGTATTTCACCTTTACGGTCATTGGGCTGGGAACTGATGTCTCTACGTCGATATCGAGTGCGAGGTTTCCACCCTTGTCGATGGTACCTGAATAGGTGGTGGGACATTCGCCCACAATGTTGAGTTTCAGGGTCTCTTTCCCGCTGAACTTGTACGTAGTTCCATCAGCTGTCAACGTGCAGTGTGCCAAGACGATATCCCCTACATTCATCGTGAGGAAAGTAAAGTCTTTTAGTTCCAGTTTAATCGCGTCATCCGTAGCTTTCAATGCCTGTACGTTCTGTGGCATTTCGGTGGTGTTGTCAAAGAGGGTGACACCGAGATTCCCTTTGAAAGTACCCACCAATTGATCCACAGGAATGACTACTGAGGGGTCTGGAGTGGGTGGTGTAGGAGGCTCCGGAGTAATCTTGTTATCGTCTCCGCAAGCGGTCAACACTCCCATCGCGCAAACAAGCGCATACAAATAGAAAACTTTCTTCTTCATAATTTTGTCATTTGGTTTCTAACATGAACACGTAGTAATGTTATACTTCGTTTCGTCATTTATCTCAAAAAATCGGGGACAAAGTA
>JAISIX010000120.1 GCA_031261805.1 Mediterranea sp. (in: CFB group bacteria)
TCACAGGAGCTGCAAGCCGCCTTTCCCCACAAGATACTCCGCCACCTGTGCAACACGGCGGGCATCGAACGCTTCCCCGAGGCGCAATACGATATGGTACGCCTCGGCATCGGCCTTTACGGAGTAAACCCCGTGAGCAACGCGATGATGCAGAACGTAAGCACACTAAAGACCACCATCTTGCAAATCACCGACGTACCGGCCGACGAGACGGTAGGCTACAGCCGGATGGGACACCTGACACGCCCCTCACGCATCGCCGCCATCCCCATCGGCTATGCCGACGGGCTGAACCGTCACTTGGGACGGGGCAACGCCTACTGCTTAGTGAACGGGCAACGGGCACCTTATGTAGGCAACATCTGCATGGACATCTGCATGATAGACGTGACCGGCATCGACTGTCGGGAAGGAGACCCCGTAGAGATTTTCGGTAGCCGACTGCCCATCAGCGAACTGGCCGACAAGCTGGGCACCATCCCCTACGAAGTGCTCACCAGCGTGTCCACACGGGTGAAAAGGGTGTACTATCTGGGCGATTAGTGATATAAAAACAGACGTTCTCTTTGCTTTTTCAACAAAAGCTCCTATTTTTGTCTCGTTGTTTAGGCAATTATATCAGTTATTAGGATGAAAAAGAGACTCTTTTCGGTATGCCTGTTGGCCGCCGCACTCACAGCCGGAGCGCAGCGGCCTCTCAGCTTGGACAGTTGCCGGACACTGGCACTGGCGGGCAATAAAGAACTGCTGATAGCAGGCGAGAAAGTGACTGCCGCCCGCTACCAGCGGAAAGCCGCGTTTACCAATTACCTGCCCAGCTTCTCGGCTACCGGCGCTTACATGCGCAACCAGAAAGAGATTTCTATCCTGTCCGACGGTCAGAAGGCAGCACTCTCGGGACTGGGCAGCAACTTGGCTGGCCCACTGGCTGGGGCGGCTCAACAAATCGTCGCCGCACACCCCGAGCTGGCAGGGCTTATCTCCTCGCTAAGCACACAACTGCAGAGTGTCCTACCCGCCCTCGACCAAGCCGGAAACTCCATCATCGACGCCTTCCGCACCGACACGCGCAACGTCTACGTAGGCGCCATCAGCCTGACGCAGCCGCTCTACATGGGGGGCAAAATTCGTGCCTACAACAAGATAACCCGTTATGCCGAACAGCTGGCACGGCAAGGGCAACACGCCGGTCGGCAAGAGGTGATACTAAGCACCGACCAAGCCTACTGGCAGGTGGTGTCACTCGCCAGCAAGAAGAGACTGGCCGAGGGCTACCTACGCCTGTTGCAGCAACTGGACTCCGACGTGGAGAAGATGATAAAGGAGGGCGTGGCTACCCGTGCCGATGGCCTCTCCGTACGGGTGAAGGTAAACGAGGCGGAGATGACCCTCACCAAGGTGGAAGATGGGCTTAGTCTCGCCCGAATGTTGCTATGTCAACTATGCGGTCTCGACCTCAGCACCCCCCTCACCTTGGCCGACGAGAACCTTGATTCGCTACCCCCTACCCTCGCCAATGCCGATTTCGACCTCAGCACCGCCTACGCTAACCGCCCTGAGTTACGCAGCCTTGAGCTGGCCACGCAGATATACCGGCAGAAGGTGAACGTGACCCGCAGCGAATATCTGCCAACCATCGCATTGATGGGCAATTACCTCGTCACCAACCCGTCGGTGTTCAACAGCTTCGAGAACAAGTTTCGCGGGATGTGGAACGTAGGCGTGATGGTACAGGTGCCCCTCTGGCACTGGGGACAAGGCATCTACAAGACACGAGCCGCCAAGGCCGAGGCACGTATCGCCCAATACCAATTGCAAGATGCCCGCGAGAAGGTGGAGCTACAAGTGAGCCAGGCAGCCTTCAAGGTCAACGAAGCCGCACGCAAGCTGACCATGGCCGACGGAAACATGGCCAAGGCCGAGGAGAACCTGCGCTATGCCACACTGGGCTTCAAGGAGGGAGTCATCACCACCAGCAACGTGTTGGAGGCACAAGCCGCCTGGCTATCGGCCCACTCCGAGAAGATTGACGCACAGATAGACGTAAGGCTCACGGAGATATACCTGCGGAAGGCGACGGGGACTTTAGGAGATTAAGAATCGAGATTAAAATAATAATAGTACGTGTTATGGCCATTACCAAATCACAGAATAGCAATATGTTGCTGGCGTTCTTGACGCTACTGGGGGTTATCGCGCTGGTTGCCTTAGTGGGCTTCTTCATGCTCCGCAAGGGGCCGGATGTGATACAAGGAGAGGCAGAAGTGACGGAGTACCGGGTATCGAGCAAGGTGCCGGGTCGCATCCGCGAGTTTAGAGTACAAGAGGGGCAGCAGGTACAGACAGGCGACACGCTGGCCATCCTTGAGGCACCCGACGTGGTGGCGAAGATGGAACAAGCCCGCGCCGCCGAGGCCGCTGCACAAGCACAGAACGAGAAGGCGCTGAAGGGTGCCCGCGAGGAGCAGATACAGGCCGCCTACGAGATGTGGCAAAAGGCGCAGGCAGGAGTAACCATTGCCGAGAAGTCGTACCAACGAGTGAAGAACCTCTTTGAAGGAGGCGTCATGCCCGCGCAAAAGCTCGACGAAGCCACCGCACAACGCGATGCGGCTGTGGCCACCGAGAAAGCTGCCAAGGCGCAGTACACCATGGCCCGCAACGGTGCCGAACGGGAAGACAAACTGGCAGCAGCGGCCTTGGTGAACCGTGCCAAAGGGGCGGTAGCCGAGGTGGAGTCGTACATCCGCGAGACATACCTCATAGCACCTGCCGCCGGCGAGGTATCGGAGATATTCCCCAAAGTAGGCGAGCTGGTGGGCACAGGTGCCCCGGTGATGAACGTGGCCGAGCTGGAGAAGCTATGGGTGACCTTCAACGTGCGCGAAGACTTGCTGAAGAACCTCACTATGGGAGCGGAGTTTACGGCCATCGTACCGGCGCTCGACAACCGTTCCATCCGCCTGAAGGTGTACTACCTGAAAGATCTCGGTACCTACGCCGCCTGGAAAGCGACGAAGACCACAGGGCAGTTCGACCTGAAAACCTTCGAGGTGAAAGCACGCCCGCTGGAACGGGTAGAGAACTTACGGCCGGGAATGAGCGTGATTATTAGTAGTAAGTAGTCAAAGTAGTAAGTAGTCAAGTAGAAATGACTGGCAATCAGCAGATGCAGCAAATAGGAGTATTCTACTTAACTACTTTAACTACTTACTACTTTGACTACTTTAAAAAGAAAAGAACATGGAACGAACCAAGAAAATCGTGGCGCTACGGCAAGTGATGCGTAGGGAGTGCAAGCGACTGGTGGGCCGGCCGCTCTACCTCTTCTGTATGGTCATCGCACCGCTGTTCTGCTACGTCTTCTTCACTACACTGATGGACGAAGGGTTGCCCAAGAACCTGCCTGCCGGTGTGGTGGACATGGACCAAACCAGCACCTCACGTAGCTTGGTGCGCAACCTCGACGCCTTTCAGCAGACGAACATCGTAGCACACTATAGCAATGTGGCCGATGCCCGCATCGCCATGCAGGAGGGACGGATATACGGTTTCTTCTACCTGCCCAAAGGACTGTCGGAAAAGGCGCAAGCACAGCGTCAGCCCACCATCTCCTTCTACAACAACTACTCCTACCTCATCGCCGGGTCTCTCCTCTTCCGCGACATGAAGATGATGAGCGAGCTGGCCTCCGCCTCCGCCACCCGCAGTGTACTCTATGCCAAAGGGGCTACCGAGGGGCAGGCCATGGGATTCCTACAACCCATCGTTATCGACACCCACCCGCTCAACAACCCTTGGCTCAACTACTCCGTGTACCTGTGCAACACGCTCATACCCGGCATACTGATGCTGCTCATCTTCATGGTCACCGTCTACTCCATCGGCGTGGAAATCAAGGAACGTACCGCCCGTGAGTGGCTGCGCCTGTCGAACAACTCCATCTACTTGGCGCTGGCGGGCAAGTTGCTGCCGCACACGGTGGTATTCTTCGTCATGGGAGCGTTCTACAACGTCTACCTCTACGGTTTCCTCCACTTCCCGTGCAACAGCGGCATCGTGCCTATGCTGCTGGCCACGCTCTGCCTCGTACTGGCCTCACAATGCTGCGGTGTGCTGATGATAGGCACGCTGCCCACGTTGCGCCTCGGCCTGAGCTTCGCCTCGCTGTGGGGTGTCATCTCGTTCTCCATCTCGGGCTTCACCTATCCGGTGATGGCCATGGACCCCGTGCTGCAAGCTCTCAGCAACCTCTTCCCGCTACGCCACTACTTCCTCATCTACGTGGACCAAGCCCTCAACGGCTACCCCATGGCCTACTCATGGCCCAACTACCTGGCGCTGCTGGTGTTCATGATGCTACCCTTCGTGGTAATACACCGACTGAAACGGGCGCTGGTGTACTACAAATACATCCCGTAAAACAGGAACAAGATGAAAGAAGTGAAAACGATGAAAGAGACCCAAGAGCCAAGCTTGAGACGGAGGATAGCCGAAGGCATCACCGACTTGTTCTACGTATGGAAGCAGGAGTTGCGCAACGTATTCCGCGACCAGGGCGTGCTGATATTCTTTATCCTCGTGCCGCTGGGCTACCCGTTGGTCTACAGTTTCATCTACAACAACGAGGTGGTGCGCGACGTGCCTGCCGTGGCCGTCGATGCCTCGCACACTACCCTTAGCCGCGAGTACCTGCGCAAGGTAGATGCCACACCCGACATCCACATCGTCACCCACGCCGCCGATATGGAGGAGGCCCGCCAGATACTAAAGCGTCGGGGCGCTTACGGCATCATCTATATCCCCGCCGACTTCAGCGACCGCATCACCCGGGGCGAACAGACGCAGGTGAGCATCTACTGCGACATGAGCGGACTGCTCTACTACAAGTCCATGCTACTGGCCAATACCGCCGTATCGCTCGACATGAACAAAGAGATAAAGATAGCCCGTAGTGGAGGCGCCACCCAGCGGCAAGGAGAGGTGACAGCCTACCCTATCGAGTACGAAGACGTAGCCATCTTCAATCCCGCTACCGGCTTCGCCGCCTTCCTCATCCCCGCCGTGCTGATACTCATCATCCAGCAGACACTGCTACTCGGCATTGGACTCTCGGCAGGCACCGCCCGCGAGAAGAACGACCTCCACGACTTGATACCAGCCTCCGACCCACGCTACGGCGGCACGCTACGTGTGGTGTTGGGCAAGGGGCTGTGCTACTTCCTCATCTATGTGCCGATGACGTTCTACGTGCTATGCGTGGTACCCCGGCTGTTCAGCCTGAACCAGATTGCCCAGCCGGGTACGCTCACGCTCTTCCTGCTGCCCTACTTGGCCGCCTGCATCTTTTTCGCCATGACGGCCTCCATCGCCATACGCAACCGCGAGACCTGTATGCTGATATTCGTCTTCACCTCCCTGCCGTTGCTGTTCATCTCGGGCATCTCGTGGCCGGGTGCCGCCATCCCCCCGTTCTGGCACTACTTCTCCTGGCTGTTCCCTTCCACGTTCGGCATCAACGGCTTCGTGAAGGTGAACAACATGGGTGCCACGCTCAGCGAGGTAGCGTTCGAATACAAAGGATTGTGGCTGCAAGCCGGACTCTACTTCCTCACCACCTGCGCCGTGTACCGCTGGCAGCTGCTCAGGAGTCGAAACAGGAAGGACAACACCCTGGGAGGAAGAGACTAAAACTTGAATCCCACGCCGATAGAGAGTCCGACATTACTCACATAGGTTGTTGTATCAAAGCCTTCTTCATACTTATAGAGGTCGGTTAAACCAACCTCACCGCTTGCCTCCACAAAGAAACGATGGAACTCATAAGCCACGCCCACCTTCAGTCCTACGTCGAAACGTTTAGCACCCAGGCCTGAGTCCTCTGTCGGATTGCCATCTTTGTCAAGCTTTTGCTTCTTAAAGAGAGGCCATTTCCTTTTCACCCGCCCTATCTGCGCGTCGTATCCTTCAAACGACAAGTTTCCACCAAGGCCATAAGCGAAGTAAGGGCCAAACTTGATGACGAAAGCCTGTCCTTTGGCTCGTAAGGGTAGATGCCACCCCACCAGTACGGGCAGTTCCAGATATTTAGGAGAGGCCACGGCCTTTACACCCTCGTCTTTATTCTCCATACGCGCCCCTTTGTTGACAAACAGCAAGGAGGGTTGGAGCGACCATATACGTGCAAACGAATACTGCATTCCCACACCGGCATATCCGCCAACCTTGAGGTCCGCATTGTCGATAGGAGTCCAGTTCATCATGTTCATGCCGGCCGTTACGTTCCAGCTTACCTGCGAAAAGGCCGCAGTAATGGCAAGTGCCAATAGCGTTGCCACCATCAAGATTCTCTTCTTCATAACATTACTTTTTGGTTCTTTCAATTTTAACGTGCTTTCTGTTTGTTGCTAACAACCAGACAAAAGTAAAGGAACGTAAACGAAGGGATGTCGCAAATCGTACAAAGTTGTCGCAAATCGTACATAATTTGTAGCGTATCGTACAATGTATATATTCAGAAGAGGTAGCTATACTTGTCGCCCAAGAACTCCTTGATGCGCTTGAGCGCCTTGGTGATTTGCCCCTCCACCGTCTTCACGGAGATGTGCATCTGGTCGGCAATCTCTTGGTTGGTCAGCTCCTCCACCCTACTCTTGCGGAACACCTCGGCGCAGCGTTCGGGCAGGGAGCAGACAGCCTCCCGTACGAGGAGATACAGCTCCTCCACCTCCAGCGAAGCCGACTCGGCCTCCGCCAGCTGCTGGCCTTGCGCCTCGTCAAGCCCCACGGTGGTCTTGCGGTCGCGAATCACGTTCAGGCATTTGTTTCGTGCCGACTGAAAGAGGTAGGCTTTGAGCGAGAGCTTGATTTCTATCCCCTCGCGGTGCGTCCAGAAATGGGTAAAGATGTCGAGCGCCGCCTCCTCCGCCTCCTGCTGATTCTTCAGATAGAGATTCATATAGCGGCAGAGTGCTACGAAATAGAGGTCGAACAGGTGCCTGAAAGCATGCGTGTCGCCCTCCTTGATAAGCTTCAACAACAAGATATCATTTTCCATATCGGGGGTATCTGGGAGCGCAAAGATAGCGTTTTCTTTAGAAAACCAAAAAAACACGCGTACAGGCGTAAGGGTTAATCGGGTTTCAGGTGTCTTCTATATAAAACCGAATAACCGAGTAGAGAATATATGCAAAGAAAAACGCATTGGGAGAGGCTTCTCCCACTCATAGAAGAGTCCAGCGGCTATACGCCCGATACCCGTCGTTGCTGGCAGGAGCTATGCCGGCGCCTCCATATAGAGGAGCGCACCGCCCCTACCCGCTACACCTTCTACAAATATGCGGCCGTGGCTTGCCTGCTGATAGCCGTGGCCTTGGGCACCTACATAGCCATACCGAAAGGACAGCCCGTGCAGCTGGCCTACCACTGCGTGTCGGGGCGGAGCAACGTATCGCTACCCGACCACTCGTCGGTGTGGCTGCACGAAGCCACCCAGTTGAGCTACACGCAGCCCGATAGCCACGATCACCTCCGCCGGGTGACGCTCACGGGCGAAGCTTACTTCGACGTGTCGCACGACGAGAAGCACCCCTTCGTGATACAGACCGACGGCATGAGCATCACCGTGCGAGGCACGAAGTTCAACGTAGAGGCTTTCCCCGACTCCGAAGAGACCAACGTCAGCCTTCTCGAAGGCTCGGTGGCCCTACAAACAGCCACGGAACATTCCGTGCTCACCCCCGGCGAGACGGCCGTGTACAATAAGCGTGACCGACGTCTCAGCATCGAGCAGACCGATGTGCGCTTCGCCACCTCGTGGGCTACCGACCGCCTGCAGTTCAGCCAGCAACCCTTGCGTGAGGTATGCCGATACCTGGCCAAATGGTATCGGATGAAGATTGAGATAGACCCGGCCCTTTCCGACACGTACCGCTACTCCTTTACGCTACGCGACGAACCGCTGGACGAGATACTCCGGCTGATGGACCGCCTCCATCCCATGCGCTACACATTCCACGAAGACAAGGGCGTGACCATTCACGCCCGTCGAGATAAATAACCGTTTTTATCAACCCTCTTATTATTAACCCTAAAATTATTGTTATGAAGTTACGCAAACTTATGACATTCAGCTTGCTGCTATGCCTCTGCGCCTCCGTGATGGCGCAAAGCAAAGAGAAGCTGATCACGCTCCGCTTCACAGGCATCCCCCTGTCCGAAGCAATGAAGAAGATTGAGGCCTCTTCGGGCTACACCTTCTTCTACGACACCAACCAGATTGACGTCACCCAAAAGGTGAGCCTGAACGCCAAAGATGAAACACCACAACGCGTCATGACCGCCTTGCTGCGAGGCACCGCCCTGGGTTACGAAATCACCCACCGGCAGATAGCCATCTTCCCCCGCTCCCAGCAACCCAAAGCCACAGGCACGCCCGTCGCCATCAAAGGCCGAGTAGTCGACGAACTGGGCGAACCCATCATCGGCGCCAACGTGCTCGAAGAAGGGACCACGAACGGTGTCATCACCGACATGGACGGCAACTACACCATCACCGCCCCCCGGGGCAGCAACCTGCGCATCACCTACATCGGCTATGCCGACCAGGTGGTGAAAGCCGGACTGGCCGCCGTGGTGAAGATGCGCGAAGACAACCAAGCCCTCCAAGAGGTGGTGGTAGTAGGCTATGGCAGCATGAAGAAGAGCGACTTGACCGGTGGCATAGCCACCATCGACGAGAAGAAGCTGAACATGGTGAGCACCAACAACCTGATGGACCGCCTGGCCGGACAAGTACCCGGCTTGACCATTGCGACAGGCAACGCCGCGCCCGGACAGGACCAAACGCTGCGCGTGCGCGGTTACAAGTCACTCGCGGGAGGCAACAACCCTCTCGTCATCCTCGACGGCATACCTTACGAAGGCTCGCTGGGCGACCTGGATCCCGACTTGATAGAAAGCATGACGGTGCTGAAAGACGCATCCTCGGCCGCCATCTACGGTTCACGAGCAGCCAGCGGTGTCATACTCATCCAGAGCAAGAAAGGATCGGGCAAGGCCAAGGTGACCTACAAAGGACAGATAGGCATGGTGGAACCGGCACACCGGCTCAACATGATGAAGGGAGCCGAGTACATACAGTACCAGCGCGACCTGAAGTACCTGAAGGGACGCAACTACGACAATCCGGAGAAAGCCGTCTCCTACGACTCCCTCACGGACGAATCGCTGCTGGCCGCCGACGAATACGCCAACTACCTGGCAGGACGTGAGACCGACTGGCAAGACGTCATCTTCCGCCGCACCCTCAACACCAACCACCAAGTATCCATATCGGGCAGCACCGATAAG
Source organism: Mediterranea sp. (in: CFB group bacteria) (assembly GCA_031261805.1). GTDB lineage: Bacteria > Bacteroidota > Bacteroidia > Bacteroidales > Bacteroidaceae > Bacteroides. The sequence continues at coordinate 9,352 of JAISIX010000120.1, forward strand.
ACTACCTACGTGGCCACCATCGCCCACCTGATACAGAATGGCGTGATGCGGGGCACCGGCATGAAGCGTACCAACGTATCGCTCAACTTCACGCAGGACCTCAACAACTGGCTGAAGATAGGCATGAACCTGCAAGGCATACGCAAAGACTATGGCGGCCAGCAGCCGGGCATAGAAAGCGGCCTGAAGATGAGTCCGCTGGCCTCCCCCTACAAGGAAGACGGCTCGCTGAACTACTACCCGATGGTACGCAACACCCTGTTCTCGAACCCCTTGGCCGACCAGAACGCTACCCACGACCGCGTGAACTACAACGTCATACTCTCCTCCTTCGCCGAGATAAAACTCCCGCTGAAAGGACTGAAGTACCGGGCCAACTTCGGTTACAATTACCGCAACACCTTCGAGGGCATCTACTACGGCATGGACGACACACTGACGGGAAGCACCGTGAATGGCCAAGCCGAGATAATCAAGAACTACTACAGCGGCTACACCTTCGAGAACGTGGTGACCTACACCCGCGAGTTTGGCAAACACAAGCTGGATGCCACCGGACTCTTCTCGGCCGAAGATAGAAGACAGCAGAACTCTGACCAGTACGGGCAATCGTTCGTCACCGACGACTCCAAATACAACCAGATGCAGGCTGCCGAGCAGCTGGTCAAAATCAGCTCTTACAACACCAAGACAACCATCCTCTCGTACATGCTACGCATCAACTACTCGTACGGCGGCAGGTACATGGCTACGCTGACCACCCGCCGGGACGGTTGCTCCTACTTCGGCGAGAACAACAGGTACGCCACCTTCCCCTCAGGGGCCGTAGCCTGGAACATCGCCCAAGAGAAGTTCATGGAATCCACCAGCCACTGGCTGGACATGCTCAAGCTGCGCGTCTCCTACGGTTCGAACGGTAACCCTGGCACAAAACCCTACGAAACCCTAGATCGGCTGAGCAACGTCAACTACCTCTTCGGCGACGGCGTAAGCGCAACCAAAGGCCTGTACTTGAACTACAACGGGAAAGGCAACAAGAACCTGAAATGGGAGACGACCTACGCCTTCAACGCCGGGTTGGACTTCTCCTTCCTCAACGGACGCCTGAACGGTAACGTAGACTTCTACCTCTCCAACACACACGACCTGCTGATGTCACGCATAGTGCCCGACATGAACGGCTTCCGAAGCATCCTCGACAACGTGGGAGGCGTGCGCAACACAGGCGTGGAAGTCGTGCTCAACTCCGTCAACATCAAGCAGAAAAACTTCACCTGGAGCAGCACCTTCAACTTCTCGCTCAACAAGCCCAAGATTACCGCGCTGGCCAATGGCGTGCAGCAAGACCTTACCAACAAGTGGTTTGTAGGCCAGTCGCCCAAGCTGTACTACGACTACAACATGGTAGGCGTATGGCAGAAGGACGACGCGCGCTGGAAGCAGGTGAACGGCAAGTACGGCTACTACACCACCATAGATGGCAAAGAGAAGGAAATCCAGGCAGGCGCCAAGCCCGGCTCGGCCAAGCTGGAAGACGTGGACGGCGACGGAGTCATCAGCAGCAAGGACATGAAAATCATCGGCTCGCAACTCCCGAGCTTCCAGATGGGACTGACCAACAGCTTCACCTACAAGCAATGGTACGCCTCGCTGGTACTCAATGGTTCCTTCGGACAATGGAGGCAGATGCACGACCTCAACTTCGACCGATGGATGCCCGACTTCAACTACATCAGCGACATGGGATACTGGACGGAGAGCAACCCCACCAACAAGATGACCTCGCCCGACTACGTACCCTATGGCAAGCACTCCTTCTACAAAAAGATGAACTACGTAGAGGTGAAAAACATCACCGTAGGCTTCAACTTCCCCCAGGAGTGGAGCAAAAGCATCGGCCTGCAGGCCGTACGTATGGACCTGAGCGTGAACAACCTCTGCGCCTTCAGCAACTTCAAGAACATCCTGAACTACGAGAACGCGCTCACCAACCAAGACGAGAAAGGTGCCGTGGTAGGATACCCCACCACCCGCTCCTATATGTTCGGCCTGAACGTCACGTTCTGATAGCATAACCCAATAAACCATAGAAAGGAAACAGAATATGAACCATAGAATAAACGCCGCTCTCCTGGCGGCAACCCTCCTGATAAGCGGGACCAGTTGCTCCGACTTCCTCAAGGAAGACATGCAACGCTATACCGGGCCGGACAAGAGCTACACCAATACCCATGGCTTCGATGTAGCCGCCACGGGCATCTACGCTTATGCCCGCGACGAGTTCAACACCTGGGGAGGCACCACGGGCGAATACGCCTTCTCCCACGGACAAGCCTGCCCCTACGAGATGTTCCAAGTAGCCACCGACATCGTGCACCAAGGCAAGGCGACCAACGACGGCTCGCTCTCACCCTTCGAGAACCTCTCCTACACTCCTACCACCACTTTCGTCGTCTCCTATTGGCGATGGGGGTATGGACTCATAGCGCAATGCAACCTCCTGCTCGAATACTCCGAGAAGGACAACGTGAAATGGGACCAACCCACCGACAAGGAGTACTACCAAGCCGTGGCCCGGTTCTTCCGGGCATACGCCTACCGCTACCTGGTGTACCTCTACGGCGACGTGCCCTACGTGGACAAGGTAGAGCAGGATGGCTATCGCCTCGACTTCACCCGTACTCCGCAGGCCGAAGTGCTGGGACACATCATCGACGACCTGACGTTTGCCGCCGACAAGCTGCCCGAAGACCCAGAGAAAGCAGGAGACGGCAAGCTCACCAAGTGGGCCGCCCTGCACCTGCTGAGCGAGATGTACATCATGGCCGGCAAATACGAAGAAGCGGAGAAAGCCGCCGACGCCGTCATCAACAGTAAGTACTACAAGCTGATGGACACCCGCTTCGGAGCCAAGAAAAACGAGCCGGGCGACCCCTTCTACGACATGTTCACCGAGAACAACCAGAACCGTAAGTCGGGCAACGACGAGAGCATCTTCGTCTTCCAGCTGGAGTACAACACCTCCGGAGGTGGAGGCACCAACGAAGACTGGACACGCCGCGCCTGGAACCCCCGCTACTGGGACGACAAGAACTTCACGCTGGCCGACACCCTCGGCGGCCGTGGGCTAGCACAGATAGTACCCCTGCAATGGTGGATAGGGCACGACGACACGTCGACCTTCTACGATGCCGGCGACATCCGCAACTCGGAGTTCAACATCAAGCGCCATTGGTACTACAACCAACCCGACTCCACCAGCACCTTTGGCAAACTCGCGCCCATCACCGACGCCACCTGGGCCGCCAACACCCGCTACCCTGTCATCACGAAGTTCTTCTACGGACGCAACGAGGACCTCACCTACACCGGCAACAACAAAGACCGCATCAAGTTCCGCCTGGCCGAGACTTATTTGTTGAAAGCCGAAGCATGTATCCGAGACAACAAGCCGGACGAAGCCGCCAAAGCCATCAACGAAGTACGCAAACGGGCACACGCCACCGAGATAACGGCCAGCCAAGCCACGATGGACTTCCTCCTCGACGAGCGTATCCGCGAGCTGGTAGGCGAAGAGCTACGCCGCTTCACCCTGCGCCGCAACAGCGAATACTGGCTACCACGCGTGAAGAAGTACAACGAATACGTGAAAGGCATGGACGAGCACCACTTCCTCCTCCCCGTCCCCAAGAACATCATCGACTCCAACACGGGGGCCAAGTTCCCACAGAACCCGGGATACGAGTAAATTAAAAATTGAGAATTAAAAATGATAGTCCGCTGGTGAGGCAAGGGGATACCCCCGTCCTCTACCCAGCGGACTATCTTTTTTTTTGAGAATGCTCCTCATACAGAGGGCGGCCGGAAGCGTCACTCCCCGTACTCCGCCTGCGCGTCGAAGCAAGGGCAGGCCTTGTGCACGTCGGGGCCGAGCTGGTAGTGCCCCACCACACGCGCTTGGGGGAAGAGCCGTAGCAAGTGCCCTATCACCTCGGCCAGGCGCTGGCGTTGCGCCGGCGTGCGGGTGTCGGCGGGACGGCCCGCCTCGTCCAGCCCGCCCTCGTAGCAGATGCCGAGGCTGTGGAGGTTGAAGCCGCGGGCATGCGCCCCCACCTGAACCATGGGACGGCAGTGGTGCAGCGTGCCGTCGCGGGTGATGTAGAAGTGGTAGCCGATGTCGCTGAAGCCACGCTCCAGGTGACACCGCCGCAGCTGCTCCACCCCGAAGCTTTGCGAGGGACGGGTGGCACTACAGTGCACCACCAGCAACTTGATTTCCCGAGCCGGGTATTCCTTCGCCTCCATATCCATTCACATACAGGAGGTTACACCGATGGCCGACAGCGCGGCCGTAGCCACGGTGATGAAGAACTGTATCACAGTCTTCCAGATGTTTTTCTTGTCCTTACCCATTTAAAATTAAAAATTGAGAATTAAAAATTAAAAAATAGCTAATCACTGAACACTAATCACTGAACACTAATCACTGTCCCCTACACCATCGGTTCCGGTGCCTCAGGTATTTCGCTGCCTCCGCCTTTGTTGCCGGAGGAGGAGTTTTCGTTCTCGGTGGGCTTGTAGTGCACGAAGTTGAGGTTGTGGGTGAGCTTGCGCAGCTCCGCTCCGGGTCGGAAGATGACCTTGCCACGGTCTATGCAGTAGCTATTGAACTCGGCGGCTGTGGCGGTGGGAGTGGCCGTGCGGACGCTCATGCGGAAGGAACCCAGATCGCCCAGCTGCACGATGGCGCCATTGGTGAGGAGGTTGATCACCTCGATGAGAAACTCGTCGATGACGCCTTTCAGCTCGCCACGCGAGTAAGAGGAACGTTCGCTCACGCGGTGGCACACATCGGCCACGGTGGCCTTGTAGGTGCTGCGCGCCATGGCGTAAAACTTGGGGGGCTGCTGGGGGTGCAGCAAGTCCTTTCGGGGGACTACGGTGTACTGTTGCATAATAAATTAAAAATTAAGAATTAAAAATTGAAAAATAAATATTCGCTGTGGCGGAGGCGGCAGCGAGTGATTGCCGGCGAGCGCTCCTGTTTCGTCTCATCCACAATGCAAAGATACGACAGGCGACGGGGGGCGAAGCTTGGATAAGGAGGGATGAGACGGGAGGATATTACGGGGTACTGGGGATTTTCTGTGTGGCTATGGTTTAAGATAGCATGATGAGTGATTAGCCATACACGATTCTGACACGGCGGTGGTAACTGAAATCCTCCTCTCCCGCGGAGGGGAGGTGCCCGCAGGAGGGGAGGGACAAAAAAGCAGAATACCTATTTGATACAATAATCAGGCAGAAAAGGAGTATTGGATGATATAATATTAATATGTACGTTCATTATTTGTCCCTCCCCTCCTTTCAGGCACCTCCCCTCCGCGGGAGGGGAGGACTTCAGTTACTACTGCCGTGTCAGAATTGTGTACGGCTACTCACTCATCACTCACCGCTCATCACTTCCCATAAGCTCCAATTTATGGCCTAATGATTATATTCTGTTTGTAACACCATTCTTTACTAAAAACAATGAATATCAATAAAAGAATGTTCAACAACATACCTTTCGCTAAAAGAGTCGTTTTTTTATAGCGCAAAAAGTTGCAAGTTCATTTTTTTAGTTATATTTGTGTCATTGTAGTGGAGGTGTTGAATATACGCCTTCCATATTATTATTTATTTCTTTTATATGTTTTTCCCTCGAGGATAAACAAATATATAAAGGATTTTAATGGCTAAGCTTGATGAACAGTACTACTTTAAACATAGATACGTTGCCCTTGTATGCCATCTATCTGATGATAAAAGAAGGGCGAGAATGCGGCATGGTCAAAGAGTTAGAAGAAGAACTCACCAAAGACCGTGTACAGACCTTGGAAGTGATGGGTTACATCCGCAGGGGGATTGGCGAGACAGGCGATACTTTTGGCATCACCGAGCGTGCGAAGAAACGCGCCAAGGAGATTTATGATGAGCCTTCAGGCTGGGTCAAGTTCTGGGATAAAATCATGGGCTGGTTTTACATCCACATTTTTCGAGTCGACTTGAAATACTAAGTGAAGTTTCGCAATCGGATTATAATTTTAATGTGCCATCTAAAATTATATTTTATGAGAGATTATACAAAACAACCGCAACCAGTATCACGGACGATAGAATCGAATCCCAAAGCTGCTAATCAAGCTTCAATAACTGAGATACTGCAGCGATACAAAAAGTCTACTATTCAACCTGCCGGGTTGGAAGATGAAGACAAGTTAGTGCAAGGAAAGTTTTCAAGCAATCCTATTCAACAAGCAAGCATCAAGGATGAAGGACCTCTACAACCCAAATCCGAGAATAAAACAGGATTACCTGATAATCTAAAAGCAGGCATAGAAAAAATGTCCGGATATTCTATGGATGATGTAAAGGTACATTATAACTCCGATAAACCGGCTCAACTTAATGCGTTAGCTTATGCACATGGGACGGATATTCACGTTGGCCCGGGACAGGAAAAGCATTTACCACACGAAGCATGGCATGTCGTACAACAAAAGCAAGGACGGGTACAGCCTACTATGCAAATGCAAGGCGTGGATGTGAATGATAATGAGGGGCTGGAAAGAGAGGCGGATATCATTGGAGAAAAAGCGATTCAAATGAAAAATGAGGCAACATCATATTTGATAAATTCCAACATAAATAAAGAACATAAAGTAATTCAGGCAAAATTAAAACAGTGGAAGCCAGGCATTATAGGGAATCAAGAAGAAGTTCAATTATTAACAATCGCCAATGAGATTAGCAATGCTGTTGATAGTGCATTTGGTGAATTTATGTCAGGAAACTATGAGGGGGCTTCTGAAGATAAAAAACTTCTTTATTTACGGAGAAAATCCGAATATGATGAATATAAAAAAACAGGAAAACCATACAATATGCACCCCGCAACTTCAGCCGGATATGTCATTGAAGATAAAGTAAATAATAAGATAAGTTCAATTCAAAATATTGAAACACAGAATGTTGGTTTGTTAAAAGGTAGCCGTCCCGATATTGTTATACATACAGGAATTAAAGGAGAAGGGGGAAATGAGATTTTAGGACTCGTTGATATAACAGCAGAAAAGAGTATAGGGCATATTTTTCGAAAAAGTGGTAATTGGATAAATCATAAAAATATAATATTTGTCGCTGAGGCCTATTATCCAAGTATTAATTTTGATAATATGGCAGAGATTGTGCTTACTGATGAAGATAGGCAATATATAGATAGTATTGCCGAAATCAAAGCATCTCAAATTGAAGAATATAATAAAATGTGTTTTGACCATTTTGAGGAAAAAGGGAG
>JAISIX010000137.1 GCA_031261805.1 Mediterranea sp. (in: CFB group bacteria)
AGGAGGCACGAATTGTTCATGAAACATTAACAGAGGTGAAACCGGTGAAAGCGTACGGAGGCCCTTAAACGCATTTGCTTTCACAGTAAAAGCCTGTTAATATGCATATTACAAGCGGGTGAAAGCAGTGAAAGCAGGAAAATACAACTTCTGTGTAAGGAGCTATTTTGATGCGGCTGCCCTAGTGAACTTACCGTTGGTCCCCCGCAATCTTCAGTTCTTCTATCAGCTGGTTAGCCTTTCCGTACTTCTCTATCATGAAGAGGATGTAGCGGATGTCTACGCCAATGCAACGTTGGAGGTTGGGTTCGTAGAGGATGTCGCTGCTCATGGCTTCCCAATTGCCGTCGAAAGCCAGGCCCAGTAGCTCGCCCCGGGCGTTGAACATGGCGCTGCCCGAGTTGCCGCCGGTGATGTCGTTGTTGGAGATGAAGCAGACGTTCATGCCGCCTTGCCGGTTGGCGTAACGTCCGAAGTTGCCGGCCTTGAGGAGCGAGAGGACGGCGGGCTGTACGGCGAAGTCTCGGTCGCCGGCGTGCTGTCGAACCTTCTCGAAGATGCCTTTCACGGTGGTGAAATAGCTGTATTGCTCGCCGTCGGCGGGCGTGTAGCCCCGCACGGTGCCGAAGCTGAGGCGCATGGTGGAGTTGGCGTCGGGGTAGAAGTCGCGGCTGGCGTACATGCGGCGCATGGTGGCGTTGAGCAGACGTTCACCCTCTTTTACTTGTGCCGAGGCGGCGGAGATGCTTTGGGTCATCTCGTAATACTTCATGATGAGGTCAAGGCTGAGGGCTATGGCGGGGTCGTCGATGATGTGGAAGGTGGTGTCTTGCCGTAAGAAGGGTTGGAGCCGCTCCATGGAGGTGATGCGGGAGTTGGTGTAAAGCGTGTCGGCATAAGCTTGGATGTTGCCGTTGTAGAGCGTGTCTATCTGCTGGTAGAAGGCGGGGAGGTACGACTCCTCCACTTTAGAACGGTACTCTTTGAGCATGGCCACGAACACTTCTTTGTCTAAGGCCAGGTCGAGGTTGTCGTATTGTTCCTTCATGGCCTTGATGCGGGCTTCCACTTGCTGCTGGTCGGCTCCGAAGTCGAAGTTGAGTGCTTGGAGCGCCAGCTGCACCAGCTCGGGACCGTTGAGGAACGACTCGCCAAAGTAGGAGAGGGCGTGTGTCGTCTGCTGTCGGTTGCCGTAGCCCAGCTGCAGGTCGGAGAAGAGGTGTAGATTTTGTTCGCGCTCTTGTGGATGTGCTTGCAGCCACGTGCCGAGCGACTGCTCGGCGGCCTCTTTCTTCTCCAGCACTTTCAGCTTCGCGATGGCTTTGTTGGTGCCGATGCTGTTCTTCCAGTAGTTGGAGCTTTCGTCGTATTTGGCGGCGTATTTTATCTGGATGTCGGGACGCTTCCGCATCTCTCGTTGCCACAAGGCTTGCTTTACTCCCCGCACGTCAATCATGGCCTGGTTTTGGCTTTCCATCATCTCGCGGATGCCCCAGGAGGAGAGGTAACGCTCCGTGCTGCCCGGGTAGCCGAGGGTCATGCAAAAGGTGCCTTCTTGGTATCCGTCGAGCGAGATGGGGGCTACGTAGCGGGGGTGGTAGGGGACGTTGTCGGGCGAGTAGTCGGCCGGCTGGTTCCGTTTGTCGGCATAGATGCGGAAGACGCTGAAGTCGCCCGTGTGGCGGGGCCACATCCAGTTGTCGGTGTCCCAGCCAAACTTACCCACCGAGGAGGGTGGGGCGAAGACGAGCCGCACGTCGGTGTAGTCGCGATAGACCGAGAGCCAGAACTCGTTGCCGGCATAATAGGTATCGACCACGCCCGTGAGCGTGGAGTCGCGGTCGGACACCTCCTGGCCGATAACGCTCATCATGGAGTCCACCACGGCGGTGCGTTGTGCCTCCGTGGCGGTGTCGGGCACGGCTTGTAGCACCCGTTGGGTGACATCTTCCTGTCGGAGGAGGAAGCGTACGAACAGCTCGGGGTTGGGCAGTTCCTCGGCGAGGGTGTGCGCCACGAAGCCGTCGGTGAGATAGTCGTGTGCTACGGAGGAGTGTTGCTGGATGCTGCTGAAACCACAATGGTGGTTGGTGAAGACCAGCCCGTCGTCGGACACCACCACGCCCGAGCAGAAGCCGCCGAAACTGACGACGGCATCGGAGAGGGATGGGTGGTTGGGGTCGTAAATCTTCTTTACGGGCATGCGCAAGCCTTGGTCGCGCATCATCCGGTCGGTCTGTTTGTTTTGTTTGAGCCTGCCCGGCATCCACATTCCCTCGTCGGCCTGCACGGTAGAGAGGGTGAAGAGTGCGGCAAGCAGCAGGAGAGGGAATCGATAGCTCATGGTTTCCTGACAGGTGTTACTTGTTCTTTATTTTGTTATTCTTTATCTATTCGACTATCAGTCGTAGTTTCTTCACGCCGATGCGGGCTTTCAGCCAGTCGCTGATGGTCTGCCGCTCGGCGGTTGTGGGATACTCGCTGAACTTCAGCACGGCCAGCGCCAAGGTGTCGGTCTTCAGGGTGTCGTCCGTCGCTACCTCGATGGAACGGGAGACGGAGAGGGAGGTGACCGACGGGTAGAGCACCCGCAATTCGGGCACCAACGTGCGGCTGATGGCGTCGTACGACTTGTATTGGCTGAGGTGCGACTGCAGCTCGGCTATCTGTTCCTTCTGTGCCGCCAAGCGTTGCTCGCTGTTCTTGTAGAAGTCCTCCATCACCATGGCGCGGATGGACGACACGTCGACGTTGCCGTTGTTTATGCCTTGCACCACCGTCAGGTTGGTGCCGGTGAGCTTGTATTCTTTCAACTTCTCGCGGGCGATGTCGAGGGAGGCTTGGGGCACTTCCTCGCCGACGAGTACCACGCGCACCTCTTTCTTGTCGGGGCTGATGGTTCGGTTGAGTACCTGCGCCTTGGCGAAGTTCAGCTGTTCGCTGATGAAGTGGTTGGCTGCCGCCTCGTACAGCGTGTTCTTGACGATGCTGTAGGTGAGGTAGATGGCGGGGCACATGGTGGCCACCACCACAATGATGATGTATTGGCGCACCCGTTTTTCGCGCGCCTTATCCACGAACTCCTTCCGGGTGAAGTGCATCACCCGTACGCCGAGGAAGGTAGCGAGACTGATGAAGACGGTGTTGATGAAGTAAAGGTAGAATGCTCCGAGGAAGTAGAAGAGGTTGCCCGTGGCCAGCCCGTAACCGGCGGTACAGAGCGGCGGCATCAGTGCCGTAGCAATGGCTACGCCGGGGATGACGTTGCCCTTCTCCTTGGTGGAGAGGGCTACCACGCCGGCCAAGCCGCCCATCAGCGCGATGAATACGTCGTAGATGGTGGGGGAAGTGCGTGCCAGCAACTCCGACTGCGACCCGGTGACGGGAGCGATGAGGAAGAAGAGCGTAGAGGTGGCCACGCTGAAAGCCGTGGTGATGAGGAAACTCTTGAACGAGCGTTTCATCAGCGCGAAGTCGTTTAGCCCTACCGATAGCCCGATGCCCATGATAGGCCCCATGAGTGGGGAAATCAACATGGCGCCGATAATCACCGCCGTGGAGTTGACGTTCAGCCCCAGAGAGGCGATAAAGATGGCGAAGATAAGAATCCAGAGGGTGGCCCCCTTGAACTCTACTCCTTTGCGTATGGAGTCGACCGTTGCCAACTCGTTGTCTTTGTCCTTTCGCAGGTCCAGGTATTCGTTGAGGAACGACCGGATGGAAAACTTCTTTCGTTCGGTTGTCTGCATCATGCTGGGTTATCTTTTCTTTATAAAACGGTTCACGAGGGGGATTTGGTTCAGTGGCAGGTCGGTTTTTACGATGTAAGCTACAAACAGGAGCAGCAGTAGTGTGCGCACGGCCAGCCGGAGGACTGTGCCCGAGATGGGCAGGTACATGCCTACGAGGCAGAGCGTCGCCGCGAGCAGTACATACCGGCCGATGCTCCGTAGCGGGTACTGGATGGGGTACTTCTTCTGCCCTACCCAGTAGGAGAGCAACGTGATGACGCCATAGCCCGCCACGGCCGCCCAAGCGGAGGCGATGTAGCCATAGTGGGGCACGAGCAGCACGTTCATCAGCACGATGATGACGCAACCCACCACGGAGAAGTAGGCTCCCCAGCGGGTCTCGTCGGTGAGCTTATACCAAAAGGAGAGGTTGAAGTAGACGCCTTTGCAAATCTCGGCCACCATCACGATGCCTACCACACGCAAGCCGTCCCAGTAGTCCTTCGCGATGAGGTAGCGGAAGAGGTCTAAGTAGAACAT
>JAISIX010000158.1 GCA_031261805.1 Mediterranea sp. (in: CFB group bacteria)
GGGCCATCTCCTCCAGCGAGGGGGTGATAAGTCCGCTCAGGCCGATGATGTCGACCTTTTCTTCGATGGCTCGCTGTATGATGGTCTCGGCGGGCACCATCACGCCGAGGTCGATGATGTCGTAGCCGTTGCAGGCCATCACTACGCCTACGATGTTTTTGCCGATGTCGTGCACGTCGCCCTTTACGGTGGCGAGCAGCACCTTACCGGCCGATGCCGTGCCTTCCGTCTTCTCCGACTCGATGACAGGCTGGAGGATGGCCACTGCCTTCTTCATGGTGCGGGCGGTCTTCACCACCTGCGGCAGGAACATCTTGCCGGCGCCGAAGAGGTCTCCCACGTCGTTCATGCCCTCCATCAGCGGACCTTCTATCACGTCCACCGCTTTGTCGTATAGCGGCAACGCCTCGGCCAGGTCTTGCTCCAGGTAGTCGCTGATGCCTTTCATCAGGGCGTACTTCAGCCGCTCTTGCACCGTTCCTTCTCGCCAAGCGTCTTTCTTGTCGCTGCCCTCGCTGTTGGTGCCTGTCTGCGTGGCCTTGAGGCTCTCGGCCAGTTCGATGAGTCGTTCGGCTGCGTCGGGACGTCGGTTCAGTACCACATCTTCTATCTTCTCCAGCGTGTCGGCGGGGATGTCGGTATAGAGCACCGAGGTGCCTGGGTTCACGATGCCCATGTCCATGCCCACACCGATGGCGTGGTAAAGGAAGACGGCGTGCATCGCCTCGCGTATGTAGTTGTTGCCTCGGAAGGAGAAGGAGAGGTTGCTCACCCCTCCGCTTACGTGTGCTCCGGGCAGGTTCTTCTTTATCCAGGCGGTGGCTTCTATGAAGTCGACGGCGTAGTTGTTGTGCTCCTCGATGCCCGTGGCTACGGCCAGCACGTTGGGGTCGAAGATAATGTCTTGCGGGTCGAAGCCGGCCTTCTCCACCAGCAAGCGGTAGGCGCGGCTGCACACCTCTATCTTGCGGGCGGCGGTGTCGGCCTGTCCTCGTTCGTCGAAGGCCATCACCACCACGGCGGCGCCATAGCGCTTCACGAGGCGTGCATGTTCGAGGAACGCCTCCTCACCCTCTTTCAGGGAGATGGAGTTGACGATAGACTTTCCTTGCAGGCATTTCAGCCCGGCCTCGATGACCTCCCATTTGGAAGAGTCGATCATTACCGGCACGCGGGCAATGTCGGGTTCGGACATCACGAGATTGAGGAAGGTGGTCATCTCCTCCCGGGCATCCAGCAGTCCGTCGTCCATGTTCACGTCGATGACTTGCGCTCCGTCTTCCACCTGTCGGCGGGCGATGGTCAGTGCCTCGTCGTAGTTCTTTTCGTTGATAAGTCGCAGGAACTTACGCGAGCCGGCCACGTTGCAGCGTTCGCCTACGTTCACGAAGTTGTTCTCGGGCTTCACCTCGAGTAGCTCCAGCCCTGAGAGCCAGAGGCAGCTTGGTTTGGCAGCGGGGTGATGTGAGCGGGCGCCCTCCACCAGCTCGGGGTAGCGGGCTATGTAGGCGTCGGTAGTGCCGCAGCAGCCGCCGATGATGTTCACCAGTCCTTCGTGGATGTACTCCCGCACCTCGTGTGCCATATCGTCGGGTGTCTGGTCGTACTGGCCGAGGCTGTTGGGCAGTCCGGCGTTGGGGTAGGCGCTTATATAATAAGGTGCACGGTGTGCCAACTGTTCCAGGAAGGGTTTTAGCTGGCGGGCGCCGAAGGAGCAGTTCAGCCCCACGGAGAAGATGGGGGCGTGCTGCACGGAGGCAAGGAAAGCGTCGAGTGTCTGTCCCGAGAGGGTTCGTCCGCCGATGTCCGACACGGTGACGGAGAGCATCAGGGGCACCGTCACGCCCGTAGCCTCCATGGCCTTTTGGGCGGCAAAGAGCGCTGCCTTGGCGTTGAGCGTATCGAAGATGGTCTCTATCAGGATGGCATCTACGCCTCCTTCGAGCAAGGCTTCCATCTGCTGCTGATAGGAGGCGGCCAGCTCGTCGTAGGTGAGGGAGCGGTAGGCGGGATTGTTCACGTCGGGACTCATAGAGCAGGTCTTGTTGGTAGGGCCTACCGAGCCGGCCACGAAGCGTGGCTTGTGCGGTGTGCGGGCGGTGTACTCATCGGCCAGGTCGCGTGCCAACTTCACAGCGGCGAGGTTCATCTCGCGCACGTACTCGCCCACGTGGTAGTCGGCCATCGACACGGTGGTGGAGCTGAAGGTATTGGTCTCTATGATGTCGGCTCCTGCCTCCAGGTACTTACGATGTATCTCTTGTATCACGTCGGGGCGAGTGAGGCAGAGCAGGTCGTTGTTGCCTTTCAGTTGTCCGGCAATGTGCGCGAAGCGTTCGCCACGGAAGTCCTCCTCCCGCAAGTCGTATTGTTGTATCATCGTACCCATCGCCCCATCGAGGATGAGGATACGCTCTTTTATTTCGGTTGATAGTTCTTTCTTCATTATCCTTAAATTGCTAATATTCTTATTCTGATGCGAAGACAACAACGTGTCGGTCGTCGCAGTGAAACAGGACAAACTTGTCGCTGTCTATGTCCCATTGAGAAAGAGGGACAGAGATCGATTCGCCTACACCCAAGAGAATCCGCTCTCCTTGCTCCTCCTTTTCTCCAGTGAGATAGCTGACCACCTCATAAACTCCTTGGGGGATGACAAGCGTTGCTTTGGAGATATTTTTCAGTAGCATGTCTCCGCTCTTGTCGAAGCTTATTTCGATGTCTCCTATTGGTTTTGTTTCCGCTCTATTGATGAAGGTCCATTCTCGCCCTTCACCAGTCAGTCTCTGAACGAGTGTATCTATCCCCCAAATCATGGGGTTGCGTTGGTAGACGGGCTTCTCTCCTTCACATTTATCACTTTTGTTCCGAAGCCAAGTCGCCCCTGCAAAGCCAAGCTGTAACCTGTCCTTGATTATATTATACGTAGACTGATTCTTTTTTGTTTCCTGCCAATAGCCTTTTTCCCGGGCGTAGCCATTGATGCAACGTACCCCGTGGCAGTCGTTTGCCGGATGGAGAGTTGTTCCACAACCGATAACCTTTTTGTTCTCATCCTTACATTCCGACTTTTGGAAGGCGTAATACTTCTTCTCGAAATGCAAAAGCAAATAGTATTCAAAACAACGGGAAGAGAAGGCGATGTGTACGTGCTTGCCGTTGACCTCTTGCTTGGCAAGCTCAAAAGCCTCTTTTGCTGCCGGATGCTCGTCTTTGTCGAATACGGCCCATACCTCATCGTACGTTCTATCCTGCAATTCGTCATAGCCTTTCTGTACCCATTTAAGGGGAGGTTGTCCCATTATCTTGTCCGTTTGCCCTTGGGTATCAGGCTTTACCTCGCGGGGTTTCCTTGCAGAGCGGCTGCTTACGGTAGGGCTGTCTATCTTAGGTTCGGGGATAATCTTTATCTCCCCGATGTGGACTGTCGGATATTTACCGCCTTTTATCTCGCTACGGATAGCGTGGAAGAAGATTGGTTCGGTCTTCTCCCCTTCGCAAATGATAAGTAGCGTTTCTTTAGTCTGCCGTGGCTTCCTCATCGCGCAAGTAGTGTATCAAGGCTCCTACCAAGGAGGGCATGTCTTTGATATTCGGAGTAGCGCCAAACTTCCCGGCCAGATACCATTTGTCGAAAGGTGTATCTTCAGCTACATCCGCAAAGTCCTGTAAGGAGAACAGCTCGCTGCTTCCTTCCTCGTTCTTCTCGGCAAACCAAATCTGGTCTTTTCGGAACAGCGTATAGTCCAAGAGGTTGGTATTGTGCGTGGTCATGATGAGCTGGGCATGTTTCTTATTCAGCTCCTTACTTTGGAACAGCTGGATAAGCATCTTTATCACATGGGTATGGAGGCTCATGTCTATCTCGTCGATAAAGATAGTCCTACCTTGTTTCAAGGCTTGGAGAATGATTCCGGCAATCATGCAGAGATGCTGGGTGCCGTTGGACTCTTCTATAAAAGGTAAGCTTCGCGTCTTTTTTTCTCCGATGACATTGTGAAAACCGAATAATTGTTGTGGATAATTCTCCATATACTTCTTTAGCTCCTCAAGCACATTCCCAGGTACGCCTAAATCCGGGAAAAGTTTACTTGAGGCAAGGCCTACCAATCCTGTATCAGCAGCAGATAATATTTCATTGAGGGCGAATGCGTATGCTTTAGAACCGTCTACTTTGGCGACAATTTCACCCATGCGATTGGTGAAAGTTTCCTCAGCAAAGACAACTTGTAAGTTCGCAAGATATAGATACGCAGGTGTGATTATCTCATTCGGAGTATCTTTCCCAAATTTAGAGAGAAGCAATAGGTTCTTGAAGACAGTGATAATATCCCTATTCTCTATCCTGCCTCCGTGGCTTAAAGATTCATTGTTGAGGGGTAGCATCCGTTCTATCAGAGAAGTTTCTTTCCCCTCTTTTATACAAGATAGACACTCTTTCAGTACCTCCATGCCATCAACCGCTATCTCATATCTATATCTTACAGCATTATCCGCTATAAATTCTATATTAAATATGGTAGGTTGGTCCCAGCTTGTCTCGTCAAAGCGGAACAAATCCCATAATGGAATGAGTTTACCTGCCCTCATATTGC
>JAISIX010000161.1 GCA_031261805.1 Mediterranea sp. (in: CFB group bacteria)
CCTCACGAGTGGTTACAACGTGGCCGAGATACTGACCTTGGAACCCGAGTTCCTCGAGATGCTTGGCTTCAACCACGAGGAGGCCGCCACCTACCTGCGCTACGTGATTGACAAATACGGCGAAGACAAAGAGGCGTTCGACGAGTTGTGGGCGCTCATCCTGAACAACTACGATGGCTACCGATTCCTGCCCAAAGCCAAGCCCCTGTTCAACTCCACCATCCTCACCTACTTCCTGAAGAAATACGCCGTCAACCATGGCGACATCCCCGAGGAGCTGATAGACGAGAACCTCCGTACCGACATCGGGTGGATACGGAGGCTCACGCTCACCTTGGAGAACGCCAAGGAGATGCTCGACAAGCTGGTGGTGGACGACGAGCTGGGCTACTCCGCCAGCAACCTGCGTAGCAAGTTCAACAAGCAGAAGTTCTTCGACAAGGAGTTCTATCCCGTCAGCCTCTACTACCTCGGCATGACAACTCTGAAGGACTCCTTCAAGATGACTCTGCCCAACCTGGCGATGCGCAGCATCTACATGGGCTACTACAACGAGCTGAACCAGGTAGCGGAGAATAATAGCCAGCACCTGCCGGTGTTCGAACGCTTTGTGAAAGATGGTGCATTCGAACCTTTAGTGACAACCTACTTCCAGAACTACCTTGGCCAGTTCCCCGCCCAAGTGTTCGACAAGATGAACGAGAACTTCGTCCGCTGTTCCTTCTTTGAACTCTGCTACCGTTACTTGGGCGGCTTCTACACTTTCGCTGTGGAGCAGAACCTCCCCTCGGGCCGGGCGGACTTCGTGATGACGGGCACTCCCGGCACGGAGCACCACAACGACTGCCGGGTGGTGGAGTTCCAGTACTTTAAGGCGGGCGAGGCCCGAATGGTAGAAGGGCTTACGGAAGTCAGGGAAGAGGATGTGGCGCAAGTAGAGAGTTACGCCAAGGACCTCAAGCGGCAGTTCCCGGCCTATCGGACGCGCACCTACGTGGTGTACATTGCCGCGGGGAAAACGTATAAAGTTTGGGAAGTAAAAACGTCGACCCAGAAATAGCCGCCGCAACGGCAAGGCGATTATGGGCCTAAAGGTAGTTATGACCTACTTCGCTCGGGGTAGTTTTCCACACCAAATAACACGAAGTGAGGCAAAAAAGAAAGGAGGCAACCCTTTTGGGAGGGTGTCTCCTTTTCTTTTAATCTTAACGTGTGCACCGTTTGTTTATTCAACGGCTGCGGACAGTTCGGCACCAGCTTTGAACTTTGCAATCTTCTTTGCAGGGATTGTGATAGTTGCCTTCGTAGAAGGATTGATACCTGTTCTTTCGGATCTCTCACTTACTGAGAACGTTCCAAAACCCACCAGCGATACTTTATCACCGCTCTTCATGGCGTTTGTTACAGACGTGATGAAAGCATCGAGTGCTTTCTTGGCATCGGCCTTGCTCAAGCCAGCTTCCGCAGCCATTGAGCTAATAAGTTCAGACTTATTCATAAGACTTAATTGAATTAATTTATATATAAATGTTACACAAAAGATTCTCCTTTACTAAATGACCCCACAAATATAGGAGATGCAAACAACATAGCAAATAAAATCGAAAGAAAAATGATGCAAAAGATTGAAAAAGAACGAATAGAGCACCTTTTTATGCCTAATAACCGAAATTATTCGTACTTTTGCGCCGATTAAAGACGATAAATACATTATTTATATATGCCTACTGTAACAAAGAACTTGATTATTATCAATGTCCTCGCATTCTTCGGAATGGTGGTTGCCCAACGATATGGAATAGACTTGACCGAATACTTGGGACTGCATTTTTTTCTCGCAAGCGACTTCAACGCAGCGCAGCTCTTCACGTATATGTTCATGCACGCCAACTTCGCCCATATCTTCTTCAACATGTTCGCCGTGTTCATGTTTGCCCCTATCTTGGAGCATGCATGGGGAGGACGCCGTTTCTTGCTCTTCTACATAGTCTGCGGCATCGGAGCGGGACTGATACAGGAAGGCGTGCAATACATCCAATACGCCACGGAGCTAAGCCAATATACACAAGTGAATACCGGGGTCGGAATCATCTCCATGGACGAATACCTGAACCAGCTGACCACCGTCGGCGCTTCGGGTGCCATCTACGCCGTCCTGTTGGCGTTCGGGCTACTCTATCCCAACAACAAACTGTTCGTGTTTCCCATCCCCATGCCCATCAAGGCGAAGTACTTCGTCATCGGCTATGCCGCTATTGAACTGTGGGCAGGCATCGCCAGCAATCCGGCAGACAACGTGGCGCACTTCGCACATTTGGGTGGCATGCTATTCGGGCTGATATTCATTTTGTACTGGAAGAAAAAAGACCGGAATAATGGGACGTATTATAACTGACCTGAAAAGTTCCTTCAGCCGAGGGGGCATCCTACTGCAACTTATATATATTAATATAGGAGTCTTCGTGGTAGGGGCGGTGACCGACGTGTTGCTACAGCTGTTTCGTATCGATATAGCCGCCCCCCTGCAGCAATACCTCTCCTTACCGGCCGACATCAGCCACTTATTGTACGCCCCGTGGACCCTCTTTACCTATATGTTCGTGCACGCAGGACTGCTACACATCCTGTTCAACATGTTATGGTTGTATTGGTTTGGTGCCCTCTTCCTCTATGTCTTCTCCACCAAGCACCTGCGCGGGTTGTACATTTTGGGAGGACTTTGCGGAGGAGTGTTCTACATCTTGGCCTACAACCTCTTCCCGCTCTTTAGCGCCGAAGTGGGCGGTGCCACGCTGGTAGGCGCTTCGGCCTCCGTGCTGGCCATCGTAGTGGCTACAGCCTACCGCGAACCCGACTATCCCATCCGCCTCTTCCTGCTGGGGAGCATCCGCGTGAAGTACTTGGCACTCATCGTCATCGGACTGGACGTGCTCTCCATCACCTCCGCCAATGCGGGTGGACACATTGCACACCTGGGTGGGGCGCTGGCCGGATGGTGGTTTGCCGCCAGCCTAAGCAAAGGGACGGATCTCACGGCCGGCATCAACTGGGTACTCGACGCGCTGGCGAGCCTCTTCGACAGCAAAACGTGGAAACGCCAGCGGCGACCCAAGATGAAGATACACTACGGCGAAGGAGTGAGCGACAGAGAGAAAGACTACGACTACAACGTGCATAAGAAAGAACAGTCGGACGAGATAGACCGCATCCTCGACAAGCTGAAACGCTCGGGCTACAACAGCCTGAGTGCTGAAGAGAAAAAGCGACTGTTCGACGCAAGCAAGAAATAATGAAGATACTCGGGAAAATGATATTGTATCCGGCACTGCTCTTCAATGCATTTCTTGTGGGGATGCTGATACTCTGCGCCTATAGCGAACTGATACAACCACGCGCACACCCCATAGCTGCAGCCTTGGGACTGGCGTTCCCTTTCTTCTTGGTAGCCAATCTGCTTTTCCTTGTCTTTTGGCTGGTCGTAAGCTACCGATACGCCCTCCTGCCGCTGGCTGGTCTTCTGATTTGCGCACCGCAAATCCGGGCGTACGTCCCTTTCAACCCCTTCGGCAAGACACCCCCCAAGGAGAGCATCAAACTGCTGTCCTACAACGTAATGAGCTTCAGCTACAACGAGAAGAGAAACGGAAAGAACCCCATACTGAGCTACCTGCAGGAAAGCGGGGCCGACATCATCTGCTTGCAAGAATACAGCGTGTCGGGCAATAAAGACAAGCTGACCCGCGAAGACATCCGCAAGGCATTGAAGGACTATCCCTACTCCACCATACAAGAGAGCGGGCAGAATGGCATCCACTTGGCTTGCTTCTCCAAGTTCCCCATCCTCTCCACAGCTCCTATCCATTACCAAAGCACCTACAACAGCTCCTTCTGCTACACGCTGAAAATAGGAGCCGACACACTGATGCTTGTCAACAACCACTTGGAGTCGAACAAGCTCACCATGGAGGAACGGAACATGTACGAACAGATGATTGACACGCCCAATGCCCGAACGGTTAAAAGCAGATTCCCGCAACTGCTCCGCAAGCTGGGCGAAGCAGCTTCCATCCGTTCGGCACAGATCGACTCCGTGAGCCGGGTGATAGAGGATAGTCCATACCCCACTACCATTGCCTGTGGCGACTTCAACGCCGGTCCCATCTCGTATGCCCACCACCGGCTCACCCGTCGGCTCAACGATGCCTTCACGCGTTCGGGCAACGGGCTGGGTGTCTCTTACAACCGCAACAAGTTCTACTTCCGTATCGACAACATACTAATCAGTCCCAACCTGAAAGCCTATCGTTGTACGGTGGACCGGAGCATCCGCGCCTCCGACCATTACCCCATCTGGTGCTACATCAGCAAGCGGACAAACTCGTGAACAGTCACTCCAAAAATACTAATACTAAAAGCGATGATCAAAAAAACAGTAACCCTATTAGCTGTAAGTTGTATGATGTACTCCTGCGCTACCAAAACGGCGAAGACGGAAAACAACCCGTTCCTTGCCGAGTATCAAACCCCTTATGGTGTCCCCCCGTTCGACCAAATCAAGCTGGGCGACTACGAGCCGGCCTTTCTCCAAGGCATCCAACAGCAAAACAAGGCCATCCAAGCCATCGTGGAATCGCCCGATGCGCCTACCTTTGAGAACACCATCGTAGCGCTGGAAAACAGTAGCCCCATACTCGACCGTACCAGCGCCATCTTCTACAACCTGACGGACGCCGACACCAACGACTCCCTCACAGCCCTCTCCATGAAGCTGGCACCCATCCTCTCGGAGCACGGCGACAATATCACCCTCAACCCGGGGCTGTTCCGGCGCATCAAGCGCGTGTACGAGCAGCGCGACTCGTTGCACCTCACCAGCGAGCAAGGCCGTTTGCTGGAGAAGACCTACAAAGAGTTCGTACGTTCGGGCGCCAACCTCAACACGGCCGACCAGGCACGCCTGCGCGACATCAACAAACAGCTCTCCACACTGGGCATCACCTTCAGCAACAACGTGCTAAACGAAAACAATGCCTTCAAGCTCTTCGTGGACAAGAAAAAAGACCTTGCCGGACTGCCCGAATGGTTCTGCCAAAGCGCCGCCGAGGAGGCTAAAGCCGCCGGACAAGCAGGCAAGTGGCTCTTCACCCTGCACAATGCCAGCCGCCTACCCTTCCTGCAATACTCCGCCAACCGCCCGCTACGCGAGAAGATATACACCGCCTACATCAATCGGGGCAATCACGGCGACAAGAATGACAACAAGGAAGTGATACGCCAGATTATCCAGCTCCGCCTCGAGAAAGCGAAGCTGTTGGGCTACAACAGCTTCGCCGACTTCGCCTTGGACAATACCATGGCAAAGACGCCCGCCAAGGCACTCGACCTGCTCAACGAGCTGTGGAAGTACGCCCTGCCGCAAGCCAGCAAAGAGGCCGCCGAACTGCAAAAACTAATGGACAAAGAAGACAAAGGCGAGAAGCTGGCTGCCTGGGACTGGTGGTACTACACCGAGAAGTTGCGTGAAATCCGGTTTAACCTCACCGAAGAGGACCTGAAGCCCTACTTCCAGCTGGAGAACGTGCGTCAGGGAGCTTTCGACGTGGCCAATAAGCTGTATGGCATCCACATCGCCCCGCTGGCAGGCATCCCCGTGTACGAACCCGACGTGAAGACCTTCAAGGTGACCGATGCCGACAGCTCGCTCCTCGGCATCCTCTACCTCGACTACTTCCCCCGCACCGGTAAGAGCGGTGGAGCCTGGATGAGCAACTATCGGGAACAACAAGATACCATCCGCCCGTTGATATGCAATGTGGCCAGCTTCACCAAACCCGTGGGTGACACGCCATCGCTACTCACCATGGACGAGGTGGAGACACTCTTCCACGAGTTTGGCCATGCCCTGCACGGACTACTGTCGAAATGCGAGTACCGGAGCACATCGGGTACCAACGTCTCTCGCGACTTCGTAGAGCTGCCCTCGCAAATCAATGAACATTGGGCCGTGGAGCCGCAGGTGCTGAAGATGTACGCCAAGCACTACCAGACGGGAGCCGTCATCCCCGACTCGCTGATAGAGAAAATCAGGCAGCAACAGACCTTCAACCAAGGCTTCACCATGACCGAGCTGCTGGCCGCCGCCCTCCTCGACATGGACCTCCATACGCTGACCGACGTGAACGAAGTGAAGAAGCTCGACGTGATGGCCTTCGAGAAAGAGGCCATGGACAAGCTACACCTCATCCCCGAGATAGCACCCCGCTACCGGGTGACCTACTTTACCCACATCGTGGGTGGATACGCCGCCGGCTACTATAGCTACCTCTGGGCCAACGTGCTCGACAACGACGCATTCGAAGCCTTCAAGGAGCACGGCATCTTCGATAAGCATACCGCCGACCTCTTCCGCCACAACATCCTCGAACGGGGCGACAGCGAAGACCCGATGGTACTCTACAAGAAGTTCCGGGGAGCCGAACCCAGCATACAACCTATGTTAAGGAACCTTGGCTTGAGCCATTAATCATTAGGCCGGTGCCCGCGGGCAAAGAAAAAAGCGCCTGTATAACATGCGGAAGTGAAAAAAAAACTATATTTGCAGCCTTATACAGAAGCCTATCGCCCTGTATAAGGCTGATTTTAACCGGAAATTTAATCTAAAAGTAAACAATAAATTAAAAAGTAAAATGCAAAACAAAGGATTAGTAAAGGTCTTTGCGGTATTACTCACGCTGGTATGCGTGTTCTACCTGTCCTTCTCCTTCGTGACACGCCACTATACCAA
>JAISIX010000260.1 GCA_031261805.1 Mediterranea sp. (in: CFB group bacteria)
ATGTCAGGTAGTTAAGCTGCCCTTAAAAGGGCGACTACGTAGGGACAATATGACGTTAACCCAACGCGTCGTTCGTTCCTCACTTTGCGTTGGGCTGGGTTAAGAGCCTTACAGGCAAAGGCTTTCAGCCACCTTGGGCCTTTCAGGCCACTGCCCATTGCACACACCGGTTGTGCGCAACCTACGGAGGTGCACCGCACACCCTTCATGTAGCCCGGCAGCAAGCTGCCGGGCTACGAAGCTGTTACCTCTAACGGGGTGCTGACTGCGGCGGCTAATCACTCATCCCTCACCGCTCATTACTCCCCTAACCTCCAATTTATCAGCAAGTCTAATTGTACAAAACCATCTCTCACAGACTTATATTTCCCATCCCAATTACCCCCTTGCGCACGCAAAGCCCGATGAGTACAGGGTTGTAGAGGTGCGTAAGGGGGTGTTGCACAAACTCCCGGGTAAAGGTTTGATTCAAGGACGGTCTCCCCTTTGCTAAGAGGGAGGGGATTGTACGAAAGCGGAAAGTCCGGTTACAAAACGCAGCTTCATCCGTCTTATCCCTAAAACATAAGGCCTTATGAAACAGAAACAACAACGAATGGCGGCATTGGTCGCTGCTTGCCTCTTTGCCGGAGTTAGCTTCGCGCAGACGTGGATTTGGTATCCGGGCGACTATGAGATATGGCTGGGCAACCAGATGAACAACCGTCGTACCGAGCGGGGAGCCTTCTATCCACCGCTGTGGAAGACGGACAGCCACTACGTGGTGGTGGAGTTTAGCAAGAAGCTGGACCTGAAAGCACCCGAGACCATCGCACTGGCCGTGGAAGGGCGCTACAACGTGAAGATTGCCGGGAAGCTACAGTTTGGTATGCCCGACAAGATTGACCTGCCTGCCGGACGTTACAACCTTAATATAAAGGTGTGGAACCAAGACACCCCGCCCGCCATCTACGTGCAGGGCACGACGGTGAACTCTGATGCCTCGTGGCGTGTCACCAACGAAGATAAAGAATGGATAGACGAGAGCGGGAAGGCCAGTGATACCTCGGCCTCCGAGTACACCACCACCGGCTGCTGGAACTTCGACGACATCCACTCCCGTCCCTCGGCCTTCAAGCTGAAACGTACGCCGCAGACGGCCGTGGCACAAACCAAGGAGGCTGCCGGAGGTACGCTCTACGACTTCGGCAAGGAGACCTTCGGCTACGTCACGCTCGAGGGGTTGGGCGGGCAAGGCCTTGTCCACCTCTATTATGGCGAAAGTCCCGAGGAGGCCCGCGACACGGCTCGTTGCGAAACCCTCGACCGCCTCTACCTCGCTGCCGACGGCCAGCTGACCGACCTTGCCACCCGCACGACTGTGAAGCCTGACGGTAACAACTATACGCTGGCCGATAGCAAAGCCTTCCGCTACGTCTACATCACCCACGATGCCGGTGTGCAACTGCCCGCCGCCTCCATGCAGTACGAGTACCTGCCCGAGACGTATCGTGGCAGTTTCCGGTGCGACGACCCGGAGGTGAACCGCATCTGGGACGTGGGGGCCTATACCATGCACCTCACCACCCGTGAGTTCTTCATCGACGGCATCAAGCGCGACCGCTGGGTGTGGAGTGGCGATGCCATCCAGAGCTACCTGATGAACTACTACCTCTTCTTCGACAGCGACGCCGTGAAGCGCACCATCTGGATGCTGCGCGGCAAAAATCCTGTGACGAGCCACATCAACACCATCATGGACTATACCCTCTACTGGTTTATGAGCGTGTACGACTACTATATGCACACGGGCGATGCCCACTTTGTCGCCCAGCTATACCCCCGCATGAAGTCGCTCATGGGCTATGTGTTGGGACGCATGGATGCCAACGGCATGTTGCAGGGACTGGATGGCGACTGGGTCTTCATCGACTGGTCGCCCGGCAAGATGTACAAACGGGGCGAGCTGTCGTTCGAACAACTCCTCTTCTGCCGTAGCTTGGAGACGATGTCGCTCTGTGCCAGCCTGAACGGCGACGGGCAAGGAGAGCGACTCTACTCCACGCTGGCCTCCACCCTTCGAGCCAAGCTGGTGCCCACCTTCTGGAACAACCAGAAGCAGGCGTTGGTGCACACCGTGGAGAATGGCGTGCAGAGCAAGGTGGTGACCCGCTACGCCAATATCTTCGCCATCCTTTTCGGATATGTGGACGCTGCCAAGCAGCAAGCCATCAAACATTCGGTGCTGGAGAACGACAGCATCATGCGCATCGTCACTCCCTACATGCGTTTCTACGAGTTGGAGGCTCTCTGCGCCTTGGGCGGACAGCAGGAGGTGATGAAGGAGATTAAGTCGTATTGGGGAGGTATGCTGAAAGAGGGTGCCACTTCCTTCTGGGAAGTGTACGACCCCAAGGAGAGCGGTGCGCAGCATCTCGCCATGTACGGCCGTCCTTACGGCAAGAGCCTCTGCCATGCTTGGGGAGCCAGCCCCATCTACCTGCTGGGCAAGTACTTCTTGGGTGTTACGCCCGTGCAGCAGGGCTTCGATGAGTTTGCTATCGCCCCCAACCTTGGCGGGCTGAAGTGGATGGAGGGCGACGTGCCCACGCCTCACGGCAACATCCACGTCTACATGAACCGCAAGCAGATAAAGGTGAAAGCCCCCGCCGGCCAAGGATACCTCACCATCCATAGTCGCCGGCAACCCAAAGCCAACATCGGCCAGGCCGAGAAGGTGGGCGAAGGCACGTGGCGCCTCAGGATAGACTCGCCGCAGGAAAGGGTGGTGGAGTATTAAATTGGAGATTGAGCCGCCTTACAGAAGATGTCGTGTGAGTGCTACGCCAGTAGCCTCCATGACATTCTTTACCTCCAGCTTCTCGAAGAGCCGTTGCTTGCAACTTTTGATGGTCGATAAGGCTTTATGGCTTTCGTTCGCTATATCCTCCTCTGTATAGCCCATGGATGTCAGCGTAAGGATAGAGCGTTCCAGCTCGCTCAGCGATGTTGGCAGGTATTCATTCCACTGATGATTTTCCCATGAATATTTCCACTCTTGGTTGTTGGTAGTGTCTTTTACCAACAATAGCCCCTCTGCCTCTTCGTTTCTTGGTGTAAGGGACAGTTTGCTATACACCAGCCTATAGTCGCCGTTCTCATTGAAAAGCATAGGGGTCATCTCGCACCGTACCGGGAGCCTTTTCTTCTCGTCGGCCACCAATTGGAAGTGGAAAGAGAACATAAGCTTACGGTTTTCTCTTTCCGTTTGGTGCAGGGCATAGACATAGTTGTGCATCGCTTGGTGAAATGTCTCCAGTATCAGCCTGCCTTCCGGCGTAGAATGTTCGGCAAAGAACCGTAGTCCCATCTCCTGCACCTCTTCTTCGGTATGTCCGCATAGGAGTAGCGGGTGCCCTTTGACGGCATGGAAAGAGTGCGTGTGGTGGTCGATGATAAAAAGCGTCGCATAAGTGGTATGCGACACGGCTTCGCAGAGCTGCTCAATAAGGTCAAGCTCCAAGGTAGAAAAGGTGTGTGTTGGTGTTCCCATATTCTATTTAGTTAGCTATTTGGTGCAAATAAACGCATTTTTGTGGACTTCCGCAAGCAAAAATGTACTTTAGTATGCATCGGTTGTGGATTTTGTGCTGTTTCTTTGCAGGTGTGAATGTTAACATAGGTAGACTCTTTATGAAACAAAGTCAACGCATCTTTCTCTCCGTCCTGTTGCTCTTAGGTAGCATCACTATTTTGGGGAAGGATATTACAGGCATTGTCCGGGATCAGCAGGCCAAGCCTGTCAGTTTCGCCAATGTGATACTCCTCAACGCCACTGACTCCACCTTCATCACAGGAACCGTCACAGACGAGAACGGGTATTTCTCTATTGCTACCACTACGGCCCTATCGTCGTTGTTGCTAAAAGTCTCTTCCATTGGATATATGGACGAGTATCGACCTGTTCATATATCGAACATGGAGATTGTGCTCAAAGATGCCGCCTACCATATCGGCGAGGTGGTGGTGAAAGGCAGGGCAGCCCCGTTCAAGCTTACCAACGAAGGGATTGCCACATCCGTAGCGGGCACACCCTTGAGCCAGTTAGGCTCCGCCCAAGACGTATTGGCGCACATCCCTGGTGTTTATAGTAAGAATGGGAGTTATGAGGTTTTCGGCAGGGGCACCCCCGAAATCTATATCAATGAACGTAAGGTACTCGATTCGTCGGAAATAGATAACCTGAAGTCGAACGACATAAAAAATGTAGAGGTAGTGAGGAATCCAGGCACTAAGTACGATGCCACTGTGAAGTCCGTCATCAAGATAACGACTAAGAAGCCTGTGGGCGAAGGGTTCGGGATGAGCCTCCGTAGTAGTTATTACCAATGGGAAAACTCGGACTTCGTGGAGCAGGCCAACTGGACATACCGGCATAAGGGACTCGACGTGTTTGGCAACCACTCCTTCAGCAGTCAAGCCATTCGGAGAGCTAGCGAACTTACGCAGGACATCCAGACGGATACGACGTGGCATCAGGACAACCGACAGTTAACGTTCGATCGGTATGTCAGCTACCGCAACAGCTTGGGCTTCAACTATCAGTTTGGAAGCGACAATTCCGTGGGAGCGAGATATACCATTAGGCTGCGCCCTACGAGGTATGGCAGGAATTATTTCGCTTCGGAGGTGACTGCCAACGGTTCCTTGTACGATGTGTTACAGAACGACAATCAAGAGACAAGCCGGTTCAACCCCTCCCACCAGCTTAACGTTTACTATCGGGGCAAGTCGGGGAGAATGACTTGGGGAGCCGATGTGGACTGGCTTCGCAACGATAGCCGAAGTTCAGTGCGCTACAACGAACAAAGTGAGTACGAGGATTCAAGGACGGTGAATACATCCAGCCGGACAAGCAACGAGCTGTTCGCCTCCAAGCTCACTTGGGGAGTAAAGACCTCGGTGGTGGAGATGAACGTCGGCTTGGAGTACACCCATACAAAACAGAGAGATGCGTATGATAACGCGGAAGGCTACATCGCGGCATCTGCCAGCAAGGTTCAGGAGCAACATCTGGCCCCTTTCGTGTCACTGGACTGGCAATTGCCGGGATGTGTGCTGACCACCGGTGCGAGGTACGAACAGGTATGGTTTGACTACAGGGAAGGGGACATGCGCCGTGATGACCAGAGCCGCCGGTTCAGCAATATTTTCCCTACTCTCTCTTTGCAGGGGCAGTTGGGCAAGGCGCAGATTGACCTTAGCTATGTCGTCAAGACCCGACGCCCCTCCTACTCGCAGCTCAGCGACGCGGTGATTTATTCTAACCGCTTCACTTACCAAAGCGGCAACTCCAAGTTGAAGCAGGAACTGATACACGACTTGTCGCTCGCCGCGGCATGGAAATTCTTGCAGTTCAGTGTGGGGTACAACGACAGGCGCGACGCCATCATCTATTGGGCCGACCTCTATCCAGGTTCCAACTCTATATCGCTCATCTCCTTGAATAATATCCGTAGCCTGAAGTCTCTCTCGTTTATGGTCTCCGCCTCACCTACCTTTGGTGTTTGGAGTCCCGAGCTATCCATTGGCCTCACCAAGCAATGGTATGACGCAAAGCTTCAAGACGGGACGACCATCCAGATGAATGCCCCTGTTGTGATGTTCTCATGGACGAATACGTTGGAGTTCGGCAAGGGTTGGATGGTAGAAGCGAATCTGAGTTACACCACTCGGGGCGACAACGAAAACTGCAAGCTCACACGTACGGTGTTCACAGCTGATGCAAGTTTGTACAAGTCTTTGCTCAAAAATAAACTCTCCTTGCGGCTTGGCATGAACGACCTGTTCCATTCGCAGAAGAGCGGGAACACACTATACTACTACCAACTAAAGACTACCCAAGTGGCATGGAGTGACAGTCGGGAGTTGTTTCTGACAGCTCGCTACCACTTCAACCTTGGGAAGAGTAAATATGAAGGTACAGGGGCTGGAAAGAGCGAAATGGAACGTTTGTGAACCTTCGTTTAGTTGACAATGGTGTTATGTGATTATTCACTATGCAAGCAAAAATGTACTTTAGTACGCATCGGTTGTGGATTTTATGCCGTTTCTTTGCCATTGTGAATGACGAAGCGCCGTTGGCGATAAGCTTCAGAATACTGAAATTTGATATAATGACTTACGTACGAATTATATGGAGTGCCTGCTCCTAGAATAGGTGGTGTATGTTGGTGCACCGATAGAGACCGACACGGTATAAACTACGAACTAATTAAAGAAGCAAAAGTTATGCAACGGTTCAAAACTCGCACAACGATGTCAACAGTTGCCCTTCACCGCCTCTTATGGAGATGGGCCTCGTTAGCCATAGGTTGTTTGGTTGGCCTCGTATATCACTCTTGTAGTGACGACGGCGATTTGGTGTACCTTGGCAATAGGAACAATGACATGGCGAAAGTCGTTGCTGCCCGTCAATGGATTGAGCAGAACTACAACGGCTACATTCAGACACGCACCCCCATCGACACTACATCAGCACCTAGCACCCTGATTTTCGATTGGGAGAATGCTCGAACCTTCCAAAAAGGAAGGTATGAGACTGTGGAAATACCCATCATCCAAGGATGGGACTTACTCATCCTCGACGAGTCCACTGCTGACCGGTTGCTTGCCGGGGGAACAGTCGACTCGCTCTATAATTTCACACGTTTAGTGGTAGAGACCGACCGCAAAACGGATAGTATCTGTAGCTTCATCATGACCTTCATCGGTTCATACGAATATCTCACGTCAAAAAGGTCACTCCGTGAAAACTCTTACTTAGAACGGGATCCGAGCTTTGACGGGACGGTGATGTTCCACTACATGACGGGCGATTTTATGAATGGATGGAAATACGAAAAAGGTGAAATTGTAAGTGCCTTAATCTCACAAAAACAGGACGGAGGTGCGGCGATTGTTCGGACAAGGAGGACTGAGAGTGGCTATGACAACTGCTATGTATATACGGAGGCAACCGCAAGCGCCACAAGTAGCACCCAAATAGACATTGTGGTGACAGCCACACAAGTCTGCTTCCATTCGAACAACGGCGGTGGAGGTTACAGTGGCACCAACTATAATACCGGTAGCCACGACAGGCCTAAGGGAGCGGCCACTCCGGCAGGTAGTACAGGGATGGGGCCGGGGTACAACAATTCTTCCCCTACGTCCGTAGCACCAAAGGCGAGCAAGATTTTCCGTAACTCCAAAATGACACTCGAGAACTGGAAGGTTGTGGAGAAGATGCTCAACAAAATCATAGAAAACTGTATGGGCAATGCTTTGTACCAAGCCATTGTCAAGGACTTGGACGGGAAAACCGTTACCATCGAGTTCGCCAACTTGCCCAAAGGAACAAACGGTCAATTCGGACCTGACCCTGCGACGGGTGCGGTCGGTATTAAGATAAATACGAATACGAAGGAAAGTAATGTTCTGTTCCACGAGATGTGGCATGCGCACCAAAGCTATCAAGAAACATTGTCGACCTTTAACGCTTCGGTGATAAACCAAGAAATCGAGGCTTATTAC
>JAISIX010000103.1 GCA_031261805.1 Mediterranea sp. (in: CFB group bacteria)
GAGCGGGCCACCCTATTGTCCCATCTTTCCAACTACGTTGAGAAAAAGTCCCAACGTGCTGGGAAAGAAGTCCCAACGCCTTGGGAAGAAAGTCCCACGGTGTTGGGAAGAAAGTCCCAAGGCCTTGGGAAAAAAGTCCCACCGCCGTGGGAAGAAAGTTCCATTGTGTTGGGAAAGAAGTCCCACCGAATGGGACAAAAAGTCCCACAGAATGGAATAAAATGTTTGCTTAGGAAAGTACCATGATAGTAGCTCCTAATATCATGCTAATCTCATGGCTAATATCATGGCCTTAACGTATTGGTTACCAACAAGTAACGAATAGCAATGAGAGTAGTGAGAGTAGAAACGCAAAAAAACACGTAGGGGGGAGAGCTGAAACACACCCATAAGGATGGAAGCAGACGGCCCCCTGCCTACCCATCTACTCTCACTCGTTGCGTACCGACACGAATACGCCCAACAACAAAGCCACAGAAAGCTTAGAAACGGAGAGGAGAGAACAATGTGGAATGCTGAAACGTTTATATTATAGAGAAGTAGCCTAATTAACAACTGTTAGAAACATGAACAAGAAAGAAATTTCGGCCAACGCCCAGAAGGTATGGCTATTGATGGGAAACAATGCACACTGGACCTACTCGAAGCTAAAGGAAGTCTCGGGGCTGAAGGACAGCGAGCTGGCAGCAGCATTAGGCTGGCTGGCCAAGGAAGACAGAATTGAGTTTGACCCGTATTCGGACGAGGCATCTATGTACTTAGCTTTGAATGTGTACATCTGCTAAGTTCTGGTTAGAGAGAGAACTTACCGCTTAAACAAAGAAAGAGGATATGTGGAAATGCCACATACCCTCTTTCTTTGTTTAAGCGGGTACATGTCCCGCTGACGCACGCCAGCTGGACAAGTTTTGCAAGTAACCCGGATTTTGCGTAAGTTTGCGCCATGAAACAGACTCTCAAAGAAAACGGAGGACTACCGGCCGTAGTGCTCTGGACGCTTGCTATCGTAGCAGGCATCACGGTAGCCAACCTATACTACAACCAGCCGCTACTCAACATGATACGTCAAGACCTTGGCGTATCGGAGTTTAGGGCCAACTTGATAGCGATGATTACCCAGATAGGCTATGCCATCGGGTTGCTCTTCATCGTGCCGCTGGGCGACCTGTACCAACGCCGGAAGATTATCCTCGTCAACTTTGCCATCCTCATCTGCTCCCTACTCGTCATCGCCTTCTCGCATAGCATCCATGTCATCTTCGTAGCCTCCTTCCTCACGGGTATCTGTTCCGTGATGCCACAAATCTTCATTCCCATCGCCTCACAATTCTCCAAGCCGGAGAACAAGGCGCGCAACGTGGGGTTGGTACTCTCCGGACTGCTGACGGGCATCCTGGCTTCCCGTGTTGTCGGGGGCTTCATTGGCAAACTGTTCGGATGGCGCGAGATGTACCAGATAGCCGTAGTGCTGATGGTTCTCTGCCTTGTAGTCACCCTACGGGTATTGCCCGACATACGCCCCAACTTCAGCGGCAAGTACCGGGAGCTGATGCGTTCGCTTTTCTCGTTGTTGAAGGAATACCCGCAGCTGCGCGTCTACTCCGTGCGTGCCGCCCTCTGTTTTGGCTCCATGCTGGGGATGTGGTCGTGCCTGGCGTTCAAGATGGGAGCCGCCCCCTTCTATGCCAATAGCGACGTAATAGGGATGCTGGGCCTTTGTGGCATTGCCGGGGCGCTTACCGCCTCGGTGGCGGGCATTTACATCCGACGGGTGGGCGTCCGGCGCTTCAACTTCCTGGGGTGCGCCCTCATCTTGCTGTCATGGGCACTCTTCCTCTTCGGAGAGGATAGCTACGTAAGCATCATCGCCGGAGTCATCATCATCGACATCGGTATGCAGTGCATCCAGCTGAGCAACCAAAGCAGTATCTTCGAGCTGTGCCCCGGCGCCTCCAACCGCATCAACACCATCTTTATGACCACCTACTTTGTGGGGGGTGCACTGGGCACTTTCCTTACCGGCACAGCGTGGCAGCTATGCGGCTGGCACGGCGTGGTAGGCGTAGGGGTAGTCCTGACGCTACTTTCGCTCTTAATAACCACTTTCTATAATAAATAACCACATGAACATTAACAAAGAAACCATCGAACAGATTATCCGTTGCCAACGCAACGAGATAACCGAGAGTGTGCTTTATGCACGCTTAGCCTCCATCGAGAAAGACGAGAACAACCGGCAAGTGCTCCAGAAGATAGCCGGGGAAGAACGGGGGCATTACGAGATTCTCAAAAGCTACTCGGGGAAAGAAGTGCTCCCCAACCGCCGACGGATATGGTTTTACTACCTGTTGGCACGCCTGTTCGGGCTGACATTCGCCATCAAGCTCATGGAGTCGGGCGAGGAGGAAGCAAGTATCAGCTACAAACGCTTCATCGAGATGCCCGACCTGCAACACATCGCCCACGATGAGGAGGAGCACGAGCGACAACTCATCAGCCTCATCAACGAAGAACGGCTGGCCTACATGGGGTCGGTAGTGCTGGGGCTGAACGACGCGCTGGTGGAGTTTACCGGCGCGTTGGCCGGCTTCACCCTCGCCCTCGACGACCACCGGCTGATAGCACTCACCGGCAGCATCACCGGCATAGCCGCCGCCCTGTCCATGGCCTCCTCCGAATACCTCTCCACCAAGTCCGAAAAGACCGACGGGAAACATCCGGTCAAGGCGGCCCTCTACACGGGTGTGGCTTACCTCATCACCGTAGTGGCGCTGGTGGCTCCGTTTGTCCTGATAACGAATCCACTCATCGCCTTGGGAGTGATGCTCGCCATGGCCATCCTCATCATCGCCCTCTTCAACTACTATTACACCGTGGCACGCGACGAGAGCTTCCGCCGACGGTTTACCGAGATGGCCGTACTGAGCTTCAGCGTGGCGGCACTTAGCTTTGTCATAGGCTACCTCTTGAAGCTCTTCACAGGAATTAACGAATAATAGACGGGGTAAGACAACTTTGGCATTACCTTTGCCGTTTACTATTATAAATACGTTCAACAAAAGAACCAAAGGAGGACTTGTTTATGAAGAAGTTAATCGTACTGCTGGCACTACTTGTAGCCGGCACAGGTGCCACCCTGATGGCCCAGGAAAAGAAGACGGAAGCCCAGAAGCAGCAAGAGAAGGCTGCCAAAAAGGCTTTGGAACAGAAAGAAGAGATGGCCGCCTACCAACTGGCGCTGAAAGCCTTGCAGGCCAAACAGTTTGTGCTGGAGGCCGACCAGGTAGTGTTCAGGGACGGTAGCATGGCTTACGTCACGTCCAACGTCAACTTCGTGCTGATGAACAACGACAAATCCACCGTACAGGTGGCGTTCAACACCGCGCACCCCGGCCCTAACGGCATAGGCGGAGTGACGGTCGACGGCACACAGTCGGGCATGACCACGGAGGTGGATAAAAAAGGGAACGTCACTTGCCGCTTCAACGTGCAAGGCATAGGTATCTCCGCGCAGATATTCATCACCATGTACGCCGACGACAACCAAGCCTCGGTCACCATCAGCCCCAACTTCAACAACCTCACGCTCACACTGAACGGACGCATCGTCCCGCTCGAAGAGTCGAATGTGTTCAAGGGGCGTTCGTGGTAATACATCATCATGGAATGAAATGAGAGAGTACATCATTGCCGACAACCAGGACATCAGCCGAGCAGGGCTGATGTTCCTGCTTTGCAAACAGAAAGAGGCCCCCCTCTTGCTTGAGGCCGACAACAAAGCCGAACTCATAGCGCAACTCCGCCTCCACCCACAAGGCGTGGTGGTGCTGGACTATACACTGTTCGACTTCGCCGAAGCCGACGAGTTGCTCGTGCTACACGAGCGCTTCAAGGAGGCTCATTGGATCTTGTTCTCCGACGAGTTGAGCACAGCCTTCCTACGCCGGGTGCTCCTGAGCAGCAACGCCTTTAGCGTGGTGATGAAGGACAACTCGAAAGAGGAGATTGGCACCGCCATCCAACTCGCCAGCCGCAACGAGCGCTACATCTGCAGCCATGCCAGCAACCTGCTACTCTCCAACACCCCTACTCCAACTCCCAAGCCAGCCAACCAGTTGCTGACCTCCACCGAGCAGACCATCCTCAAAGAGATTGCCCTCGGCAAGACAACCAAGGAGATTGCCGCCGAGCGGAACCTCAGCTTCCACACCATCAACAGCCACCGCAAGAACATCTTCCGCAAGCTGGGCGTGAACAACGTCCACGAAGCAACAAAGTACGCCATGCGGTCGGGCATCGTGGAGCTGGCCGAGTACTATATTTAAAAGAATCTAAGTACGATGCGTCCCGTCTGCTCGCCGCTCACCCATTTGGGTTGCGAGGAGGGGCCGCAGAGGTCGGTAGCGTTCACCTTATTGCGCACCGGCGGGATGACGTTGAGTACCGATATGCCGCTTTCGGGGAGCGTATAGAGCAGGCGGTCGCGACCATCGCGAGGCTGGTACACGCCGATATAGACGTTGGGGGTCTCGTTGGTCAGGCTCACCGTGCCCTCCTTCGTACGGATGTTCATCCACGACACATCGGCGAAGTAACCTTTGAACTCGGGATAGTCGAACGACTCGCCCGGGATGGGGTCGTGGTAGTTGTTCTGCCAGAGGTCGTACTGCATGCCATGGATACGGTTCTGCCATACCCGGTAGGGGCCTGCCCCCAGCCAACGCTTGCTTAGCACCTGGTCTTCGGGGTAGTCGAAACGGATACCCATGAGGTCTACCACAGCGGCGAAGTTGTACGCATAGTCCAAGGTGGCCGTTCCGTCGGGACTGATGGTCCACTGCGCCTTGTCGAGGTTGCCCAGCTTATAGTGGGCGGTGACCACGAGGTCCGCTCCGGCCTCTTTCACCTCTAGATTGGTGAAGACGGCCGCGTCGGCAAACTCGGTATAGGTACGGTCCTTCTCCTTGGCATGTTCGTCGTCGTGGTTGTAGAACTGGTCGAGCGAACGGTCGGCACGCCGGGCGGCGATAAAGCGGGGTCCGCCACCGAAACTGATTTTACGGCCGGCTACCGACACGCCCTTCAGTAGCCCGTCTTTTTCCGAGAACACAAAAGTACGAGTGCCGGCCTTTACCGTCAATTCGTCGGCTGCCTGCGTATAGGTAGGACGGAGAGCCGAGGAGGAGGAGGAAGAGGTTGCCGCCACGGCTTGGTTCAGTTGGTCCACGGGGAAGGTCCAGCGCCATAGCTCCTGCCCGTTCTTGTCGACGACGGCGACGAAGAGCGCCTGCGCGTCGGCGAGGATAGACGTATGCAGGTCCACCGTTCCGCTACCGTGTGCCGGCACGTCGCTACCTTGCACCTCGCCTTGCTTCAGCACTTTCACCTGGGCGTCGGCAGCGTCGACGGCCGAGGGGAAGCTTACTTGCTTCCAACGAAAGCGGCAAGTGTTGAGGTTGAGGAAGTCGTAACGGTTCTCTACGGTGAGCTTGCCGTCGAAGCGACGGTCGACACTCTTATTCATGATTTGTACCGGACACCACACCTCCTTCACGGTGTAGTAGCTACCCTCCTTCTCGTGGTGCGGGCCTACGATGCCGTCGGCTCCATAGTTGCCTTGGTTGTCGATGAAGCCATCCTTGTCCACGCGCTTCACCCCTTCGTCGGCCAAGGCCCAGATAAAGCCACCGGCGCAACGCGGATGCTTGCGCATCATCTCCCAATAGTCGTACAGTCCGCCTCCTGCTCCCCCGTCGTACAGTCCGTGCAGGAACTCTGTGGGCATGAAAATCTCCGGCTTGCGCATATACTCCTCGCTCTCGCCGTAGGAGCGGTAGTGCATCGTCTCGAACCCCGAGAAGTTGCCTTGCGGGTGCAGCACGGGGCGACGTTGCGGGTCGTATTTATGGAACTCCCCGTCGAGTTCGGTGTTCCACCCTTTCTCGTTGCCGTTGTCCCAGAAGATGATGCTGGGATGGTTCACGTCGCGCTCCACCATCTCGCGTACCAGCTTCACGCCGGTGGGGGTATCGTACTTGCCATGCCAGCCACCCAGCTCGTCGAGCACGTAGAGGCCCAACGAGTCGCAGGCTTCGAGAAACTCCGGGTCGGGCGGATAATGGCTCAGCCGCACGGCATTCATGTTCATGCTCTTCATCAGCAGCACGTCTTCTATGTTCTTGGCTTTGCTGAGGGTACGTCCGCTCTCGGGGCGGAAGCTATGGCGGTTGGCACCGCACACCATGACACGGACGCCATTGATGTACAGCCCGTCGCTGGGGCGCACCTCGATAGTACGAAAGCCGAACGTCTTTGTCATCTCGTGTAGCACTCGCCCATCCTTGCCTATCAGGTCGAGCTTGGCACGGTAGAGGTTGGGGGTCTCGGCCGTCCATAGCAGGGGGTGAGCGGCATGGGCATGCAGGAGGGCGTGGTCGCCACCCGCAGCCACGGGTGAGGTAGCCTCGGCCACCGTCTTCCCTTTCGCATCGAGTATCCGGGCACGGACGTTCATCCCTTCGGCCGAGCGATTGAGCTGGCAGTAGGCGGCAAACGAACCGTCGGCCTGCGCGTCGATGGCCACCTGCCGCAAGTTGAGGGTAGGCTTCACCTCGAGGAAGACAGGGCGAAAGATGCCACCGAAGTTCCAGTAGTCGGCACGCCGCTCGGCCAGGTTCACGCTGGCGTTCTCGCTCTCCTTGGACACAGTCACCTCCAGCAGGTTCTTCTGTCCGTACTTCAGCAGGTCGGTCACGTCGTAGCTGAAGCGGTAGAAAGCACCTTGATGCTTCGCCCCCGCCTTACGCCCGTTCACCTTCACCTCCGTATCGGTCATCGAGGCTTCGAAGACCAGGCTCACCTGCTTGTCCCGGTAGCTCTCCGGCACCTCGAAGGTGTACTTATACATGCCTTTCTCGTCAGCAATACCTTCGGGGAACGGCTTCCCGTAGAAGGAGATGCCGTACTGATAGGTGCCGAACCCTTGCAATTCCCAACAAGAGGGCACCCCTATCTTTGTCCACTTGCCGGAGTTACGTCCTCCGGTACAGTAGAAGTCCCACTCCACCATGTCGTCGCACCCGTGTCCCGACAAATATTGTCTCACCGTCTGCGGTGCGTTTTGTGCGGCCAGTGCCGTCCAGCCCAAGGCCAAGGCGGCGCACAACGTCGATATTCTTCTCATGCAGCTATAGCGTTATCACATTACATAATCGTCTTTCTAAGGAGAGACGATTAAACGTTGCTTTTGTAACCGTCCGTGGATACCTCAAAGCAATGCAGGCCATCCTTATAGTAGTAGTGTATGGAGAGATGCTGGAGGCGGCAGATAGAATCGACGATGGCCAGCCCAAGGCCGGTGGAGCCTTCGCGCTTAGTGCCTTGGTAGAAACGTTCGAAGATGTGGCCGGCATCCAGTGCTCCCCCCTCGGCCGTGTTGCCGAAGGTGATAGAAGAGGGGGTGATGACGATGCGAATCCGCCCGCCGTCGACATTGTGCACGAAGGCGTTCTTCAGTAGGTTGGTGAGCAGGACTACGGCCAGCGGCTCACTCATCGTGAGGTAAAGTTCGCCTGGCTCTTCCACCTCCACCCCGATGCCCCGGTAGTCGTACACCTCCTTGTAGTCCTGCAAGTATCGCCTGAGCAGCTCGTTGAAGCATAGCGTCTTCACGTCGGAAAACTGCCCGTTGTCTATCTTCGAGAGTAGCAGCAGCGATTTGTTCAGCTTGGTGATGTGCTCCAGCGTCTGGTGCAGCTTCATCAGCTCGCCCAGCTCCTGCTCCGTCAGCGCCTCGTCCTCCATCAGCATCTCCAGCCGGTTGAGGCAGATGGCCAAGGGTGTCTGCATCTCGTGCGAGGCGTTGCCGATAAACTGTTTTTGCTGCTCGAAGGCCCGTTCCGTGCGCTCCACATAGCGCAAGGTGGCCTCGTTCAGTTTCTTAAATTCCGTGATGCGAGTGTTGTTGCGCAGGGGTTCGTTCTGCCCCCCCGTGCGGTAGCCATCCAGCCAGCGGAGCAGCACGTAGAGCGGGCGCATGTTGCGGTAGAACACCCACGTGCAGATGAGGATGATGAACAGCAGCAGCACCACGTACAGGATGATGACCCACACGCCGATGGCCTGCTTCAGGTCCTCCTTCTCGATGGTGGGAGTGGACACGATGAGTTGGTGGTAGCCTCCTTGGTGGTCGCGAAAGATGGTAGTGAGGATGCGGGCCGGCTCTGTCTCCTTCTTCTCCACGATGTAGACCATAGAGTCGGCATACTCAATGTCCGGGCGGGTCTCGGCATACTCACGGCTCACCTCGGTGAGGTAGTACTGGTTGTTGGAGCCGCTCGTCTTGGAAGGTAGCTGCTCGCCTGCCAAAGCACGTACGATGATGGTTTCGGAGTAGTCTTCGAGCGAGTCGTCCACTTCATCGTTCACCTCGTTCACCATGGTGATGTAGAAGAAGACGGCCCACACCGTCAGCACGAAGGTGAGCGCCAAACTGATGCGGAGCAGGATGTGGTACATTAGCTTCATGTCGCGGCCTCCCTCCCCTACTCTACCGTCATCTTGTAGCCGAACCCGTAGACAGCCTTGAGTTCCACGTTGGCCCCGGCCTCTTTCAGTTTCTTGCGCAGGTTCTTCATCTGGGCGTAGATGAAGTCAAAGTTGTCGGCTTGGTCGATGTGGTCACCCCACACCGACTCGGCCAGGGTAGACTTGTTCACCAGCCGCCCCGGACGGTTCATGAAGTAGAGCAGTATGTCGTACTCCTTCCTGTTCAGCTCCACCTCCTTGTCGGCCACAAACACCCGAAACTCGTCGGGCACCACCCGCACGTTGCCTTGGCGGATGTCCATCTCGCCTTCCCGTTCCTGCCGGCGCAACACACTCTTGATGCGGGCGCTCAGCTCCGCCAAGTGGAACGGTTTGGCCAAGTAGTCGTCCGCCCCCAGCTCCAGCCCTCGTACCTTGTCGTCCAAGGAGTCTTTGGCAGAGATGATAATCACGTTTCTCCGCTTGCGGAGGGCCTTCAGCTCTTCGAGCAACTCCAGTCCGCTTCCCCCGGGCAGCATGATGTCCAGCAGGATGCAGTCGTAGTCATAATCTTCAATCTTGCCCGAGGCGGTCTTGAAGTCGGCGGCAGTTTCCACCACATACCGTTCTTTCTCCAGCGAGCATTGTATCAGTTCGCGCAAGGAGGGTTCGTCTTCTACTACCAATATCTTCATCGCTTCTTTTGCTCCTTTCTTGGGTTAAAGTGCTACAAAGTAAGAAGATATTTCTGAAATAAAGCTGAAACGGGCTGAAAATCTGCGCCGGATAGAACAAACGGCGAAAATGAAGAATGAAGAATTAGGAATGAAGAATGACGTTCGATGGGTACG
>JAISIX010000184.1 GCA_031261805.1 Mediterranea sp. (in: CFB group bacteria)
AGTCGCCCTTTTAAGGGCAGCTTAACCATCTCCGGATTAAGCTGCCCTTAAAAGGGCGATTCGTCACACACCCCTACCAGAACCCAACGCGCCGCTCGTTCCTCGCTTTGCGATGGGCTGGGCTAAGAGCCTTTCAGGCAAAGGCCTTCGGCCACTTTGGGCCTTGCAGGCCACCCCGGCTGGCAGCAACTACTCTATGTTCCACTTTTGTCCCATTCGGTGGGAATTCTTTCCCAATACGTTGGAACTTTCTTCCCAACGCCTTGGGACTTTTTTCCCAACGCGGTGGGAATTCTTTCCCAATACGTTGGGAAAGCTAGGACAATAGGGTGGGGTCGATTGAGATATATGCTTTCGCGGATTCGACAAAGCAGAGCGGTGGGCAATGCCATATTACCCGATTTTAGCTTTTCTCGAGACAGACTATGATAGTAGCTCCTAATATCATGCTAATATCATGGCTAATATCATGGTCTTAATGCATTGTGTACCAGTGAGTAACGGACGACTATGAGAGTAGTGAGAGTAGAAACGCAAAAAAACACTGTAGGGAGGGATGGATTTATACCCGAAAGGGTACAACCGATGAAGGCTATCCATGCAACATGCTGTGTAAACGATGGTTGGGGGGCGATGGTCGTGGCTATTACGGACGTCACGCACAGGTGAAATTCTATTAACGTAGCCTAATAATCACAAAGGATTTACGATGTATAGGTCGAATCCTTATCTTTGCATTGGTTTCAGTCTAAAAGTGGACGAGAAAAAGAGATATAAAATGTACAAGAACCTGTTAAGTTGGCTCACGCTCCTATTGGCATTGCCTTCCTGCTCCAATACCCCGCCCAGCATCTCCGTGGTGTGCGAGGAAAATAGCGTGGGAAACTGCATCATCAAGTGGGAAACTGCCCCTCTGCTGAAGGGACAAGTGCTCATCTATGCCTCCACCTCCCCCGACAAGATTCCCGAAATAACCCCTATCGCCACCAGCGACATAGCGGCGGGCACGCTGACCATCGTCAGCAGCGACCCCACCCGCCGCTACTATTACCAGATGGTGTTCAACAACAAATACCGTGTGAAGGTAGCTACCCGCAACATCAACATCCCCGGCATCCAGAACCTTCGCGACTTGGGCGGATACCGCTCCCTCATCAACGGGAAAAAGACCCGCTGGGGAATGTTGTACCGTTCCGCACGGATAGACAGCCTCTCGCCTGGTTCGGTGATGGAGCTTCACAACATGGGCATCAAGACCATCGTCGACCTGCGCACCCCGGCGGAGCAGGAGCGGCATCCTGCCTTCCGCGACGACCGCATCAACATCGTGCGCATCCCCCTGCTGGCCGACAATACGAGGTCGCTCCTGAAAGCCATCCACGAAGGCAAAGTGAAAAGCGACACCATCAACCGCATCATCGAACGGCGAAACTGGGATATCATCGCCAACTACCAAGGTGAGGTCAAGCAAATCTTCGAGTTGCTGCTCGACCCCAACAACTACCCCATCGTCATCCACTGCACCTCGGGCAAGGGGCGCACGGGCATCATCACGGCCTTGGTCCTGGCGAGCTTGGGAGTCGGCGAAGATGTCATCATGCAAGACTATCGCCTGAGCAACCGCTACTTCAACATCGCCCAATCCTCCCGTTATGGCTACCAGCTTCCTCCCGACCTGCAGGAAGCCATCACCACCTTCTACTCCGCGCGGGCCGATTTCCTGGAGACAATCCTGAACCTGGTAGAGAAGCAATACGGTAGCGCGACGGGCTACTTGAAGAACGCGATTGGGCTGACCGATGAGGAAATCAAGGACTTACGAACCCTCCTGCTCGAATAAATACCCAATTCATCCTCATTATTCATATTTAATGTCTATCTTTGCCGCCGAAATATAAGATATACAGTTATTTAATGAAGACATTTGAAGAGCTTGGCGTTTCTCCGGAGATACGCAGAGCGATAGAAGAGATGGGGTATGAGAATCCCATGCCGGTACAGGAGGAAGTGATTCCATACCTCTTAGGGGAAAATAACGACGTAGTAGCTCTCGCACAAACAGGAACCGGGAAAACGGCCGCTTTCGGGTTGCCGCTGTTGCAACAAGTGGACGTTGACAACCGCGTGCCCCAATCCTTGATACTTTGCCCCACCCGTGAGCTTTGCCTCCAGATAGCGGGCGACTTGAACGATTACTCCAAATACATCGACGGACTGAAAGTGCTGCCCGTGTACGGCGGCTCTTCCATCGAAAGCCAGATACGCAGCCTGAAAAGGGGTGTGCACATCATCGTGGCCACACCCGGCCGACTGCTGGATCTCATGGAGCGCAAAACGGTATCCCTTACCACCATCCGCAACGTGGTGATGGACGAGGCCGACGAGATGCTCAACATGGGATTCACCGAAAGCATCAACGCCATCCTGGCCGACGTGCCCAAGGAGCGCAACACCCTCTTGTTCTCGGCTACTATGAGTCCCGAGATTGCGCGCATCTCGAAGAAATACCTGCACGACGCCAAGGAAATCACCATCGGCCGCAAGAACGAGGGCACCAGCAACGTGAAGCACGTGGTGTACACCGTGCATGCCAAAGACAAGTACGAGGCGCTGAAGCGCATCGTGGACTATAACCCGCAGATATACGGCATCATCTTCTGCCGCACCCGCAAGGAGACACAGGAGATTGCCGACAAGCTGATGCAAGAGGGCTACAACGCCGACTCGCTGCACGGCGAGCTGTCGCAGGCGCAACGCGACACCGTGATGCAGAAGTTCCGCATCCGCAACCTGCAGCTGCTGGTAGCTACCGACGTGGCAGCCCGCGGCCTCGATGTCGACGACCTCACGCACGTCATCAACTACGGCCTGCCCGACGACACGGAGAGCTACACCCACCGCAGCGGACGTACGGGTCGCGCTGGCAAGACGGGTATCTCCATCGCCATCATCAACCTGCGCGAGAAAGGCAAGCTGCGCGAGATTGAACGCATCATCGGCAAGCAGTTCGTGCCCGGCGAGATGCCCACCGCCAAGGACATCTGCCAGAAGCAGCTGTTCAAGGTCATCGACGACCTGGAGAAGGTGAAGGTCATCGAGGAGGAGATTTCCGCCTTCATGCCCGAGATTTGCCGCAAGCTGGAATGGCTGAGCAAGGAGGACCTCATCAAGCGGATGGTGTCGCACGAGTTCAACCGCTTCTACGAATACTACCAGAACCGCCCCGAGATAGAACAACCCTCCGACAGCCGCGGCGAGCGTGGCAAGCGTGGCGAGAGCCGGCGCGGTGAGGGCCGGATGGGCGGAGGCAGCGCCA
This sequence comes from Mediterranea sp. (in: CFB group bacteria), assembly GCA_031261805.1. Lineage (GTDB taxonomy): Bacteria > Bacteroidota > Bacteroidia > Bacteroidales > Bacteroidaceae > Bacteroides. The sequence goes on from JAISIX010000184.1 coordinate 3,317, forward strand.
TGGACAAGCGCAGCCGTAAGGCAGCCCCGGGCTTCAAGCGGCTCTTCATCAACTTGGGCAAGACGGACAACTTCTTCCCCACCGAGCTGATTGGCCTGCTCAACAGCAACACCCGCGGACGGGTGGAGCTGGGACGCATCGACCTGATGCAGAACTTCTCTTTCTTCGAAGTTCCCGACAACGAGACCAACGGCGTGCTGAAAGCCTTGAACAAGGCCAAATGGAACGGCCGCAAGGTGGTAGTGGAACTGTCGGAAGAGAACGCTAAGAACCACGACGAAGGTAAGCCCGCCGGCCGCTACGACGGCAAGCGGGGAGGCGACTACAAGCCCAAAGAATCAGCCTACGGAAAGGGTGGGAAGAAGGACCGGAAAGAGAAAGCCTCCCGTGCCGAGCGTGGCTACGACGAAGCCCGCGGCCCCAAGAAGAAAGACGACTGGAAACAGTTCTTCAAAGGCGACGAGCCGGACTTCAGCGAAGAGGGGTGGGCACGCCGCAAGTCGAAGAAGAAATAATCAATCCATCATCAGGCTCATGTAAGGGCTGAGCTGGCGGAACAATTCGCCGCTCAGCTCGCCTATACTCATTTGATGATAGGTACCAGTGCCGGGCAAACGCTCGGCACTGTACATACAACGCCCCTTATAAACGAAGTAATAACCGTTGTTGACAGCCAGCTGGCTATCGGTGACGGCAATCTGCAGTTCCCTGTCGGGGAAGGCGGCGGCATAGAGTTGCAACGCCTCCTTGACATGAATCACACGCGCCATGCCCAGCAGGTGAGAGGGCGCAGTGCCGACGGCCGGCAGCGAACGCCCCACCAGGTGCCGGCAACCGGTGTGCTGCACGATGGCGTGCAGCAGGCTGTACTCGGCATCCTTATCGTCGGCCAGCAACTCGTCTATCGCAATCCAACCCTCCTTGACGTATCCGATGGCAACGCCATCGACCACCCTGCCGCGACGCGACACGAACAGGAATCCGTCACTCACGCGCAGGTCGCCCAGCACCACTTCGAAGTCGTCCGCCGTGTGCTGCAGGCAGCAGGGGCGTTCGTGCATCTTCCGGTCAAGGAACTCGTACACGTTGTGCCTGAAGGTTGTCACTTGGCCGACCGTGATGGCCTTCGAGGGGATAAACTCGGGCAAGTCAATCTTCCGCTCGGTATAGCCGAATACCGGCGCGTAGCCCATGCCGGCATAGTAGTCGAAAAGCCACGGCTCGGCAGGGACCAGCGTGCTGAAGAGGATGCCGTCGCGTTGCATCCGGGCGAACGACTCGCCCAGCAGATGCCGCATGATTCCCCGCCCCCGATGGTCGGGATGGGTGCAAGCGCCCGATATATAAGCGGTAGGTATCTCTTTGCCGCAATAGGTCATGGGGTATGGCACCGCCTGTAGGGCGGCCAGCACCTCGTCGCCGCTCTCGATGCAGATGTTTATGTTGTTCCGGTAGCGGAGGTCGAAGTACATATCCACGAACGCGTCCGTATCATCAAAACAAAGCTTCCACAAGGCTTTTACCTTCTCTTTCGTAGTCATGCCGGGATTCCTTTCACCATTTCAGCATATTGACGGGCTGCTCTTTGAGGCAAGCCATGTATTTCTTCAGGATAGTGACCGGCTGGTACGAGAGCTTCGCCTTGCGTAGCCCTTCGATGCCGAGGTCCTCCTCGCGGTTGACGTAGATGTACTGCTCGGGGATGCGCGAGGCGAACTCGCGGTTGATCATGGCGTAAGCGCCGTCCACGGTGGTGTCGGCCTTCTCTACGTGTACGCCGAACGTCTCGTGGTTGATGGGCATGCCGAAGCTGAAAGCCACAATCTGGCCGTCGACGTGCAGGATGCCCCCCGTCAGCCCCAGCTCTTCGAAGTGGTCCAGGGCATAGAGCAAGGCGCGTCGTTCGTTGCCCGTACCTTCCTGCTGCTCACAGTTGTTGACACGGCACCATTCGGCCTCCAGCTCCCGACACTCGGCGATGCGGTCGAGGGTGATGGGGCGGTACTCATAGTTGGGATAGGTGTTGCGGAACTTGTTGACGTGGTTGCGCTTGGCCTGGAACTTCTTGCCCGTCAGCGTGGCCAGGTCGGTACGCAGGTAGATGTAGTCGGCGTAGTCGCGGTCTTCGGTAAAGACGAAATGCCCGGGTAGGATGGCTTCCAGCTCGTCGCGGCTGTTCTCGCATACGCCCAACAGGCAGAGGGATTGCCCTTCCTGCTCGGCGTCCTCCATCAGCAGGTGTATCACCTCTTTCAAGTTCCCTTTGCCTACGGGAAGCATGTACGACAACTGACTGCCGGCCCAGAATTTGAATAACAAGAGATTGTCCACCACGGCGTATTGGGTGTCATACAAGAATCGCCAACTGCATAGATTGGAGAAAGAGAGGTCGCAGTTCCTACGGTCGCTCACCATCGTAAATGCGGTTATTATCTCCCTGTCGGCTGGCGTAATATCAGTAAATGGAATCATAAGATGTACTATTGCTTTTTAAAAACGCGTCTTTTTGTACTACTAACGAGGTACGAGAGACTTTGGTTCTGCAAAGTTACGAAAAACATGCGTAACGTAACCCAGATAGCTTGCTTGAATCGGAACCTGTATAAAATTGGGGTAGCATGCGTCCTGCTCTCCTATAAACGACTTCTATACTGTAGTCAGGATGGCTTTGTGCAATGTTGCTCACTTATAAATTGGAGTTTAGGTTAGTGATGAGCGGTGAGTGATTAGCCGCCGCAGTTAGCACCCCGTTAGGGGTGGTTGTTTCATAGCCCGGCAGCTTGCTGCCGGGTTTTGTATGCATTCTAACGTATGCTTCCGTAGGTTGCGCACAACCTGTGTGTGCATTGGGCGGTGGCCT
>JAISIX010000205.1 GCA_031261805.1 Mediterranea sp. (in: CFB group bacteria)
CTTAACTACCTGACATTAAGCTGCCCTTAAAAGGGCGATTTGTCACACACCCCAACCAAAACCCAACGCGTCGTTCGTTCCTCACTCTGCGTTGGGCTGGGTTAAGAGCCTTGCAGGCAAAGGCTTTCAGCCACCTTGGGCCTTTCAGGCCGCCTGCGCACACACCGGTTGTGTGCAACCTATGGAGGCGCACGTTAGAATGCATACAGCCTCATTTCAGATACCACTCGCGTGTCAGAATCGTGTACGGCTAATCACTAATGTAACCTCCAATTTATCAGCAAGTCTAATTGCCCGAGTACAATACAAGTAGAGAGTGTCTTTCTGAAAGCATAGAATCACGCTGGATGAGCAAAAAGATTCTATAATAGCATTTAGTATTCCAAAATGTTCTATATATTTGCTGCGTAGTTTCAAAGTGGATGGGCGTGCGCACTTATACGTGTCTTTTTGAAACTGCAAGGACTATTGTAGAACCATAAGAATAGAAACAACAAGAGAATCGCATGAAAAAGAGATGGATTATTATGATGGGCTTGATGGTCATCATTAGTTTGATTGGAGTGTTTATGCCCGAGACACCGGGCATTTGGGAGCCGGACGAGAAGATGGATACAGCCAATGTGGCTTGGATGATTACCGCTACTATCTTTGTCTTGATGATGACTCCCGGCCTTTCCTTCTTCTACGGAGGTATGGTGGGAAAGAAGAACGTGATTTCTACAATCTTGCAGAGCTTCATCGCTATGGGCATCATCAGCGTGATATGGGTGGTCTTTGGATTTAGCCTGGCCTTTGGCGACGATGTGGGCGGGCTGGTGGGCAACCCCGCTACCTTCTTTATGTTCGACAACGTGGGTGCTAAGGTCGACGACTTCCTTGCCCCCACCATCCCATTGGCGCTTTACGCCCTGTTCCAGATGAAGTTTGCCATCATCACCCCTTCGCTCATCACCGGCTCTTTTGCCGAACGGGTGCGCTTTTCGGGCTATATGGTGTTCATGATGCTGTTCTGCATCTTCGTCTACTGCCCGCTGGCGCACTGGACGTGGCATCCCGACGGTTTCCTGCGTCAGATGGGGGTGGTCGACTTTGCCGGTGGTATCGTGGTGCATGCCTCCTCGGGAGTGGCGGCCTTGGCCGGTGCCATCTTCTTGGGGCGACGGAAGTGCCAGACCCATACGCCTGCCAACATCCCCTACGTGATACTGGGAGCCGCCATGCTTTGGCTGGGGTGGTTCGGCTTCAATGCCGGCTCGTCGCTCGCCGCCGACGGGGTAGCTGTGAAGGCGTTCCTCAATACCAACACCGCATCGGCCACCGCCATGCTGGTATGGATCTTTTTCGACTGCCTGCGGGGACGAAAGCCATCGGCCATGGGAGCTGCCATCGGCGCGGTGGTCGGTCTGGTAGCCATTACCCCTTCGGCAGGCTATGTTACCGTGGGCGAGAGTGTTTTCATCGCCCTTGTCACCACGATGGTATGCAACATTGCCGTGCACTGGAAAAACCATACCAATGTGGACGATGTGCTCGATGTATTCCCCACGCACGGCGTAGGTGGCATCTTTGGCACCATCCTCACGGGGGTGTTTGTCCATGGGTTGTTGGCCGGTCACGTGGAGGTGTTCCTCATTCATGTCCTGGCCGTCGTCATCGTCTGCGTCTATAGCTTCGTGATGAGCTACTTCCTCTACTGGCTCACCAACAAGATGATTCCGATGCGTGTGTCGGCCCGGAGCGAAGAGATCGGGTTGGACATCAGCCAGCACGATGAGAGTTACAACTTTGCCGATTTTGGCGAACGGGAGCTGGCGGAGTATCATCCGGACGATGAGGAGGCTTAAAAAAGTAAGGCGAAAATAGAGGAACATTGCACATTATTTTGTTACTTTGTAGCGCAAGAAACAAAAGCCCCCATATAATGGGCGATAAATATGAACTAAACTACATTGCGTTGTGAAATTGCAGTGGGTTGGCTGTTGCCAACAGAGAACAACCGGAGGGGTAGTGTCTCTGTCCCTCCGGTTGGTACCATGAAAAAAAATAGCTTATAGTTTAATGAAAAGAAAGCCCGCAAAAAGTAGCTTTTTGCGGGCTTTTACTTATAAAAAAACTGATGGGTGGTTGGACTACAAGGACTCGAACCTTGTCAAACAGAACCAAAACCTGTTGTGCTACCATTACACCATAGTCCAAACTTTGGGGCTTTCTGTTAAAAAGCGGTGCAAAGATAGGGCTTTGGGCACAAACTTCCAAATAATCCATCTACTTTTTGCTCCTAACTTCATCAATGCGCCCCCCCAAACCACCGACCTTTGATTTCTCCCTCCCAGAATGTGCCCTAAGAGAGATTGCCCCTCGCAATCGGAAGGAAAGGCCCAAGGCTAAATATTCCACACTTTGGGGTGTATTTCCAGCTCTCCCCCTACGTGTTTTTTGCATTTCTACTCTCACTACTCTCATTACTTCCTGTTACTCGCTGTTAATCAACACATTAATACTATGATAATAGCCATGATATTAGCATGATATTAGGAGCTACTATCATGGTCTTTCTCGCCTCAAAAAGTTGAAGCTGAGTAATATATAGTATTGCCCGCCACTCTGCTTTGTCGAATCTGCGCAAGCATATACCTTGAACGGCCTATCCTATTGTCTCATCTTTCCCACCGTGTTGGGAAGAAAGTCCCACCGCCTTGGGAAGAAAGTCCCACCGCCTTGGGACAAAAGTTCCACCGCCTTGGGAAGAAAGTCCCAACGGCTTGGGAAAAAAGTCCCATTGCGTTGGGAAAAAAGTCCCACCGAATGGGACAAGAAGTGTGCTTAGGGGGAAGAAGCGTTCAGGACGAGACATAAAGTGAGAGTAACTTTACCCTCACTGTTACCCTCACGGGCTGTAGTTAAAGATAGCGTTGCAAGCCGAACATAATCATTAGTCCATAAATTGGAGTTCAGGGGAATATATTATAGTAGCAATAAATAGAGACCGATAGTAGAGGTGGCCTGTAAGGGGCGATCTCTTAGGTCACATTTTGCAACGCTACTTTTGACTACAGCCCCACAGCTTTCATCCGTTTCACCGTCTCTTGAGATGCCTTTCGAGGCCGCCTCTGGTTCCCATTTATTGCGGTTGCCTTGGTTGCGAACAGCAAACCCCGAAGTGGCCGGTGGGTGGTTGCTTCGGGGTTGGTAGGGAGTGTCTCTTGAGATGTGTTATGCTGCTGGTTTTACATTCAGTTTAATCTTATACCGATGTCCCGTCGCAAAAGCAGCTGTTACGGTTGTAAACTTGTCGATAATGGTTTTATTGCCTATCGTCATCGAATAGATTCTCAGCGTGTACGTGGTAAGTGCCTCGCTTGCAGGCATCATGTTGAAATAGTTGCTCGTTAGTTTGGAGGAACTACCGCCACTTGCCGATATGTTAAAATCGCTTGGTTTGTCACTAATAAACGCAGGCTTGGTTTCTCCTGAAGGGAAACGAATGTTGACTTGACCTGCACATACATCGTATAACCAAACGACGAAGTTGCTCAATATGCTTCTGTCGGGGGCGGTAATCTCGGTGCGTACCTGTGCCAACAGATGCTTCAAGGTGACGGGACCCAAGCTTGTGGCGCTTGTGCCGGCTGGTATGGTGCCCTTATACCACAGATAGTCTTTAGCATACCATTGTAATGTAAGCCTGCATCTCTCGCCTGTCTCAAAAATAGGGGATGAACGATCATAGGGTGAGAAGAAGATTATAGAGACTTCACTTTGGGGGATTTCCAAGGTCAATTGGCTATTTTTTACGGTAAGATTCTGTGCGCTGAATACGCGTTCGTTGGCCGGATTGTACACAATGGTGCATATTTCTACGTCGTCGGCTATCGGGTTCGCTACCCGTGTCGCCGCTTTGTCCGCGTCGTCGTCGGGTACGACCGAGGCTTCGAGGATCATGCCGTCTCCCAAGTCGGTACGTGTCACTTGGGGTTCGACCAAGCCACGTGTGTTGTCGCTCTCTTGGCCGAAGCTTTCGCTCGGTCGAATCGTCAAGGTCCTATAGGCTCCCGGTGTCGGGATTTCCTTGTTGGATTCTTCGCTACCGCAGGCCGACAGTGCGAGCGCCGCAGCAAAAAGGAGGCAGGTCGGTATTACTCTCTTGAATGGAATGTTCTTTTTCATCTCACATACTTTTTTTGATACAACGCCTTTGTCGTGCGAAGGCATTGTGGTTCTGATACTTTGTTTATTTGTTCGCGAAATACTCCTCGGTTTGAGGATGGGGCGGGGGTCGGGAGCTTGCTCCCTGTCAATAGAGCAAGTCGTCTGCTTGCGATTCTTGCTCATTCCCCTCCCACTCTTCTTGGATAGTAAATGTCGCATCTCTGGTGGAACCACTTAGTATCCCTGCTTCCAGCATCACTTCTACTACGTGTACGGTAGGGGGGGCGTACACTTCCTTTCTTACTTCTTTCTCCATAATTACTGCTATTTAATGAAATGTTTGTTTCGTTTGGCTATTACGTCGCAAATGTAGGCATTATGCTTGTGTCGGCACTCTCAATTCGTACGAAAAGCCTCTCTTCTTGTAGCCTTGGTTTATATTTTGTTTGGGATGGTTTGGGCGAGGTAGCCTGGATAACTGACCACCAAGGCTAATTTAGATGTGCCTTGAGGCATTACAAAACGGTGACCCCTACGTCTTACTTACATTAATAAAGTATATCTAAAAGGAAGAATCAGATGAACAGTAAGATGAAAGCCCCGTTGGAGGGGATTATAACGCCGCTTGTCACACCGTTGACCGACGACGATACACTCGACCTCGAAGGGTTGGAACGATTGGTAGAGCACTTGATAGCCGGAGGCGTGCACGCCCTTTTCGTGCTGGGCACCACCGGCGAGTCGCAAAGCCTTAGCTACGGGCTGCGCGCGGAGATGATTCGGCAGACTTGCCGGCTGGCGAAAGGCCGGCTGCCGGTGCTGGCGGGTATCTCGGACACCTCCATCGTGGAGAGCGTGAAGCTGGCACGGGTGGCGGTCGAGAATGGCGCCGACGCGGCCGTGTCGACCACGCCCTACTACTTCGCCACGGGACAGCCCGAGCTGATAGAGTTCTACGGCCACTTGGTGCCGCAACTGCCATTGCCGCTTTTCCTCTACAACATGCCGTCGCACACCAAGGTGAGCTTTGCCCCCGATACGGTGCGCCGTATTGCCGAAGACCCGAAAGTGATTGGTTTCAAGGATAGCTCGGCCAACGCCGTCTACTTCCAGTCGGTGATGTTCGCCATGAAGGACCGTCCCGACTTCTCCATGCTGGTAGGCCCCGAAGAGATAACGGGCGAGTGTGTGCTGATGGGTGGCCACGGCGGCGTGAATGGAGGAGCGAACATGTTCCCCGAGCTGTACGTGTCGCTCTACAACGCGGCCAAGCGGGCCGACCTCAAGGAGCTGCACCGCTTGCAACAGCAGGTGATGCAGATAAGCGCCACCATCTATACCGTGGGGCATCATCCCTCCAGCTACCTCAAGGGGCTGAAGTGCGCCCTCTCCCTGCTGGGCTTATGCGACGACTACCTGGCCGCGCCGTTCCACAAGTTCGAACAGCCCGAACGGGAGAAAATCCGCAAGGCGCTATTGGCGTTGAACCCTGCACTAAAGCTTCGCCCTTGAAGGAAGGTGAAGCTGCATCGTTGACCCGAAAAACACCTGCGTATGTCACTGCTTGATATTATCATATTCTTGGCCTTTACCGGCGGAGTGGTCTTCTTCGGCTGCTCCTTCTTCAGTAAGAAACGGACGAGCGACGAGCTGACCGCTGCCGGACGTTCGCTGCCCGGCTGGGTGGTGGGGATGAGCATCTTCGCCACCTACGTGAGCAGCATCAGCTACCTGGCCAACCCCGGGAAATCGTATATGGGCGACTGGAACGCGTTTGTCTTCAGCCTCTCCATCCCCATCGCCTCCTACTTCGCCGCCAAGTACTTCGTGCCTTTCTACCGGAGCCTGGGCAGCGTGTCGGCCTACTCCTTCCTTGAGGAACGCTTCGGCCCGTGGGCCAGGGTGTACGCCTCCACCTGCTACCTGCTCACGCAGCTGGCTCGCACGGGGGGCATCCTCTACCTGCTGGCATTGCCGATGAACCAGCTGTTGGGGTGGGACATCCGCTTCATCATCGTCTGCACCTCTATACTGATAGCCATCTACGCCTTGGCGGGGGGCATCAAGGCGGTGATATGGACGGAGGCGATACAGGGCTTTATCCTCATCGCCGGGGCGGTGGTGTGCGTGCTGGTGCTTATCTTCTCCATGCCCGAAGGACCGGGGCAGTTTGTCGACCTTGCCACCCATGCCCGCGACGCGGCGGGGCAGCTTGTCAACAAGTTCTCCTTGGGCAGCTTCGGCGCGAGTCTTACCGACTCCACGTTCTGGGTCTGCCTCGTCTATGGCATCTTCATCAACCTGCAGAACTACGGCATCGACCAGAACTATGTACAGCGGTACCATACGGCCAAGGACATGAAGAGTGCCAAGTTCTCCGCTCTCTTTGGCGGGTACCTCTACATCCCCGTGTCGGCGGTGTTCTTCCTTATCGGCACGGCGCTCTATACCTACTACCAGGCTTATCCGGGGTTGCTGCCTGCCGATGTCACGGGCGACAGCGTGTTCCCCTACTTCATTGTGCACCAGCTGCCGCATGGCCTCATCGGGCTGCTCATCGCTTCCATCTTCGCCGCCGGCATGAGCACGGTGGCCACGAGCATCACCAGCTCTTCCACCATCCTGCTCACGGACTACTACCAGCGGTTCTTCCGCCGGCACGCCACGGAGCGCGAGTCGGTGCGTATGATTTATGTGTTCGACCTCGTGGTGATGGTGCTGGGCGTGTTGGTGGCCTTCGCTTTTATGCACGTCAGCAGTGCGCTCGACGCTTGGTGGAAGCTCTCTTCCATCTTCAGTGGAGGCATTTTGGGCTTGTTCTTGCTGGGCTATGTATCGCGAAAGGTGGAGAATGTCAACGCCGTGCTGGGCACTATCTGTGGCGCTATCGTCATCGTATGGATGAGCCTCTCCTCCTTCGCCTTCTTCAAGGAGGGTTGTTGGGGTGAGTTCGCCTCGCCGTTGCACGCCAACCTTACCATCGTGGTAGGCACGCTGGTGATATTCCTGGTGGGTTTCCTCAGTATGGGAGTGGTGAAAGGGAAGAAAGGCAACTCCTCCGCAGGCAAGGCGTGAGGGGCGGCCGAGGGGTCACGGCACAGGGTCGTATCCGGAGCCTCCCCACGGATGGCAGCGCAGGATGCGGCGTATGGCAAGGTAAAGGCCTTTGAACGGGCCATGCTTTCGGATGGCCTGGATAGCATAGACGGAACAGGTGGGGGTGAACCTGCACGAGGGGGGCAGGATGGGCGAGATGCACCAGCGGTAGAAATAGATGGGCAGCAGGAGCAACCACGAGAGCCAGCGGCTTAGCAGCCTTAGCGCTTTCATGACAGCTTCTCCGTGATGCGCTGGAGCGCTACTTTCATTTTCTCTTCTATCAAGGCCGATGGCAAGAGTGCGTCGGACAGATAGATGAAGGCGATAGCCAGTCGTTCGCCCTGCAACCCTGGGAGCGGGGCGGACAGCAGGTGTTTGTTCTTGCGGTAGGCCTCCCTGATTTGTCGTTTCACCCGGTTGCGCTTCACCGCCCGTTTGAAACGGCGCTTCGACACGCTGACGAGGATGGAAGGCATCTCCTCGCCGGCTCCCGCAGGCATATATACAACGCGCATCGGAAAGATGGAAAACGACTTGGATACGCCGCCTTCAAACATCTTTCCGATGAGCAATTCGCTGCTTAGCCGTTCGGCCTTGCGCAGGGTATATACGTTCACGTTACACGCGTTTATTCATTATTCTCCTTGATGAAGAGGTCGAGGGCGGCCGTCATCGACGGCGCTTTCACCGAGGGGGCCTCCAAGTCGAGGCGAAGGCCGGCATCGCGTACGGCTTGCGCGGTGGTAGAGCCGAAGGTGCCAATCTTAATCTCTTTCTGGTCGAAGTTGGGGAAGTTCTTCATCAACGAGCTTACTCCTGAGGGGCTGAAGAACACCAACATGTCGTAGTCGAATTCCTCCTCCGCAAATTCGGCACTCACCGTGCGGTACATCACCGCCTCGGCATGTTGCACCTTGAGCTTATCCAGCAGGTTCTTGATGTCGTCGTTGTGCACGTCGGACATGGGCACAAGGTACTTTTCTGTTTTGTGCTTGCCGATAGACGTAGCCAAGTCTTCCATCTTGCCGGTGGCGCCGAAGAAGACCTTACGTTTGCGGTATTGCACATATTTCTGGATATACAATGCGATGGCTTCCGATACGCAGAAGTATTTCATGCTCTCGGGAATCGTGACACGCATCTCCGTGCACAAATGAAAAAAATGATCGATTGCATGACGGGAGGTGAAGATAATAGCGGTGTAGTCAAGGATTGAAATCTTCTGTTGGCGGAACTCCTTGGCAGGAAGAGCTTCAATCTTGATGAATGGTCGGAAATCAATCTTTACGCCATACTTCTCAGCGATATCGTAGTAGGGAGACTTCTCCGATGCAGGCTTAGGCTGCGACACAAGTACTTTTTTAATTTTCAACGTCCTAAGTTTTTAATAGCAATACATGTTCATTTGCTCCATGCCTTTGTATAGCAACAGGCAAGGCAGGATTTCAAGGGCACAAAAGTACAAAATAAGCGGGAAAAGAGAGCCTAAACGGCCGAAAAAAAGCTTTAGCCACTTGTAGAACATAAGGATTTTAGCCAAAATTAGTATTATTGCAGCAATTATAAGTAAACGGGTAGGCTCTAAGCCGAGGTAAATTTGGCAAAGGACGAAGGGGAAAAGGATGAATCCTGTATAATAAATAAGTGTGGAATAGGACTCCAGCCAGTTCTTTGTCAGACTGTTGTCAAAGAATATCCAACCCAGGAACATGTAGACCACCCATTTGAGCAAGAAATAGACGATGCAACTCCCTACGCAAAGAGCCAGCAGCAGGAGCGGGGTGTGTGAGCCGGCGGGCAAGGTGGGATGGGAACCGGCAAAGGAGACGTTGAAAGCCGTGATGCCTGACAGTATGCAGGTTTGCACGATGAGCACCATGAGGTAGCGCATGTCGCCGGCCGTGGAGTTGTCGAAGATGCTGGTGCGCTCGCGGTGTTGCACGAAGTCCTTGACCTGTTGCGACAGGAATCCTTTGCTCCGGGCCAGTGCGATGGCGGTGAGCGCCAGGCAGACCACCAGCGTGAGCGCGATGACATTGTCGGTACGCGGGGAGTAGGGGAGGGGGCTACCTGCCACACCGGCTATCACATCGCCTGCTGTCATATCGCGGCGAATTTACGGATAGACTCGTCCCATACGGGGGTGGAGTAGATGAGGTCGATAGCCTCTTCGGGGGTGGTGGCTACCTTCCAGATGTCGCCGTGCTGCCGGCGCATGAAGTTCTCCTTCACCGCTTGCTCCAGCGTGGCCAGCAGTGGGTCGTAGTAGTGGTTGGTGTTGAGGATGACAATGGGGTTGAGGTACAGTCCGAGCTGTTTCCAAGTGATAATCTCGAGCAGCTCCTCCAGTGTGCCGCAACCGCCGGGCAGGGCGATGACGGCATCGCTTAGGTCGGCCATCTTCTGCTTGCGCTCGTGCATGTTGCCTACCTCTATCAACTCCGTCAGGCCGGTGTGTTGCCACCCTTGCTCCACCATGAAGCGGGGGATGACACCGGTGGCTTGCCCGCCTTCGGCCAGTACAGCATCGGCCACGGCGCTCATTAGCCCCATGTTGCCGGCGCCGTTTACCAAGCGCAGGTGGCGCTGGGCAAGCAGCCGACCCAGTCGGTCGGCTGCTTCGAAATAGGCAGGGTCAATCTTCGTGCTCGAGGCACAATAGACGCATACGCTATGTAGTTCGTTCATCGGCGGAGTGGATTCGTCAAAGTCCGAAGGCGGCCTTGATTTGTTCTACATAGTCGAGCTTCTCCCAAGTGAAGAGTTCCACCTCTATCTTCTTCTCGCCCTCGTAGCGGGAGCTGAAGGTTTTGGTCACCACTTGCGGCTGGCGTCCCATGTGCCCGTAGGCTGCCGTCTCCAGGTAGATGGGGTTGCGCAGCTTCAGGCGTTCCTCGATGGCTTTGGGGCGCAGGTCGAAGAGGTCGCCGATGACGCGGGCTATCTCACCGTCGCTCATCGACACGTGCGACCGTCCGTAGGTGTTGACGTAGATGTTGATGGGCCGTGCCACGCCGATGGCGTAGGATACCTGTACCAGCATCTCGTCGGCCACGCCTGCCGCGACCATGTTCTTGGCGATGTGGCGGGCGGCGTAGGCGGCACTGCGGTCTACCTTGCTGGGGTCTTTGCCCGAGAAGGCTCCTCCGCCATGGGCGCCCTTGCCGCCGTAGGTGTCGACGATGATTTTGCGGCCCGTCAGTCCGGTGTCGCCGTGGGGGCCACCGATGACGAACTTGCCGGTGGGGTTCACGTGGTAGGTGATGTGGTCGGTGAAGAGCGCCAGCACTTGGGGGTGGTGTATGGAGGCTATGACACGGGGCATCAGCACCTCTATCACATCGCGGCGTATGATGGCGAGCATCTCTTCGTCGGCTTTCAGTTGCGCGGCGGGTGTGGAGTCGGCCGGGGCGATGAAGTCGTCGTGCTGGGTGGAGACAACGATGGTGTCGATGCGCACGGGCGTTCCGTTGTCGTCGTACTCAATGGTCACTTGACTCTTGGCGTCGGGGCGGAGGTAGGTCATCTCCTTGCCTTCGCGGCGTATGTCGGCCAGTACGCGCAGGATACGGTGGGCGAGGTCGAGCGAGAGGGGCATGAAGTTCTCGGTCTCGTTGGTGGCGTAACCAAACATCATGCCTTGGTCGCCGGCACCCTGCTCCATGGGGTCTTGCCGTTCCACGCCCCGGTTGATGTCGGGGCTTTGCTCGTGTATGGCGGATAGTACGCCGCACGAGTTGCTTTCAAACATATACTCGCCTTTGGTGTAGCCAATCTTTTGGATGACCTCGCGTGCGATGAGTTGCATGTCGACGTACGCTCGGGTTTTCACTTCACCCGCCAATACTACCTGTCCGGTAGTTACCAGTGTTTCGCAAGCTACTTTCGAACTGGGGTCGTAAGCCAACAGTTTGTCGAGTATGGCATCCGATATTTGATCGGCTACCTTGTCGGGGTGTCCTTCTGACACCGATTCGGATGTGAATAAGTATCCCATCTTTGTTGCATTTAGGATTTAACAATCATGTTGCGAACGGAAAGGGGGAGCAGGGGAGGGGGCGATGCGTCGCAGAAGTAGGCCGAAAGGCACAAGCGAGTTGTGTTTTAGCATTTTTTTCCGTGGTTGCAAGCTGCTCAAATCTGTCCACCTATTCAATTCTGGCTGCAAAGGTAGACATTCTTCTGTGATTCCGGTTGTTATTGAGGGTAGTTTAACATATCGTAAATGGCAGGCTAACTTGGGCAGAGTATAGATGAAGTTTAGTTGGGTAGCTGCCTTACAATGGCCGTTTCTGTTTATTTAACTAAGTGAGTAGGCTGCGTATTAGCGCCTTATTGCTACCTTTGAAGCCTGTTTTAATATAACTTACTTACGATGAATCTAAATAGTTTGTTCCGGATAGTGCAGAACAAGAAGGTGAAGACCGCCTTTGTGTTGGCCATCTATATCCTTGTTACCATTACCATTTATGCCATTGTGTGCCACTTTATCCACCGTGAGTTCGGCGAGTTGGAGCTGGCTTATGCCGCTTTGATAGGGTGCATAGCCTACATGCCCCGCTTTATCGCGGAGAAGAAGGCCACGAAGAAGCACCCCCAAGATGGGAAGGGAAAGCAAGGATGAAGAAGGCTGTGTTTAATTGGAGCGGGGGGAAAGACTCTGCCTTGGCGTTGTGGAAGGCGTTGCAGACTGGAGAGTACGACATAGTGGCCTTGCTTACCACCGTCAATCAGGAAACGGAGCGCTCGTCTATGCATGCCATCCCGGTGTCGCTGCTTGAGAAACAGGCTGAGCGTATAGGCATCCCTCTCTATGTGGTCGAACAATCGGCGACATCCACGATGGATGAGTATTCGGCTGTGATGCAACGGGCGGCAGAACATTTCACGGCCCAAGGGGTGACGCACTTTATCTTTGGCGACATCTACCTGCAAGACCTACTTGAATATCGCCAACGCCAGTTGGCACCCTACGGTATCACGGTGGTGGAGCCGCTATGGAGTACTTCGGAAGAGGTGATGGAGGAGTTCCTGCGGTCGGGAATCCGTTCGGTCATCGTCACCACAACGGCCGACGTGCTGGGGCGTGAGTATATAGGGCGGGCGATTGACCGGCAGTTGGTGGATAGCCTTCCGGCAGGGGTGGATGTATGCGGAGAGAATGGCGAATACCACAGCTTCTGCTACGATGGCCCGTTTTTCAAGGCTCCTGTGCCGTACACATTGGGTGAGCCGTACCAGTGGAGCTGCCCCATCCGGAAGGATGATGGGCAGGAGTATATCTATTGGTATTGGTCTGTCGACTTAAATGGATAGGCGTGTGTGTCCGGTTTGCCACACTTATCTTTCCCCCCTTGAACCTTAAAAAACATTAGATTCTCCCTATAATATAAGGTGGGGATGGATCTTTTTTCCTACTTTTGCCCCGATTTTTTGATACAAGCCATTACAGAAGAAAGAGTTATGCAGAAAAACTTAGTTATTGTCGAGTCTCCGGCAAAAGCAAAAACGATAGAGAAGTTCCTTGGGAAAGACTTCAAGGTGCTCTCCAGTTATGGGCATATCCGCGACCTGAAGAAGAAAGAATTCAGCATCGATATCGCAAAGGACTTCGCCCCTAACTATGAGATACCGGCAGACAAGAAGGCTTTGGTCAACACGCTGAAGACAGAGGCCAAACAAGCTGATACCGTCTGGCTCGCGTCCGATGAGGACCGCGAGGGAGAGGCCATCGCCTGGCATCTGTATGAGGTTCTGAAACTGAAACCGGAGAACACGAAGCGTATCGTATTCCACGAAATCACCAAGAGCGCCATCCTCAATGCTATTGAGCACCCACGTCACATCAACATCGACTTGGTGAACGCCCAACAGGCACGCCGTGTGCTCGATCGCATCGTGGGCTTTGAACTTTCGCCCGTGCTGTGGAAGAAGGTGAAACCGGCACTCTCGGCCGGGCGTGTGCAGTCGGTAGCCGTTCGGCTCATCGTGGAACGTGAGCGCGAAATCAACGCCTTCCAAACAGAGGCGGCTTATCGGGTGACAGCCCTTTTCTTAGTGCCCGACGAAAAGGGTAAGCAGGTAGAGATGAAGGCGGAATTGGGCCGCCGCATCAAGACGAAGCAGGAGGCGCAAGCTTTCCTTGAGGCCTGCCAAGGGGCGACATTCTCCATCGAGGACATCAGCACCCGGCCGCTCAAGAAGTCGCCGGCCGCACCCTTCACTACCTCCACGCTCCAACAGGAGGCCGCCCGTAAGTTGGGTTATACCGTTGCGCAGACTATGCGCGTCGCGCAGCGGCTGTACGAGTCGGGATTCATCACCTATATGCGTACCGACTCCGTCAATCTGTCGGAGTATGCTACCACTGGCAGTAAGGCTGCCATCAGCCAGATGATGGGAGAGCGATACGTGCATCCCCGCCACTTCCATACGAAGACCAAAGGCGCGCAAGAGGCGCACGAGGCCATTCGTCCAACCTATATGGAACATAGCGCCATAGATGGTACGGCGCAAGAAAAGAAACTATACGAGCTAATCTGGAAACGTACCATCGCCTCGCAAATGGCCGACGCTGAGCTGGAGAAGACTACCGCAGCCATCGCCATGAGTGGTAGTAGTGACCAGTTCACGGCTGTGGGCGAGGTGATTAAGTTCGACGGATTCCTACGCGTGTACCGCGAGTCGTATGACGACGATAACGAACAAGAAAACGAGAGCCACTTGTTGCCCCCCCTGAAGAAAGGACAGAAACTGGAGCATGGCGCCATCACTGCCGTGGAGCGTTTCAGCCAACGCCCGCCACGCTATACCGAGGCCAGCCTCGTGCGGAAGCTGGAGGAACTGGGCATCGGGCGCCCATCAACCTATGCCCCCACTATCTCGACCATACAGCAACGCGAATATGTGGAGAAAGGGAACAAAGAAGGTGAGGAACGCAACTTCAACGTGCTCATCCTCAGTAACGGCAAACTGGCCGATGAGGAACGTACGGAAATCACCGGCGCGGAGAAGGCAAAGCTCTTCCCTACCGATACCGGCACGGTGGTGAACGACTTCCTCACCGAATACTTTCCCGACATCCTCGACTATAACTTCACGGCCAGCGTGGAGAAAGAGTTCGACGAGATAGCCGAGGGAGAGGCGCAATGGACCTCTATCCTGAAGGATTTCTACAAACATTTCCATCCCTCGGTAGAGAATGCATTGACCACTAAGCGCGAGCATAAGGTGGGCGAACGCATCTTGGGACAAGACCCGACAACGGGTAAAACCGTCTCTGTGAAAATAGGACGCTTCGGTCCTGTGGTACAAATAGGTACGGTTGAAGACGAAGAGAAGCCCAAGTTCGCACCGCTAAAGAAAGGACACTCCATGGAGACGCTTACGCTGGAGGATGCGCTGGAACTCTTCAAGCTGCCACGTACCTTGGGCGAGTATGAAGGCAAGACAGTGAGTGTAGGGGTAGGACGCTTTGGACCCTACGTGCTGCATAACAAGGTGTATGTGTCGCTCCCCAAAACAATGGATCCCATGGAGGTGACACTCGAGGAAGCCGAACAGCTCATCTTGGAGAAACGCGCGAAAGAGGTGGCTCGCCACATCAAGAGGTTTGAGGAAGAGCCGGAGCTGGAAATCCTGAACGGACGCTTTGGCCCTTACATCGCCTATAAAGGGAGCAACTATAAGATTCCCAAGGACCGGGTGCCGCAAGACCTCGACTTGGCAGCCTGCTTAGAACTCATCAAAGCCCAGGACGAGAAGAAGGGCGATGCCCCGACCAAAGGTCGGCGGACAGCGGCTAAGAAGAAGTAATAGGAACGATACTGGGAAATGCCAAGAGTTATTGCGTAATTTACGTAGCGTAAATTACGCAATAACTTTATATACCTGTCTGGGCGGTTATTCGCTGATGTTTCTCGAGTCGGGTTCCTTGTACCAAGAGGAGTACATCAGGTAGTTGTGGGCAATCTTCTGATTCAGCTCCTTGGCCTGTTCGGGGTCGACCTTCTTGACGAACTTGGCCGGTACGCCAGCCCAGACGGTGCCCGGCTCTATAATCGTATTACTAAGCACCAAGGCTCCGGCAGCTACGATGGCGCCCTCGCCCACCACGGCGTGGTCGAGCAAGGTGGCACCCATGCCTATCAAGGCATAGTCCTTCACGCAGGCACCGTGGATGGTGACGTTATGCCCCACGGAGACATGGTCGCCAATCTCGATGGTTGATTTCTGGTAGAGCGTGTGTAGTACGCTGCCGTCTTGTATGTTCACTCCATTGCCGATGCGGATGGAGTTGACATCGCCCCGTAGCACGGTGTTGAACCAGATGCTGCAGTCGCGTCCTATCTTTACGTCACCTATGATGGTGGCATTGTCGGCCAGAAATGTGTTCTCGCCGATTTCGGGGACAAAGCCCCGCACTGATTTGATTAAAGCCATTTTTTGAGTGATTAGTGATTCGCGATGAGTGATAAGTGTTGAGTGATAAGTGATTAGCGGAACAGGGTTAATCACTAATCACTCGCCACTTATCACTACATAATGTTTGCCGTTGCCCTCTGCAACCACAGTTTCTCCTCTTCGTTGAGGTAAGGGGAGAGTTGGGCAAATACGGTGTGATGGTAGTTGTCTATCCATTGTTTCTCGGTGTCGGTAAGCATCTGTTTCAGGATGCCTTTGGTGCAGATGGGGCAAAGGGTGAGGGTTTCGAACGCGTAGTACTCGCCATACATTCCCTTGACGGCCTTGCATACCAAGGTGAGGTTTTCGGTACGGACGCCGTGACTCCCTGCCTTGTACACGCCGGGTTCGTTGGAGGTGACCATGCCGGGTAATAACGCCACGGGGTTTTCGTTCATGCGGATGCTTTGTGGCCCTTCGTGTACGCTGAGGAAATGGCCTACGCCATGGCCGGTGCCGTGCAGGAAGTTCTCGCCGTGCATCCATAGAGGCAGGCGGGCCAGCACGTCGAGCTGTGCTCCGCGTGTGCCGGCCGGGAACTTGGCCGAAGCAAGGGCGATGTGCCCTTTCAGTACGAGGGTGTAGTCTGTCTTTTCCTCTTCGGTGAGTGGGCCGAGAGCGATGGTGCGGGTGATGTCGGTGGTGCCGTCGAGGTATTGTGCACCCGAGTCGAGCAGGAGGAAACCCTCGCAGTGGACGGGGATGTCGGTCTCGGGTGTGGCGGTGTAGTGCACGATGGCGGCATGCTCTTTGTAGCCGACGATGGTGTCGAAGCTATCGCCCATGAAGAGCGGCTGCTGGGCGCGGAAATCATGTAGCTTCTGGCTGATGGTCAGTTCCGTCTCCTTTCCTTCGGGTATGGCTTGCTCCAGCCAACGGAGGAACTTGACAAGTGCTACGCCGTCGCGAGTCATGGCGGCATGGATGCCTGCAATCTCTTGTTTGTTGCGTACGGCCTTGAGCAAGGCAACAGGCGACGTGGCGCGGATTAGGTTGAACCCTGTGGGAAAGGCCGAGTAGATGGCATGGTTGGTCTTCTGCGGGTCGACCTGCAGGATGTTGATATTCAGCCGAGTGTTCAGGTATGGTACGATATCGTCGTAGTTGGATATGTCGACATGATTGTCTTGCAGATAGGCGGCTACTTCGGGAGTTACCTTACCGGGGTCGATGAAGAGAATGGCTTGCTCCTGTGTAATGAGTAGGTAGCTCACTACCACCGGGTTGCAATGCACGTCGCTCCCGCGCAGATTTAGGGTCCATGCTATCTCGTCAAGGGTAGAGAGCAGGATGTTGAATACACCGGTTTCGGCCAATGCCGAACGAATCTCCGTGAGCTTCTCGGCGCAACTCTTGCCGGCGTATCGGAGGTCGTAGATGAAGGCAGGTGCTTCGGGCCGGGCCGGGCGGTCTTTCCATAAGACCGTGAAGAGGTCGTCGCAGACGGTCAGGGTGAGTTGGCCTGTAGCCAGCTCTTCTTTTATCTGCTTCACTTGGGTGGCGGAGAAGACCAAACCGTCAATGCCTACGCTATCGCCGGGCTGGAGCTGATTGCATAAATAGGTGGTTATACTGGGCGTTTCGGCTAATCCCTCTTTATAGAGAGTGATGCCTGTGCCTTCCAACTGTTGGGTAGCTTGTAGGAAGTAGCGGGAGTCGGTCCAAAGACCTGCACCGTTGCGGGTGACGACCATCGTGCCTGCCGAGCCGGTGAAGCCGGAGATTTCCTCACGTACCTTCCAGTAGGGCGCTACATACTCACTCAGGTGCGGGTCGGTGCTTGGGATGATAAATGCGCTGATACGGTTCGGCTCAAAAGTGGCGCGTAGCGCTTCCAGCCGTTCTTGAATTTGCAGTTTCATTATATACCTTATTATATTATATACAGAGTTGTTGAAACGAGGATTCCAAAGGTAGCAACTTTCTGTGGTTAACGGCTTTCTTTCCATGAGTTTTTGAGAATTATTCACCGAAAGTTTTGTGGATAAAGAAAGTATGTGTAATTTTGCGGCGCATTTTTTAGAGTCGAAATTTAAGCAATAACATATTAATAACAACAAAGAAATGATTGTAGTACCCGTAAAAGAAGGCGAAAACATTGAGAAAGCGCTGAAGAAGTTCAAAAGAAAGTTTGAAAAGACTGGCATCGTGAAAGAGCTAAGACGCAGACAACAGTTTGATAAACCGTCTGTGACGAAGAGGCTGAAAAAAGAGCGTGCCGTTTACGTACAACAACTTCAGCAGGTAGAAGATTAATAATCCCTAATTTTCTTTGGATTATTGATTTCTTTTCCTACATTCGTCGCATGATTTAATAGAATGTGACGATATGGCATTGGTTGACACTTTCCTTGATTACCTCCGACACGAGCGGAACTACTCCGAGCAGACGGTTTATGCCTATGGCGAAGACCTTTGCTTGATGCAGAAGTTCGCGGAGGAGAGTTATGGGAAGTTCGACCCTCTGACGGTAGATACCGAGTTTGTTCGCGAATGGATTGTTTCGCTGATGGACCAAGGTTATGCTGCTACCTCTGTCAATCGCAAGTTGAGTTCCTTACGCTCTTTCTACAAGTATCTTTTGAGGCAGGGTGAGATTTCTGTCGACCCGATGCGTAAAATCGTCGGGCCGAAGAAAAAAAAGTCTCTTCCTTCGTTCCTTAAAGAGAGTGAGATGGATAGGCTGTTGGACGAAACGGACTTTGGCAAAGGCTTTGAGGGCCTGCGTGACCGGTTGGTTATCGACATGTTCTACGCTACGGGAATGCGACTTTCCGAGCTAATAAATCTGGACGACACAGATGTGGACTTTTCGGCCTCTCAGCTGAAGGTGACCGGCAAACGCAACAAGCAACGGCTGATTCCATTTGGGGAGGAGTTGCGCGGGGCGATGCGGGAATACATGGAGGTAAGGGACGAAGAGGTACCGGAAAGGGCGGAAGCCTTTTTTGTCAGGAAGGATGGGAGGCGAGTGAGCGAGGGCTTGGTAGCCAGAATCGTGAAGCAGAACCTCTCCAAGGTAACGACGCAAAAGAAACTCAGCCCTCACGTGTTGAGGCATACTTTCGCCACCACCATGCTGAATAACCATGCGGAACTGGAGGCGGTAAAGGAACTTTTGGGGCACGAAAGCATCGCGACGACCGAGATTTATACGCACGTCACATTCGAGGAGCTTAAAAAAGTGTATAAACAAGCTCATCCTAGGGCTTAAAAACAAAAGGAGGTAAGTATGGAAATCAGAGTTCAATCGATTCACTTTGATGCGTCAGAGCAATTGCAGGCATTTATCCAAAAAAAAGTGTCTAAGCTGGAGAAGTTCTATGAGGATATTACGAAGGCGGAGATATCTCTGAAAGTGACTAAGCCGGAAACTGCGGCTAACAAAGAGGCCGGCATCAAGCTTCTTGTTCCCAATGGGGAACTCTATGCAAGCAAGGTGTGCGACACTTTTGAAGAGGCTATCGACTTGAATGTGGAGGCGCTTGAAAAGCAGCTGGTTAAGTATAAAGAGAAGCTTCGAAACAAATAAAATAGAGCGAAAGTTTTGTGGAAACAAAATAAATGTCTAAATTTGCAGCCGTTTCGCACAACAGAGGACGGAACGGTTGCTCTTTTTTAGCTGCAAAGGCCGAAGAAGAAGAAGATAGGGGCAAATACCAGAGTGGCCAAATGGGGCAGACTGTAAATCTGCTGGCTTACGCCTTCGGTGGTTCGAATCCATCTTTGCCCACCAAAGCGATCGCTTGGAAAAAAGACTTGCTGTTATAGCTCAGTGGTAGAGCACTTCCTTGGTAAGGAAGAGGTCCCGGGTTCAAGTCCCGGTAACAGCTCATAAGGATGTAAAGCTGATTATTAATCAAATAAATAGAAAGTAAAGCTATGGCTAAAGAGAAATTTGAACGTACCAAGCCACATGTGAACATTGGTACAATCGGTCACGTAGACCACGGTAAGACGACCTTGACCGCTGCTATTACAATGGTATTGGCGAAGAAAGGTCTCTCTGAAATGCGTTCTTTCGATTCTATCGACAACGCGCCCGAAGAAAAAGAGCGTGGTATTACGATCAACACGTCGCACGTAGAGTATCAGACGGCTAACCGTCACTATGCTCACGTTGACTGCCCGGGTCACGCCGACTACGTAAAGAACATGGTAACGGGTGCTGCTCAGATGGACGGCGCTATCATCGTAGTTGCTGCTACCGATGGCCCCATGCCACAAACTCGTGAGCACATCCTGCTGGCTCGCCAGGTAAACGTTCCCCGTCTGGTTGTATTCTTGAACAAGTGCGATATGGTAGACGATGAGGAAATGTTGGAACTCGTTGAAATGGAAATGAGAGAGCTCCTTTCGTTCTATGACTTCGACGGTGACAATACTCCTATCATCCGTGGTTCTGCTCTTGGCGCTCTGAATGGCGTAGAGAAATGGGAAGATAAGATTATGGAGCTGATGGATGCTGTGGATACTTGGATTCCGCTGCCTCCGCGTGATGTTGACAAACCCTTCTTGATGCCGGTTGAAGACGTGTTCTCTATCACGGGTCGTGGTACTGTAGCAACAGGTCGTATCGAAACAGGTATTATCAAGGTTGGTGACGAGGTTGAAATTCTGGGCTTGGGTGAGGATAAGAAGTGCGTCGTAACTGGCGTTGAAATGTTCCGCAAGCTGTTGGATGAAGGCGAAGCCGGCGATAACGTTGGTCTGCTGCTCCGCGGTATCGACAAGAATGAAATCAAACGTGGTATGGTGCTTTGCAAGCCGGGTCAAATCAAACCGCACTCTCGCTTCAAGGCTGAGGTTTACATCCTGAAGAAAGAGGAAGGTGGCCGTCACACTCCGTTCCACAACAAATACCGTCCTCAATTCTACTTGCGTACGATGGACTGTACGGGTGAAATCACGTTGCCGGAAGGCACCGAGATGGTCATGCCGGGCGACAACGTAACGATTACGGTAGAGCTGATCTATCCGGTTGCACTGAATACTGGTCTGCGTTTCGCTATCCGCGAAGGTGGCCGTACAGTGGGTGCTGGTCAGATTACGGAAATTCTGGACTAAGATGAAATGTATAATCAGTTCTCGGCTCTAAGTCGGGAACTGATTATCTGTACACGGGAGTAGCTCAGTTGGTAGAGCACCGGTCTCCAAAACCGGGTGTCGGGAGTTCGAGCCTCTCCTCCCGTGCTAATATTATTGAAATGAAAAAGATAATAGCTTACATTAAGGAATCCTACGACGAACTTGTTCATAAAGTATCGTGGCCCACGTATTCTGAACTTGCTAACAGTGCAGTTGTTGTTTTATACGCTTCCCTACTTATTGCATTGGTAGTATGGGGTATGGATGTCTGTTTCCAGAAATTCATGGAAAATATTGTTTATCCACATTGATTAGGTGAAAATGGCTGAGATGGAAAAAAAATGGTACGTGTTGCGTGCTATTAGTGGAAAGGAAGCTAAGGTAAAAGAGTATCTTGAAGCTGATATTAAAAACAGCAACCTTAGTGACTACGTGTCTCAGGTATTGATTCCAACCGAAAAGGTGTATCAGGTTCGCAACGGTAAAAAAGTTGTGAAAGAGCGGAGTTATCTCCCGGGATATG
>JAISIX010000016.1 GCA_031261805.1 Mediterranea sp. (in: CFB group bacteria)
TACGCCTACGACATCGCCCTACGCCTGGCGCGCAACCTGATGCAGGAGGGGGCCGAAGTGCGCATCGTGATACAAGACGCCAAAGACGGCATACGCGACGACGCCTACCTGGCCAACAGCAAGCGGGAGACCTGCATGGGGAACGCCATCCCCCTCAACCAAGTGCAACGCCTGCACCAACGGTGCGCAGCCATCAATACCCACTACCGGAAAGACCGAAAGCGGTACAAGTACTGCCGGGCCATCTTCATACATGTAGACAGCCGGAGCAAAGGTAAGCAGACCGATGTATTCTTCTATCACTCCAACAAAACGGCAGAGAGCCGGCGGCTGGCCACGAACATGAAGAATACCTTCGAAGCCAAGTATGACAAGCACCAGCCCAACCGTGGATTCTCGGGGACGGTGAGCGGCCGGAACCTCTACGTCCTCTCGCAGGCCACCCCTGTTTCCGTCTTCGTCGAATTGGGCAACATACAGAACAGCTTCGACCAAAAGAGACTGGTAATCAGCTCAAATCGTCAGGCATTGGCCAAATGGTTGATGGAAGGATTCCTCAAAGACTATAAAGGCAGGTAGAGGCAGGGGATTGATTCGTACCCGAAAAACACGAGAACGTCCCCCATTTCGTCCGGTTTGTCTATTCCTTTTCGTCCTTATGAACATTCGTTCTATCTTTGTAATGCTCGAAGAAGTAATTCAGGCTTCTTCCTGCCCCGATGAGCGACACTCTATCGGCTTGATTAGGAAAAATATGGTTGTGATGAACAAAACATGCTTTAGTATGTTATATATAGTGCTAATCAACCTGATAAGACGCTTATAGGTATGCGACATATATATAAACGAGATAGTTATGCCTCCCGGCATAACAGGTAAGATTGCATAGTAGTTTTGTCGTGTTTTATTTTGTGTTTGTGTTGTGACGGTGCTCCGATGTGAATCGAGGTACCGTTTTTCTATATCACGCAGCGTGATTCTCCAAGTGCGGCGCGATGACTGCGCAGCCAGCATTGCGTCCCCTTTAAGGCTAACGACACAGTTCCCCTAAGCAAACATTTTGTCCCATTCGATGGGAATTCTTTCCCACGGCGGTGGGACTTCTTTCCCAACGCCGTGGGACTTTTTTCCCAAGGCGGTGGGACTTTCTTCCCAACGCGGTGGGAACTCTTTCCCAATACGGTGGGAAAGATGGGACAATAAGGTGGTCGCTTGAGGTATATGCTTTCGCAGATTCAACAAAGCAGAGTAGCGAACAATGCACAGCGTGAGAATAGATTCTAATATCATGCTAATACCATGGAGCCGCAGTTAAAGATAGCGTTGCAAAATGTGACCTAAGAGAAATTGCCCCTCGCAACCGGGAGGCCTGTAAGGCCCAAAGTGGCTAAAAGCCTTTGCCTGAAAGGCTCTTAGCCCAGCCCATCGCAAAGCGAGGAACGAGCGGCGCGTTGGGTTCTGGTAGGGGGATGTGACGAATCGCCCTTTTAAGGGCAGCTTAATCCGGAGATGGTTAAGCTGCCCTTAAAAGGGCGACTACGCAGGGTTGATATGACGTAGACCCAATGCGTCGCTCGTTCCTCGCTTTGCAATGGGCTGGGTTAAGAGCCTTGCAGGCAAAGGCTTTCAGCCACTTTGAGCCTTTCAGGCTACTTCGACTATCGGTCTCTATTTATCTACTATAATATATTCCCCTAAACTCCAAGCTCCCTCCCAATGCTAAGAAACGATATTGGACAACCAATAGTAGGATTAAGAAGTTAAACCAGTCAACCAAAATCAGGACGAGACAAACCATGATAGTAGCTCCTAATATCATGCTAATATCATGGCTAATATCATGGTCTTAATGCGCTGATTGCCAATATGTAACAGCAGGCAATGAGAGTAATGAGAGTAGAAACGCAAAAAAACACGTAGGGGGGAGGAGGAAATAGGGTCCCCCTTTGACACGACGAATGAGAGGTGGGGCATCATCCCCCGCTACCTTTCGTGCGGGTATAGCCCTCTTTGATAAGCAATTCCACGACCTTGGCCTTAAAGTCGCCCTGCACCATTATTTCGCCCTCCTTGGCCGCTCCGCCTACACCACACCGGCTTTTCAGCAAGCGTCCCAACTCCTTCAGGTCGGCATCCGTACCCACAAAACCGGTGACGAGCGTCACGACTTTGCCGCCCCGGTTCTTCCGGTCGAGGGATACCCGTAGGTTCTGTCGCCCTTTGTCGAGCGTAGCGTCTGCCGCCGTCTCTTCTGTTTCGTAGCCGAAGTCGGGGTTGGTGGAGTAAACCACGTTCAGCCTGTCTTTCCAGTCATTCTTCTTCATATTTCCTGTTATTTGTCCGCCAAAAGTAGGCAACATCGCCGAACAAGCAAAATTAACGGCTCTTTTCAATGTTTTGTTTAATCTCTATTAAGGAAATGAGCTATCCGGTTGTCAGTCTCAAAAAATAGAGTACTTTTGCAACCTATCAAATCTTGTAAAAGGTATGAATGTTATAGAGCAGAAAGAAACAGATAAAATTCCCGAGCCTACCCTCCGCAGGTTGCCTTGGTACCTGTCGAACATCAAACTGATGAGAGACCGGGGGGAGCAGTATGTTTCTTCCACCCAAATCTCGAAGGAGATTAATATTGACGCTTCCCAAATAGCTAAAGACCTCTCGTATGTCAACATCTCGGGACGTACGCGAGTGGGATATAACATAGACGACCTGATTAACGTATTGGAGAGCTTCCTCGGGTTCACCCGTCCCCACAAGGCATTCCTCTTCGGCGCGGGGAGCTTGGGTGGCGCCCTGCTACGCGATTCCGGTCTCTGCCACTTCGGGCTGGAGATAGTGGCGGCTTTCGACATCAACCCCACCTTGATAGGCACGAAGTCCGATGGCATCCCCATCTTTCACCCCAACGACTTCCTCGCCAAGATGCAGGAGTACGAAGACGTACGCATCGGCGTGCTCACCGTACCCATCAACATAGCCCAAGAGACCACCAACATGATGGTGGACGGAGGCATCAAGGCCGTGTGGAACTTCACCCCCTTCCGCATCCGGGTGCCCCAAGGCATCGTGGTGCAGAACACCTCCCTCTACGCCCACTTGGCGCTTATGTTCAACCGATTGAACCTCATAAACAAAGAATAGCAATGAAGATTATCGCAGTAGGAATGAATTATGCCCTGCACAACCAAGAGCTGGGACATACGGAAGCGAACCAGGAACCCGTCATTTTCATGAAGCCCGACTCGGCCCTCCTCAAAGACGGAAAGCCATTCTTCATCCCCGACTTCTCCGAAGAAGTGCATTACGAGACGGAGCTGGTGGTGCGCATCAGCCGGCTGGGCAAGAACATCGCCCCCCGCTTTGCCTACCGCTACTACGATGCCGTGACGGTGGGCATCGACTTCACCGCGCGCGACCTTCAACGGAAATTCCGCCAGCAAGGCCACCCGTGGGAACTCAGCAAAGGGTTCGACTCCTCGGCCGCCATCGGCAAGTTTGTGCCCGCCGACCGCTACGACAACATCCAGAACATCCACTTCGGCCTCACCATCGACGGCACGGAAGTACAGAATGGATGCACGGCCGACATGCTGTTCCAGATAGACGACATCATCGCCTACGTCAGCCAGTTTGTCACCCTCAAGATGGGCGACCTGCTCTACACCGGCACACCCGCGGGCGTAGGCCCCGTCAGCGTAGGGCAACACCTGCAAGGCTACCTGGAAGGAGAGAAGCTGCTCGATTTTTACATCAGATAACGCCCAAACGACATGAAGATAAGAGTAGGATTCGGCTTCGACGTGCACCGCCTGGTAGAAGGCCGCGAACTATGGCTGGGAGGCATCCGGCTGGAACACGAGAAAGGACTGCTGGGGCACTCCGACGCCGACGTGCTGCTGCATGCCGTGTGCGATGCCCTGCTGGGTGCCGCCAACATGCGCGACATCGGCTACCACTTCCCCGATACCGCCGGTGAGTTCAAGGACATCGACAGCAAAGTGCTGCTCCGCAAGACCGTGCAACTCATCGCCACCAAAGGCTACCACGTAGGCAACATCGACGCCACCATCTGCGCCGAGCGTCCCAAGCTCAAGGCACACATCCCCCTGATGCAACAAACCATGGCCCGCGTGATGGACATCGACGAAGAAGACATTTCCATCAAAGCCACCACCACCGAAAAGCTCGGCTTCTCCGGACGCGAAGAGGGCATATCGGCCTATGCCACAGTGCTGATAGAAAAAGAATAGGTACCATACTCCATAGTAGGACCAGGCAGGGATGTGAAAGAAATAGATACATTTCTGTCTGGGCTTTATTCGGTTATTGCTTATCTTTTTGTATTTTTGCGCCAACATCTTAGCCCAAACACATGTATGAAGCTACCTAAAACCTTTGAAGAGATTACGCCCCTGTCGGCAAGAGACTGCTTTGTCGTCATGGAGCGTACCAAGAAATCTTTCACGTTCCCCTTGCACGTCCATCCGGAGTGCGAGCTGAACCTCATCGAACGTGCCCAAGGTGCTTTGCGCATCGTGGGCGACTCCGAAGAGCTGATAGATGATGAAGACCTCGTCTTCATCACCAACCCACACTTGGAGCATGCTTGGGTGAATCGGTACAACAACCCCGAGCAGGAGATACACGAGGTAACCATCCAGCTCAACCCCGAGTTTCTGGTAGACCAGATACTCATAAAGGAGCAATTCGCCAACCTGCGCACCCTCTTCCAGATGGCCAAAAACGGCGTGGCGTTCGACCACGAGACCATCGCCCGCGTGCGTCCCATGATACAGGAGTTCATCGACGAGAAAAACGGTCTCTTTGCCGTCACCAAACTCCTACACATCCTCTACGAGCTATCCATTTCTACCGGCATACGCCAATTGGCCAGCAGCTCCTTTACCCACAACCACGTCTCGGAGTTCGACATCCGGCTCGACAAAGTCATCGCCTACATCCGCAAGAACTACCAACGCCCCATCTACATGCCCGATGCCGCCGCTATCGTCAATATGAGTATCTCCTCCTTCTCACGCTTCATCCGCAAACACACCTCCAAAAGCTTCGTCCGCTTCCTCACCGACATCCGCCTTGGCATCGCCGCACGCTTCCTGCTCGAGACCGACGACAACATCGCTGACATCAGCTTTAAATGCGGATTCACCAACCTCTCCAACTTCAACCGCAGCTTCAAGCAAGCTAAAGGGATGACCCCTACCCTCTTCCGAAAAAACTACAAAGAACACAAGATATAGACACTCCCATC
Organism: Mediterranea sp. (in: CFB group bacteria); assembly: GCA_031261805.1. Lineage (GTDB taxonomy): Bacteria > Bacteroidota > Bacteroidia > Bacteroidales > Bacteroidaceae > Bacteroides. The sequence goes on from JAISIX010000016.1 coordinate 5,273, forward strand.
GGACGGACTACCGAATTTCATTAGTATGAGAGCAAATAGTATCAGAATAGCGCCGAAAAAGCACATAATTTTGCGCCATGTTCAATTATAAAAGCACATACAATGAGGAACAAATTAACCTACGTAGCGTTTATGGCCCTTTTTGGGGGATACATCGCAACCTTTACATCGTGCGTGAATGGCGTAGACGATGAGTACTTAGAACTACAAAACACCGGAGAGGAGAATGGCTCCGGAGACAAGCAACCCGAAACGGAGTATCCAAATCTCAATGGCGATTACGTGAACGGGGGAGACAACGACCTAACAATGACCTACAACGGTGCGCCGCTCAGCGGACGCAAGGTCACTGTGTTGACCGACGAGAAAGACGAGACTGCCACCCTCACCTTAGCGGGCAACGAAGTGGACCTGTCGAGTGCCATTGGTGGACTGCTTGACTTTAAGATTACCCCCTACAGCCCCATACCGGGCGAAAAAGAGGTAGTGCTGCAAGATGTGAAACTTTACGGCAACAAGAACAAGTACATCTTCTCTGGAGAAAATGTCCAGCCTACACGCACTGTCATCTACAAAGGGTCAATAGAAGAAGGCAAGGTAAACATCGACCTTACTTGTCAATTGGCCAATACAGAACTACAAGGGACGTGGGACCTTGCACCGGTTATCCAATCGGGAGGGGGTACAACTATGGCTTTCTCCCCTTTATGGAGCGATTGGGATTCCAATGTAACCATGGACTTAGGACACCTTTCATTCCTTGATCTTAAAAAGCCCTTTAAAGATATATGGTCCATCATAGCCGGTCCACTCAGTGGTACTCTGCTTATGAAAAACATAATTGGCCAGAGTATAAGCACCGAACCATTAGTAGCCAATTTATTGAAAAGTCTGACAGCCCATCCCTCTGGAAGCATGGGAATTATGTATTCATACAGCGACGATTTTGCGAATCCTCAATGGAGCGATAATCTACCCGACAACTTCTTTCGGTATTATTATGGAGAGACTCCAGGAAAACTCTATGTGGAGGTTGACCCCAACGCCATCGCAAACCTCTTAGGAGGATTGTTGAGCACAAGGTCTCTCACTCGCAGCGACCCGGAAAATGCCAAGCGAATCGGACAAGAGCTGATATCAATGCTTACGCCTGTGATAGAAGCAGGAGTACCTATCGAGTACACACTCGACGGAAACGAATTGACCATTAACCTTGACGGAGTACTGGTAAGAGACTTAATCGGCAAGTTACTGGAATTAGCCAATGACGAATACGTCATGGACTACATTCAACAAAACATTCAAGCTCTTTTGGGTGATTTCACGCCTAATATATTATCCATGCTCCAAACCATGCCTAATGCCGTAAAATACCATGACGGCGATTCAGAATCCACATATACTGGAGAATGCGCATACATCAAATTTGGTCTGAAGTTAGTTAAAGCCAATTGATTCTATCAATCCATATTAGTCTTTAAAGAACATGATAAAGAAATTCTATATCTTCTTTGTCGCATGCCTCTGTACCCTTTCCGCACTTGCCCAAGAGGTAAAAGTGAAGGGAGTGGTGACCGACGCATCGAACAAAGAACCCTTACCCGGTGTCACCATCCAAGTGAAAGGGAAGGCTGCCACAGGCACTATCACCGACACCGATGGCAACTATGCCATCACCGCCCAAGTAGGTGATGTCTTGATATTCTCATCCGTTGGGATGAAGACCGTAGAACGAGCCATCAGCTCCGACCAGCCTATCAACGTGGCGCTCGAAGACGACAATGTGGCTTTGGAACAAGTAGTCATCATTGGTTATGGTACCGTCAAGAAGGACCATCTCTCCGGAGCCGTCAGCTCCATCGGCGCCAAAGAGTTGAACGGTTCAGTAACCACCGATGCCGCCACCGCCCTGCAAGGCAAGATAGCCGGCGTGACGGTGATGAGTTCGAGCGGTAGCCCCAACGAGGGCATGAGCATCAATGTACGTGGCATAAGCTCACTCTCCAACAATGCCCCGCTTTACGTCATTGATGGCGCATTCGGCGACATCAACATGGTTGACCCCAACGACATCCAGTCCATCGAAGTGCTGAAAGACGCCGCCTCGGCAGCCATCTATGGTAGTCGGGCAGCAGGTGGCGTAGTGATTATCACCACCAAAGGAGGCCGCAAAGAGAGTCCCACCAAGGTAGACGCCAGCTTTTACACCGGCATACAAAACAACCCCAAGAAGCTAAACGTACTCAATGGCGAAGAGTACAGCCGCTTCGCCCGCTACTACGGCATGGCCGCCGATGGGTATGGGTCAGAACAGGGGGCTACACCCTTTGTAGGCAAAGGCACCGACTGGCAAGACGAGATGTTCCGAACCGCCATGGTCTACAAAGCATCCGTAGGTCTCACCGGTGGCAACAAAAGTGGCTCGTACAGCGCCTCGGGCAGCTATCTCAACCGCGACGGCATCCTCATCAACACCAAGGCCGAAGCGTACAACATCCGCCTGAAGAGCGACTTCTCCTTCCTCCACAACCACGTCACCATGGGCGAGTCGATGATAGTCCGCCTGGCCAAAGGCGTAGGCGGTAGCGACCAGGACAACATCAACTCCATGCTGCGCATGCCCACGGTAGTGCCCGTCTACGACTCAAGCAAACCCGGAGGATGGGGGTCGTCGGCCGACATCAACATGCCCAATCCCGTGGCCATGTCGAAGATAAAAGATATCACGAACGAGAATACCCAGCTTTTCCTCAATGCTTACCTGCAAGTTGAGTTCATCAAGGGGTTGAAGTACAAGCTGAACCTCGGACTGCGAAGGGAGCACACCAAGGACCGAACCTACCTAGGTTCCTACGACCTGGGCACTTACGGCACCAACGAAGCTCCCGACCTCACCGAAGGCTTCTCCAGCTTCGACTCTTGGCTACTGGAGAACACGCTCAACTACGACCGCACCTTCGGCAAGCATACCATACAAGCCATGGTGGGCTACTCGGCACAGAAAGACAAGACCTACAACCTGACCGGCACCAATACCGACATGCCCGAGAACGTAGGTACCATGACAGGCAACACGCCCGACATGAACACCTCCAGCAGTCTATACGAACAAGCGTTGGCATCCCTCTTCGGACGTGTGATGTACTCCTTCGACAACCGATACCTCTTCTCTGCCTCCATCCGCCGAGACGGCTCTTCCCGTTTTAGCAGAAAGCATCGTTATGGCAACTTCCCATCCGTATCGGTAGGATGGAACGTGGCCAACGAGCCGTTCTTCCGTCCCCTCACCAACTGGGTGGACCAACTGAAGATACGTGCCAGCTACGGCAAGCTGGGCAACCAAGACATGGGTAGCTTCTACCCCACACAGAGCATCGTATCCAGCGGCATGAACTACATCCAGGGTGGTAACATCTGGTTCGGCAAGCTACCCTTTGTCAGCGCCGTGTCGCCCGAGAACCTCACGTGGGAAAACACCGAGACCTACAACTTCGGCGCCGACCTCAGCCTCTTCAACGGACGCTTCACCTTCAACATCGACGGCTACGTGAAGAACACCAACAACGTGCTGCTCCCCATCCCCTACGCCTCTTCCATGGGCATTGGCGGCTATTCTATCCAGAACGCCGGACAGGTACAGAACAAAGGTATTGAGCTTTCGGCCACCTACCGAGGCCAGTTGGGCAAGGATGGCAGCTGGTACATCGGTGGGAATATGAGCACCGCCAACAACAAGGTGACCAAGATTACCGTAGGTGGCACAGCCATGTCCATCACCGGATACACCGCACACGATGCCGGCGGGCAAGGCATCAACAAGTTCAAGAAGGGACACTCCATGGGCTACTTCAACCTCATAGAGTCCGACGGCATCTTCCACAGCATGGAGGAGATACAGAACTATAAGAATAGCAAGGGCGAGATGATACAGCCCGCCGCCCAGGTGGGCGACGTGAAGTACAAGGACTGGAACCGGGACGGCGTGATAAACACCAACGACCAGCACGACGTAGGCAGCCCGCTGCCCAACTTCACCTATGGGCTGCGTCTTGGCGGCGAGTGGAAAGGCTTCGACCTCAACCTCTTCTTCGACGGAGTATCGGGCAACAAGATATACAACTACGTACGCTACACCATGGAGTCGGGAGCCATGAACGGCAACCTGCTCACCAACGTAGCCAGCTCCTGGCGCCTCGACAATCCCAACACCGACATGCCCCGTTTCTCCAAGACCGACGGCACCGACAACAAGCTGGCCTACACCGACCGTTGGCTCGAAGACGGTTCCTACTTCCGCCTCAAGACACTCGACGTGGGATACACTTTCCCCAAGCAATGGACGCAGAAGGCATGGATAGAGAACCTACGCCTCTACGTGTCCATGGAGAACCTCTTCACCCTCACCAACTACTCCGGCTATACCCCCGACTTAGGCGAGAATAGCGCCGTAGGGACCAGCTATGGCATCTTCTCACGCGGGATAGACAACGGACGTTATCCTATTCCACGCACGTTCTCCATCGGCATTCAGGTAACTTTATAACTCACAATCAGCGATATGAAACTCCATATAGAAAAGAACAAATCGAGAGCCATCCGCCTACTCACGGGCATCTGCCTCTCGGCCACACTATGGGCCTGCTCCGACAGCTTCCTCGACCTGAAGGACCCCAACAACTTCGGCGACGATAAGTTTTGGCGCAACAAAGCTGATGCCGAGAGCGGACTGGCGGCAGCCTACTCACCCATCAAGTTCCAGATGAACGGCTACTACGGAGCCTTCGACGGATGGCTGAACCTCAACAGCCGAGGCGACGACATCTTCACCATCCTCAACGAAGAAGCCAGTATGTGGGACATCGCCACGTTCCAGAACTCCGCCACTACCGGCAACGACCCCTACGGCCAGCTCTATACCGGCATACAACGTGCCAATGTGGTACTGAAGTACATAGACCAAGTGCCCGAGGCGGGCATCAGCGCAGCCGACCGCAACATGATTCGCGACGAAGCCCTCGTGCTGCGTGCCTACCAGTACTTCCTGCTGGTGAACAACTACGGCCAAGTCCCCCTACGCCTAAAGCCCTCCAGCGACGAGGGACAGCTGATGCCCAAAGCCGACGAAGCCACCATCTGGGCACAGATAGAGACCGACCTGCAGGCCGCCATCAACGACGGCAACCTGCCCGTCGCCCGCAGCTCCTCCGAGAAAGGACGCTTAGAACAAGGAGCGGCCATCACCATACTGGCCAAGGTGTATGAGGCACAACATAAGTACGAAGCCGCCAAACCCCTGCTCCAGAATTTCATTGCCGACAACTACGGCCCCGGCAAACGCTACCAGCTGATGGACAACTTCGCCGACAACTTCACTCCCACCCATAAGAACAATGCCGAGTCGGTGTTCGAACTGCAATACAGCTCCGACGGCGACCTCACCTGGGGAAATGAAGACGGCACCAAGATGGGCAACTCCATCCCGCAGTTCGTAGGTCCTGCCATCTCCGGCGGCTGGGCCAAGCTCATGCCCTCGGCCTTTGCCGTGAGCGAGTTTGCGAAAGAGACACGCGGCAGCAGCGCCCAAGTCGACTCCAAGTACGACAAGCGCATGTACGCCAGCCTCTTCTTCACACCCTCCGACTATGGCGATTGGGTAAGCGCAGACAACGGTTGGTACAGCCCGCAGTTCTACGGTGGGTTGTATAGCATGCAAGACCTGTGGGACGGCAACTCCTCCAAGATGGCCGGCGGTGCACCCACCTATACGGTGAGCGGAGCCAACGGAGCCATGAACGGACAGTTCCTCCTGAAGAAGTACACGGCCTATTGGGTGAACTCCAAAAGCGCCGACAGCATGGGCAACAAGGAAGGGAAATCCAACAACCTGCGTATCCTACGCTTCGACGAGGTGCTGTTGATGTATGCCGAAGCCTGCGCACAGACCAACGATGCCGCACAAGCCAACTGGGCGCTGAACGAGATACGCCACCGCGCCGGACTGCCCGAAAAGACATTCGCCGCCGCCGACCTCATGGCCGAGGTGGAGCACCAATGCCTGCTCGAGTTCTTCGGCGAAGGACACCGGTTCGACGACCTGCGACGCTGGTACAGCGTGAACAAGATACAGCTCATCTTCAAGGATAACGAGAAGCAGGGAGCCTCCAACTTCCAGCGCAAACACCTCTACTACCCCATCCCCTCCGGAGAGCTGAACAACAACAAAGCCATGACACAGAACGACCTGTGGCAATGACGAGTAACCCACTAAAAACAACGTAATTCATGAAAAAGATATATCTATTGGCGGCAACCCTGGTCATTCTCCTCGGAGCGGGAGGGTTGCTGACCGCTTGCGACGACGGGAGCCTGAGCCACAAAGACGTCAACATCCCCGACCCCGTACCCGAGTCGGATGACGACGACGGCATCAGTCAAGAACCCACTACCGACGCCATCATCAAAGTGCTGCCCGGCGAGGGACATCGACACCAGAACATAGACGGTTTCGGTTGCTCCTTCGGATGGATGGAAGCCGTCTATATGAACGACAAGCGCGAGCAAATCATGGACGACCTCTATGGCGACGCCGGACTACGCATGAACATCTACCGCGGTGAGGTGATGGGATCATACGTCGACAACCAAGGCAAATGGGACTTCCAGCTCGACAAGAACTGGCTCTTCGCCCCCGGCTCCTCCGAGGTAGCCAAATGGAAGAGCGACACCTACAACAGCGAGACGGGAGGCCTCTGCAAACAGATGGCTCAACTCTGGCTCATCGACTACCTCACCAAGAAAGGCCTTAGCGACAACATCTACTACTTCTTCTCCGTATGGAGTCCTCCCGGCATCTGGAAAACGGGAGGCGACGGGCTGGTAGGAGGCGAGTTCAACAGCCAGTACGGTCAGACGTACGCCCGCTTCCTCACCGACTTTGTAAAGTCATACAAAGACAAGTTTGGCATCCACATCTACGGCATCTCCGGATGGAACGAACCCGACCAGGCCATGGGTGGATGGAACGGTTGCCAATGGACCTACCAACAGATGGCCGACTTTGTAGACAACGACCTGCGCCCGGAACTGAATAAAGAAGGGTTGACCGACACCAAAGTAGTGTACGGCGAATTGCCGTGGTGGAAGAACGCCCTCACCTGGAACCAGAACTCCCTGCAGTACAAGCCCCAGCTCAAGGACGACAACATCATAGCCGCCGGACACAGCTACTCCACCGTAGCGGCCAACATCCTGCCCGACGAAGTGGCCGAACAGAAAGGAATACCGGTATGGGTGACAGAGACCTGCGACGACAAGACCCGCAACGAAGACTGGGCCGATGCCATGAAGTGGGCGCAAATCTACCAGGACTACATGACGAAGGCCCGTGTCAACGCCATCGTATGGTGGGCCGGCGCCCGCTACGCCACCACCACAGGCGAGAACCTGCTACAGACCAACTCGTGGGACCACAGCACCACCTACTATCGGGTAGACCGTTACTACTCCATCGGGCAGTTCTCGCGCTATATCCCGCGCAACGCCACCCGCGTGGATGTCAGCGGCATCTCGGGTAGCACGGTGAAGCTTCCCAAAGACCTCACGCTTTCGGCCTACGTCACGGACGACACCTATACCATCGTATTAGTGAACAACTCGACGACCAAGTCCGTAGACGCGCAGGTAGAGATAGACGGGAAGACCTTCGGCAGCATGGTGGCCTACACCTCCAGCGCCAACGTGAAGTGGCAACGAAAGAAACTCAACCCCTCCATGAGTGGCAAACGCACAGTCACCATTCCCAAATACAGTGTCGTTACACTCACAGGAAAGTGGCAATAGCCGTTTACCTTAGCTTTCAATAGTGTCTGAGGGTGTACCGTTTTCAAGGCGATACACCCTCTCTTTCTATCCTTGTGGTGCCATTTTGGGGAATTAATACCACCATTTGCTCTAAATTCATCAGTTTTAGTTATAAATATGCCATACCTTTGCAGCGAAGCAAACATCAAAGTAAACCGATTTGCGATGAATAGGACAACAGACAGAAGTATCATACAAGAGACCCTACAAAAGGTATATACTTTGGAAACAATTCAAGCACAAATCGAGATATGCTTTGGAGTTTTGTCTACCAAGCCCAACACAATAGACAAGGAGACAATACTCATTATTCACTGGTAAGGGAAGAACCGACCTTTTTCATAACCTTTTTTAGTTAAAAAGGGCGTGCCATTGTTTGGTACGCCCTTTTATCTTTTACCTTTTGTCGCTAAGCCTGCGCCGCGGCGTGACGCTTGAACCGCTTGAACTGCGACCAAAGCATCACCCCGGCGATGACGCTGGCCACGAGGTCGGACACCGGCATGCTTACCCACACGCCCCACTGTCCGTACAGTTGCGGCAGGATGATGAGGCAAGGCACCAGCACCAACACCTGGCGCGAGATGGAGAGGAAGATGGCCTTGCCCGCCATACCGATACTCTGGAAGAAGTTGGAAGTCACCATCTGGAAACCCACGAAGGGGAAGATGGCCACCGTGATACGGAAGCCCTCCACCGAGAGGCGTATCAGCTCCTCGTCGGTAGTGAAGATGGAGACGGCCATCCGGGGCATGAACATCCCCACCAGGAAGGCCAGCGTGGTGATGGCCGTAGCCACGTAGATGGTTATCTTCAGTACCCGGTCCACCCGGTCAAACTGCAACGCGCCGTAGTTGTAGCCCGCTATGGGCTGCATCCCTTGGTTCAGCCCCAGCACAATCATCACGAAGACAAACACCAGGCGGTTCACGATGCCGTAAGCCCCGATGGCCAAGTCACCACCATACCGTTGCAAGCCCTTGTTGATAAGAATCACCACGAAGCAGGCCGCCACGTTCATCAGGAAAGGTGCCATGCCGATGGCCAGCGTGTCCATCACGATTTTGCGTTTCATCCGGAAGATGCCCCGGTGGAAGTGCAGCAGCTCCTCCTTGTTCATAAAGAGCTTGCAGAGCCACAGCAACGCGAGCAGCTGCGATATCACCGTGGCGATGGCGGCGCCTTGTATGCCCCAGCCGAAGCCGTAGATGAAGAGCGGGTCGAGGATGGCGTTGACCACCACCGTGCCGATGGTGGCATACATCGACATCTGCGGATGGCCGGCTGAGCGGAGCACGCCGTTCAGCCCGAAGTAGAGGTGCGTCACCACATTGCCCAGCAGAATCACCACCATGTAGTCGTGCGCATAGCCCACGGTATCCTTGCTGGCACCAAAGAAGTAGAGGATGGGGTCGAGGAAAGGCAGCGTCACCACCGAGAAGGCCAAGCCCAGCACCACGTTGAGCACCACCACGTTGCCCAGCACCCGCTGTGCCGTGTCGTGGTCTTTCTGCCCCAGCTTCACCGACACCAGCGTAGCGGCGCCCACGCCCACCAGTGAGCCGAAAGCGGCGGCGAGGTTCATCAGCGGGAAGGTGATGGCCAGTCCCGAGATGGCCAGGGCGCCCACCCCTTGCCCGATGAAGATGCTGTCGACCATGTTATAGAGCGAAGCAGCCGTCATGGCGATAATCGCCGGGATAGCGTACTGCATCAAGAGTTTGCCTATTTTTTCTGTACCCAACGCGGTGGGTGTCTTTGCTACTGCCATATCTATATCAATCTTTTCAGGCTGCAAAGATAAGAAAAGATTATCAGATATGCCATGATAGGCAAACGGTTTCCTCGCCCGAAGCCACGATGTGTTAAATAAATGCCCCGCCTCGCCAGATGATAGTCTTTCCGTACTTTATGATAGCTACTCGCATACGATAATGTACTTACTTTGCGCCCGCTTTTACCTATGATAGGATTCTAAGCAAGAGTAAAGAGAAAAAGATAAAAGATTATAGTCAATCAAAGGACCTAACAATGAAAGAAAGGAACAAAGAAATGAAAGAGAAAAAAGAGAAGTACACAGCCCCCGACGTGGGCTTAACGGTAGTCATGTTGGAACGAGTCATTGCTGACTCGAACAAGGATGTATCAACAACCCCTGGAGATGGTGCTCACATTGACGCCCCTGAAGAAGGAGGCACCATCAACGGAGACATGGAGTGGGAATAGCCAAGCCACATCATCCTATTAAAGCAAAGTACTATTAATAAATAAAGAGTAGACTAAATGAAATACGTATCCAAATATCTGTCTATCATGCTGGTTTTGTCAACCTTCTCTTTGTCCTCTTGTAGCAGAGGGGACGAAGGAGTCGAAAACAATTCTTCTGCAATAGACTCAGGAGAAACGCGCCAGATTACATTTGATGCAACTACACTCTCTCCAGCGGACGGGAACGCTGTGACAAAAGCCAATGACGGCTTTACAACAGGCGCCCAAGTGCTATATTATGTAGTGAAAGAAGATGGGAAAACGGTGTATGCCCAACAGGTAATTTCTGTTTCAAGAGGTTCGCAAATTACAGTAAAGGTACCTACAAGTTTTAAAACGCGGGTTGAGTTCTTCAGCTTTAACGACAAAAGTAGTTGCCCTGTAATCAACTTAGAGAAGAAGGGAGACTTCTCTGCCGGGTGGTATTGGCCTAATGCGAACGTAGGAATAAAGGATTTGCTGTACTGTGGAACAGACATAGACTTTACCACTACGCCCGACCCAGAACTATCACTCCACTTCAAGCATACATTCGCTTCAACAATCACTGTCAAACTACATGTTGGTACAGGTTTCCCCTCCGGAACCACTGTCACAGCCATGACAGTACAAAGCATCGAAGGCATAGCTGATGATTATGCATACTATACAGCAGCAAAAGGAGTTGTTAATACTTATGACGAGGATTCTGAGGCGGTAGTTACATTCCCAAGCACCTCCACTACTGGAGGAGAGATTGAAAGCGACCTGTTCTTGCCCGACCTCGAAGCAGACAAGCTAACCATAAACTTTGCATCCATATCGCTAAGCAATGGCGATACTAAAAAGCCCAAGCCTTACCCGATGGATTTGAAAGACAAAGATGGCACTCCGATAAAGATGATACCCGGGCACCACTACATCGTCGACATTACTATAACAAAGAGTGGTGGTAACATCTCTATTATCACAGGCAACGTATCAGACACAGGATTAGTATCTGACACGAACAATGGAGCCGACATACCCGTTCAATAACTTAACAAAGAAATGATGATAAAAAACAATCTATACAAAGCGCTGTTCCTCTCGCTTTCGCTCACGACACTCACCTTGTCGTCGTGCCAGAAGAGTGAGGACCAGACCGCCACATCCGAGGTTAGAACCATAACATTCGGCATCAGCAATGTACCCCAGAGTGACGACGCGCTGACACGTGCCGCCGACCAACGCCCGGACACCATCTACAAGCAGCTGGGCAACGGCATCATGATGCAAACCGTGATAACGCCCCAAAGGCAAGTGCTAACACGAACCAATGGCGACTACATGGTGGACGACGGCGACAAAGTGCTGGTCATCCCCGTAGGCTCTGATGGTAAAGTAACCAGTGACCCCATGACAGAGACTGTGGATGGCACAAAGTTGACAGTAAAGAATCTACCGAGTGGAACCACCAGGTTGGTATTC
>JAISIX010000030.1 GCA_031261805.1 Mediterranea sp. (in: CFB group bacteria)
ATGCTCATGTTATATTCGTTATCTATTTGATTATTAGACTATAAAGATACGAAATAATAGGCACTTACCCTATCTTTTTACCCTATTTCTCTTCAGAGGCTTATCCCGAACTCAGGTTAGTAGTAATTGAACGGGCCTTTAAAGTTTTCGATATCATCAATCCATTCTTTTGACCAAGTACCGAAATATTTGAAATATCTCATATCTTTGGAATAGAAACAATAGAAGCCATCAGCTCCTTTTTTAGGGCCGTAATCTGTGCTTTCTCTAAATTCAGCATCATCGCTGTGTTGTAATAGAAAGAACATATGAGAGTCATCAAAAGGCAGCTTCGATGGCACGCTGTCTCTCATATATTTTAGTATATCCTTTAGATGGGCTTTGTCATCCACAAAACGCGTGATATAAAAACAACCGGGTACAGGCACTTTTCGGAGAAGTGTATCACCTGGATTCTCTGCGAGAGCTGGCAATATTTCTATAGGACCAGTCATATTGTACTCAGGTTCTCTATTACGGTTGCCACAACTCGCAATGACACACAGCAAACTAATTGCTACTATTATCGCTTTCATATTTAATCCAAAATGTCAATAGTAAAAGCAAAGTAGTCATCATTGTTAGAGTAATCCACAACACACTCTTCTACTCCGGTTTGCTTGGAACGCAGGATGAACGTGCGGTAGGCTATCCATTTCCGAGAATCAATCTTGTTCCACCTTTGCATGTCATAGTGTATCCAAGTTTGGTTCCTTTCGTAAAATACGACGTTGAGGAAGCGCTGGAACACGTCCGTATTGAAAACGCTATAATCCAGCATAACAATACACTTGCCATCCTCCACACTTAGCTGGCAATAGTAATTGAACGGGCCTTTGGAGTTCGCAATCAGGTCAACCCATTCTTTTGACCAAGTACCGAAACGTTTGAAATATCTCATGTCTTTGGAAAAGAAACAATAAAAGCTACCGACTCCTTTTTTAGGACCGTAATCTGGACTTTCTCCAAATCCGGCATCATCGCTGTGCCGCAATAGAAAGAATTCAGCATCATCATCTAACTTTCGTGCAGGTACAGTATCTTTCATGTATTGCAATACATCTTTCAGGTGTTCCTTATCATCCACGAAGTTCTTAATGTAGTAGCAACCGGGCACAGGCACTTTTTTGTTTAAGCCATCTCCTGGATCATCAGCGAGAATTGATAATATTTCTATGGGACCAGTCATATTGTACTCGGGTTCTCTATGACGGCTACCACAACTCGTAATGACACACAGCAAACTAATTGCTACTATTATCGCTTTCATATCTAATCCAGAATGTCAATCGTAAAAACAAAGTAGTCATCATTGTTAGAGTAGTCCACGACGCACTCTTCCGCTCCGGTTTGCTTGGAACGCAGGATGAATGTGCGGTAGGCTATCCATTTCCGATAATCGATCTCTTCTTTCCAACTTGGTGGACGGTCATAACGCATCCAAGTCTGGAACCTTTCATGAAACACGACGTTGAGGAAGCGCTGGAACACGTCCGTATTAAAAACACTGTAGTCCAGCGTGACAATGCACTTGCCATCCTCTACACTTAGCTGATAGTAGTAGTTGAACGGGCCTTTGAAGTTTTCAACGCGACTAATTCGTTCCTTAGACCAAGTTCCGAAACTCTCGAAATATCTCATATCTTTGGAATAAAAACAATGAAAGCCATAGGCTCCTTCTTTAGGACCGTAATCTGTGCTTTCTCTAAATTCAGCATCATCGCTGTGTCGTAATAGAAAGAACGTTGTGTCAACATCTAACTTTCGTGCAGGTACAGTATCTTTCATGTATTGCAATACATCTTTCAGATGTTCCTTGTCATCCACGAAGTTCTCAATGTAGAAGGAACCAGGTATAGGCACTTCCCTATATATCGTATCACCGGGATTATGAGCCAAGATAGGTAGTATCTTGATTGGCCCATCTCCGCAGCAGTCTGATTCTTTACTGTGGCTACCACAACTCGTAATGACACACAGCAAACTAATTGTTATTATTATCGCTTTCATTTTTAATCAAATCAATGGATTCATAAACGATTTCAGTCTCAAAGGGATGATAGCCGTAATGATGCTGCAACCAAAAGAACGCGTTTAGGCTTGGTATTTTGGACTTTAATCCACCTCCATTAATGTCATCCTGATCCGAGCCATACCAATCACCAATACGCATAAGGGTTTTTACCAAATAAGTCTTAAGGTCTGTTTGAATTACTTCCAAATCAACACTTATCTTTTGAGTCCCACCCATCAGACCGTAATAATCGTAATCAAGGATTTCGTTTATTACACTGAAATTGGGTTTGCATTTTTCTTTATAACTATTCTCATTACCAAAGAGCTTAGCGATGTCATCTCCATTCAAAGTTTCTATCACTCGCTTAGGAATAATCATCTTCTTTACCACCTCCAAGTACCTTTTGAAGTATTCCTGAAACGTGGGGTTTACGTGGAGTTTCTGCGACTGTATGGAGCCAAGTCCGAAGCTGAGTTTAGGCTCCCTTCCTGTTCGGAAATTGAAAAGCACCCTTTCCTGTATGTTATCATCGTCGGACAACACCTCTTTGACACTTCCGAATACCGATTCGGAATAGAGCCTCCAGACAAACTCCTCGCTCATAACTGACAACATATATGCCCTATCATATCCTTTCTTATCCAGCAGAGGGCGCAACTCCTCCAGCGTCTTCGTCTCGCTCACCCGCTCCAGTCCCTTGCCGAGCGCTCCCCACTGCTTCGTCCCTTTGTAGTAATATAAGGGGTTTACGAACTCTGCGTGTCGACCGCCTTGGTTGGGATGGGCTATGTATGCATAAAAGGTGATGACGTTTCCGACAGCCCCATAGTCGTCGACGGTGTATTCCACTTCGGGGCCTCGCTGGTCCTTGAAACTGCCAACCACCACCCCGCCTTGGTTGGAGACGTAGCGATACTCCCAACGGATGTCGTCCTTGGAGTTGGGCGTTCCGTTGGTGTAGCTCTTCACCTTGAGTTTGTAGGTCTGCCCACATTCCAACCCACGCCGATGGGTATGTGGGTTCACCTTTACGGGCGTGACCATCTCTATCTCGGCGACCTCCGTCACCAAGTCGGGGTCTCGTTTGTAATAGTCAATCTTCTCGAACGGGTCGGTTACCCTCCAGGTCTTCTCGTGTTTGACGCCACGGTTTACGGTGATGCCGGGCGAAAGTCGCAAGCGCATCCACATGGGGCGGCTGTCGAGGGCCGACATGCTCTCGCCCACCTCCACACAGTAGCAGTCCCAAAACTTTATCCGGGCACGTACCTCTTGATAGTCGCCCTCATGAACGACAATTTCCCCGTCTCTCATCTCGCCACTCAGCAGCCATTGGTAGAAGAAGTCGTCGTTGTCTGAGGATTCGAGTTCCAAGTCGAAGATGCCTCCAATCATGGACTGCAGGCTCGGGAACCACGACCATACGTCTGGTTTCAGGGCATAGTCGTACAAGTAATAAAGGTCGGCATTGTACTCCTTACCGCAGGCCTTGGCACGGCACAAGCGCGATAGCTTTTTGTAGAAAGAGGCCTCGGTGCGTGCGCTGCCAAAGGGAGATTCGTCCCTAAAACCGGCTTGTTCGTTCCAAATACATTTCAACATCTGCTCGTCCAAGGTCTCCGGATGCCGCTCCTTACATAACAAGTGGAGGAACATTGGGCTACCTCCTGACCTATCCGACGGCCTTTCCGGCCAAAAGTACTCGTAATGCATTTCATCTATGCGTCGGGACACACCTCCCACTGTCAATACGATGGTTCTCATTGCTCACTATATTTATAAATTATGAATTCTTTTTCCCCACTTACGGAATAAGTATAGGAGGAGGCGTAGAGGGCATGTAGCGACACATACAAACTCAGTAGACGGTTCTTGCCGTCCACGTCATGCTTTAACTCGTACTTGTGGTAAAGTACGTCGTAATTCTTGTCGTCAAAGGTCTGTGTTGCACAGAATGCCATGATAATAATGGTTTGGGTTCTTAAAACACAAACGTATTACATTCTTTTGATACAGCCAAATTTATTAGGATATTTTTCAATACGCAAAGCCATAACCACCCTTGTCTTCAAGGCAAACATAAAGGTAGGCAACGGCGGCTTGCCTATAATTGGAGCCTTTTATACTTCGCGCAGGGGAGTGGCTGACATTTTGGCAGGAGTGCATTTGGCATCCCTGCTTTTCCCATTATGGCACACTGTTTGTTTTCTGCTATGCGTCCGCGTTCTGTCAGGAGCTTCGGAAGCGAAGCCGCGAGCAGACGTAGAACAAAACAACGAATAATAATAAATAATAGAATAACAACATGGGAAAAATCATTGGAATCGACTTAGGTACTACAAACTCTTGCGTAGCCGTATTTGAGGGCAACGAACCAGTAGTAATAGCAAATAGCGAAGGCAAGCGGACGACACCGTCTGTAGTAGCCTTTGTAGACGGTGGAGAACGTAAGGTGGGCGACCCCGCCAAACGTCAGGCCATCACCAACCCCAAGCGCACGGTGTTCTCCATCAAGCGTTTCATGGGCGAAAATTGGGACCAGGTACAGAAAGAGGTAGCACGTGTGCCCTACCAAGTAGTAAAGGGCGAAAACAATACGCCGCGTGTGGACATTGACGGCAGGCTCTACACCCCGCAGGAAATCTCGGCCATGGTTCTTCAGAAGATGAAGAAGACTGCCGAAGACTACCTGGGACAAGAAGTGACGGAAGCCGTCATCACCGTGCCAGCCTACTTCTCCGACTCGCAACGCCAAGCCACGAAAGAGGCCGGACAGATAGCCGGGCTGGACGTGAAGCGTATCGTGAACGAGCCTACGGCAGCCGCATTGGCTTACGGATTGGACAAGGCTCACAAAGATATGAAGATTGCCGTATTCGACCTTGGTGGCGGTACGTTTGATATATCCATCCTCGAGTTTGGTGGCGGTGTGTTCGAAGTACTTTCGACCAACGGTGACACCCACTTGGGTGGCGACGACTTCGACCAAGTCATCATCAACTGGCTGGTACAGGAATTCAAGAACGACGAAGGCGCCGACCTGACGCAAGACCCGATGGCACTCCAACGCCTGAAGGAAGCCGCCGAGAAGGCAAAGATAGAGCTGTCGTCGTCCACCAGCACCGAAATCAACCTGCCGTACATCATGCCGGTAGGCGGAGTGCCCAAGCACTTGGTAAAGACGTTGACCCGCGCTAAGTTCGAATCGCTGGCACACGACCTGATACAGGCCTGCCTCGAGCCTTGCAAGAAGGCCATGAACGACGCCGGCCTGAACAACGCCGACATCGACGAGGTCATCCTCGTAGGTGGCTCGTCGCGTATCCCCGCCGTGCAGAAACTGGTAGAGGACTTCTTTGGCAAGACACCCTCCAAGGGCGTGAACCCCGACGAGGTGGTAGCCGTAGGCGCAGCCGTGCAAGGCGCCGTGCTGACCGACGAAATCAAGGGCGTGGTACTGCTCGACGTAACCCCGCTGTCGATGGGTATCGAAACTATGGGTGGCGTGATGACGAAGCTGATTGACGCCAACACCACCATCCCTGCCCGTAAGAGCGAGGTCTTCTCCACGGCCGCTGACAACCAGACGGAGGTAACCATCCACGTGCTGCAAGGCGAACGCCCGATGGCCGCACAGAACAAGTCCATCGGACAGTTCAACCTCACCGGCATCGCCCCGGCCCGCCGTGGTGTTCCGCAGATTGAGGTGACGTTCGACATCGACGCCAACGGTATCCTCAAGGTATCGGCCAAAGACAAGGCCACCGGCAAGGAGCAAGCCATCCGCATCGAAGCGTCCAGCGGCTTGAGCAAGGAAGAAATTGAGCGCATGAAAGCAGAAGCCGACGCCAACGCCGAAGCCGACAAGAAGGAACGCGAGAAAGTAGACAAGTTGAACCAGGCTGACAGTATGATCTTCACCACGGAGAACCAACTGAAGGAACTGGGCGACAAGCTCTCTGCCGACAAGAAGGCACCCATCGAAGCTGCCCTGCAGAAGCTAAAAGACGCGCATAAGGCCCAAGACCTGGCTACGATAGACAGCGCCATGGCCGAGCTGAACGCCGCTTTCCAAGCAGCCAGCGCCGAGATGTACGCACAGAGCGGCGCACAAGGTGGCCAACAAGCCGGACCGGACATGAACGCCGGTGCCGGACAACAAGGCAGCGAAAGCAAACAAGGTGACAACGTGCAGGATGCCGATTTCGAAGAGGTAAAATAACACCACGATAAGCGAAAGCGAATCACTATCCAAGGAGGGGTGTGCCAGTTGACTGGTACACCCCTCCTTCTTTTTTCCCATCGGCGGAAAGAGGCCCCGTTTCGGCTTATTATTATAATAAAGCCCTGTTTATTAGGAAATATCCCAGAACATTTGCGTATCTTTGCAGCGGAGATATAGGGTATACTTACTTTTTGCGCTCTGTTAGAGAGAGAAAGAGCGCAAAAAGAACGTTCTATTGGAGAGAGGACCAAGGAGAAGGTATAGTCTATTAAATTAAGGAGAGGCCGCACGATAGCGAACAATTTGCCAGTTGTATCGTTATAATGCGGCAGGATTTTCAACAAGAAGAATGTTTATACAAGACCTACGGAATTACAACAGGGTATTCCATTTTACGGTAATCATGGGCGACCTGACCATACTAAATTTGCTCATGTGTTTTTTTACGGCATCTGCAGGCGACCGGTTTTGGTCGCCAAATGTAACCTGTACACTTACGCAAGGGATGGGTCTAATGTCCTTGTGCTACTTACTACCCACGCTACGCGACAAGGTCATCTTGGACCGTCGGTTGATAACAGACTCACAAATCATTCTGCATACCTTGCGTCGCATGGGTTTTTTCATTGCCATCTCGCTCTGCACATTGCTGCTATTCGACTTTCCCCTTGACCAAGACCGCTTCATAGGTCTGTTTTATGTCACGTTCATCCTTCTGATTGTCATCTACCGGCTCGGCGTCCGGAGGGTCGTCACCAAATACCGTAACAGCAAGAAACATATCAAGCATGTAGTCTTGCTCGGCGGCAACCAAAACATACAGGAGCTATACGAGTGTATCGTAGGCAACCCCATGAGTGGCTACCAAGTAGTGGGCTATTTCGACGACAGCCTCTACGCCGGCTACCCCCCCAGCCTTCCCTATCTGGGTAAACCCAGCGAGGTGGTAGGCTACCTTCAGGCCCACCCCAAGGAGATTGACGACCTGTTTTGCAACTTGCCGTCCGTACGCAGCAACGAGATCATGAAGGTCATCAACTATTGTGAGAACCACCTCGTACGCTTCTACAGCGTGCCCAACGTACGCAACTACCTGAAACGCCGTATGCACTTCGAAATATTGGAGAACGTGCCGGTGCTCTCCATCCGCAACGAACCGCTCACGCAACCCGGCAACCGTTTCGTCAAGCGCCTCTTCGACATCGTGGTATCTTTGCTCTTCCTCTGCACCGTCTTTCCCTTCCTCTACCTCATCATAGGGATATGCATCAAGCTAAGCTCACCAGGCCCCATCTTCTTCAAACAAGACCGTAGCGGCGAAGATGGCAAGATATTCAAGTGCTACAAGTTCCGCTCCATGAGGGTGAACCAAGAGTGCGACAAGCTACAAGCCACCAAAGAAGACCCCCGCAAAACCCCGATAGGCGACTTCATCCGCCGCACGAACATCGACGAGCTGCCACAACTCATCAACGTGCTGAAGGGTGACATGTCTATCGTAGGGCCTCGGCCACACATGCTGAAGCACACGGAGGAGTACTGCAAACTTATCAACAAGTTTATGGTGCGCCACCAAGTGAAACCCGGCATCACGGGATGGGCACAGGTGACCGGCTACCGGGGCGAGACCCAGAAACTATCGCAGATGGAAGGTCGCGTGCGACGTGACATCTGGTACCTGGAGCATTGGAGCTTCCTGATAGACCTCTACATCATCTACCTGACGATAGTCAACATGCTGAGAGGAGAGAAAGAGGCTTACTAACCCCCCCAAGATTGTAATATACACTAATAGAGAATAACAAAGAAGATGAAAAGCTTTTCAGGAAAAAAGACAGGATTGATAGCATTGATAGCACTGCTCACCATGGCAATGGTATCTTGCACATCGTATAAGAACGTCCCGTATCTGCAGGACGCAGAGAAAGTAAATGAGGCAGTACAGACTGAAATACTCTATGATGCCAAGATTATGCCCAAAGACCTGCTCACCGTCGTAGTGTCGTGCACCGACCCCGAACTGGCCACGCCTTTCAACCTGACGGTGCCCACCCCCTACTCATTGAACGCCCAAAACTCATATACCACTTCCCAGCCAGCGCTCCAAACCTACTTGGTGGACAACGAAGGCTGCATTTCATTCCCCGTGCTGGGCACCCTGAAGCTGGGTGGCCTCACCAAGCGGGAGGCCGAACGCCTCATCATCGAGAAGCTGAAACCCTACCTCAAGGAGACTCCCATCGTAACGGTGCGCATGATGAACTACAAGATTTCCGTCATCGGCGAGGTAAACCGCCCGGGAAGCTTCGTCATCTCCAACGAGAAGGTGAACCTGCTCGAGGCGCTGGCCATGGCAGGCGACATGACGGTGTACGGCCTGCGCGACAACGTGAAGCTCATTCGCGAAGACGCCAACGGCAAGCAGCACATCTTCACCCTCAACCTCAACAAGGCAGAGACCATCCTCTCACCCTACTACTGGTTGCAACAGAACGACGTAGTGTACGTCACCCCCAACAAAGCCAAAGCAAAGAACTCCGATATAGGCTCCAGCACCAGCCTCTGGTTCTCGGCTACCTCCATCCTCATTTCTGTCGCAAGCTTATTGTTCAACATCCTAAAATAAGAACCACCTCATGGCTGAAGAAAACATATACAATGCCCCTAACAACGAAAATCAGGAAGAAGGACAGGTAAACCTCCAGGAACTCTTCTTCAAGTACTTCATGCACTGGCCTTGGTTTGCAGGAGCAGTCATAATATGCCTCATAGCCGCCTGGATATACCTGCACATGGCCACCCCCGTCTACAACGTATCGGCCACGGTGCTGATTAAGGACGACAAGAAAGGTGGCAGCTCGGGCATGTCGAGCGAGCTGGAGAACTTGGGACTGGAGGGCTTGGCCGGCTCCTCGCAAAACATCGACAACGAGATAGAGGTGCTACTGTCCAAGACGCTGGCCAAAGACGTGGTAGAACAGCTCAACCTCTACATCTCCTACATGGACGAAGACCAAATCCCCGCCAGGGAGCTATACCGCAACTCACCCGTGCAGGTCAGCCTCACCCCGCAAGAGGCCGGCAAGTTAGAGCATCCTTTAGTGATAGACATGCTGCTGCATCCGCAAGGCAGCATGGACGTGACAGTAGACAACCACCATGGATTCAATATAGAAAAGCATTTCGACAAACTGCCAGCCATCCTGCCCACCGACATAGGAACGTTGGCCTTCTTCCTCACACCCGACTCCCTGCTGATGGCGCAAGCCAAAACAGAACCGGAGAAAGAAGCCATGGCCGCGGCTGCAAAAGAGGAGCGGGGGGTGAAAGCCACTATCTCCCGCCCCATGATAGTGGCCAAAAGCTATATCAACAACCTCTCGATAGAGCCGACCTCCAAAACCACCTCCGTGGCCACGGTATCGCTCAAGACCTCGTCGGTAACCCGTGGCAAAGACTTCATCAATAAGTTGCTGGAGATGTACAACATCAACGCCAACAACGACAAGAACGAGGTAGCCCAAAAGACCGCCGAGTTTATCAACGAGCGCATCCTCATCATCTCGAAAGAGTTGGGAAGCACCGAGAAGGACTTGGAGACCTTCAAACGGCAAGCCCGCATCACCGACCTAAGCAGTGACGCGCAACTCTTCCTGAGCGGAAGCGCCGAATACGAGAAGAAGCGAGTGGAGAACCAGACACAAATCAACCTTGTGGAGGACCTTCAGCGCTATATGAAGGGGAACGAATACGAGGTGCTGCCCAGCAACATCGGCGTACAGGATGTCACCCTATCGGGCAACATAGACCGTTACAACGAGATGCTCGTGGAGCGGAAACGCCTGCTGCGCTCCTCCACGGAGAGCAACCCCACCATGGTGAACCTCGACCTAAGCATACGCGCCACGGCCGACAACCTGCGCATCTCCATCGACCGCGTGCTCCGCGCCCTGCAAATCACCAAAGCCGACCTCGACCGTGAGGCAAGCCGCTATACCAGCCGCATCAGCAACGCCCCGGGTCAGGAGCGAGAGATGGTGAGCATCCAACGCCAACAGGAGATTAAGTCGGGCCTCTACCTCATGCTGTTGCAAAAGCGGGAGGAGAACGCCATCACCTTGGCAGCCACCGCCAACAATGCCAAAATCATTGACGACGCCATTGCCGATGACAACCCCGTATCGCCCAAAGGAAAGATGATTTACTTAGTGGCCTTCATCCTCGGCATCGGTATCCCGGTAGGCATCATCTACCTGATAGACATGATGCAGTTCAAGATAGAGACCCGAGCCGACGTGGAGAAGATTACCAAATGTCCTATCGCAGGCGATGTACCCCTCGCCGACGACCTGCAAGGTGCCATTGCCGTCGTCGAAAACGAGAATACGCTGATGAGCGAGACCTTCCGCTCCATCCGCACCAACCTGCAATTCATGCTGCAGCCGGGAGAGAAGGTTATCTTGGTCACCTCCACCGTGAGCGGCGAAGGCAAGTCATTCATCTCGGCCAACCTCGCCATCAGCTTTGCCCTGCTGGGCAAGAAGGTGGTGATTGTAGGGTTGGACATCCGCAAGCCCGGGCTGAACAAGGTGTTCAAGCTATCCACCAAAGAAGTAGGACTCACACAATTCCTCAACAACCCCGATATGGACCTGATGAGCCTGCTGCAAGTATCCGAGCAAAGCCCGAATCTCTACATCCTGCCGGGTGGCATCGTGCCGCCCAACCCCACGGAGCTGTTGGCACGCAAAGGTTTGGACATGGCCATCGACAAGCTGAAGCAGGAGTTCGACATCGTGATACTCGACACCGCACCGGTGGGCATGGTCACCGACACGCTCCTGATAGGACGCACCGTCAACCTATCCGTGTACGTGTGCCGCTCGGGATATACGCACAAGACCGAATATTCGCTCATCAACGAGTTGGCTAAAGACAAGAAGCTGCCCAACCTCTGCACCGTCATCAATGGGCTGGACATGAACAAGAAGAAGTTTGGCTACTACTACGGATATGGCAAGTACGGGCAGTATGGCCGTTACAACGCCACCGGCCACAAATATGGCTACGGCTATGGCTACGGAAGCCACCACTCGGCGGACTCAAAAAGCAAAAAGAAAGGCAAAGGGGCTAAGCCTGAATAACCCCCCGGGCACCTTCCTCCCTAAAAAGAGTAAGGCACGGACTACACGAATTTCACAGCGACTGCCCACCGTGGGTGCACTCTGCGAAATCTGTATAGTCCGTGCCTTATTCTTTTGGGACGTGGGGAGTTGCCTACTCCTGTGCGAAGCGCTTCGCCTGCTCAGCTATCAACTCCTTATCGTCGAAATAGTTGATTTTCATCGCCCGCTTCACGTCCGAGAGTGTATCGGCTGCAGCGGCACGCGCTACCTCACACCCTTGGCGCAGCATCTCGTAGATGGCGGGGATGTCGCGGCTGAACTCCTTACGGCGTTGGCGAATAGGCTCCAGCGTCTCTTGCATGATGGCGTTGAGGAAACGTTTCACCTTCACGTCGCCCAGCCCACCACGGCGATAATGCGCCTTCAGCTCCTCCAGGTTGGGATACTCGGGCAGGTAACGTTCAAAGTGTTCGGGCAGGCAGAAGGCATCGAGATAGGTGAAGACGGTGTTGCCCTCTATCTTACCAGGGTCCTGTACACGGAGGTGCCCCGGGTCGGTGTACATATTCATAATCTTCTTCTGCACTTCGTCGGCCGTCTCGGAGAGGTAGATGCTATTGCCCAACGACTTGCTCATCTTGGCCTTGCCGTCGGTACCGGGCAGACGCAGACAGGCAGCATTGTCGGGCAGTAGGATGTCAGGCTCCACCAGTGTCTCACCGTAGATATAGTTGAAGCGACGTACGATTTCGCGCGCCTGCTCCAACATCGGCTCCTGGTCTTCGCCGGCAGGTACGGTAGTAGCCTTGAAAGCCGTGATGTCCGCCGCCTGGCTGATGGGGTAAGTGAAGAACCCTACGGGGATGCTGGTCTCGAAGTTGCGCATCTGTATCTCGGTCTTCACCGTGGGGTTGCGCTGGAGGCGCGACACGGTGACAAGGTCCATGTAGTAGAAACTCAACTCGCACAGCTCCGGTATCTGCGATTGGATAAAGAGCGTGGCCTTCTGCGGGTCGAGGCCGCAGGCCAGGTAGTCGAGCGCCACCTCAATCACGTTCTGCCGCACCTTCTCGGGGTTGTCAATATTGTCCGTCAGCGCTTGCGCGTCGGCAATGAAGACGAACATCTTGCTGTAATCGCCTGCGTTCTGGAGTTCTACCCGCCGTTTCAGCGAACCTACGTAATGCCCGATATGGAGGCGCCCCGTGGGGCGATCGCCCGTCAATATGATTTTCTTCTTCTCTGAGTTTGAATCTTTAAGCATAGCTATACCTTATTATATTATCACTAATTGGCGGCAAACTTACACATTATTTCGCAACTTCTCTGCGTATCTGCCAAATTAGTTGTACTTTTGCCTATAATGAAACCCCGATATATCCTACGCATGAGACGTACACAAAGCATCTCGCTCCTCGCCCTGCTCCTTTTCCTCTGCACCCCGCCCTTGTGGGGGCAGAAACCCGCATCCCGGAGAACCCCAACAAAAACGTCTATAGGCACCACTCGCACCGAACACCTGTTCGGCAAGAAGCTCTCGAAGGTGAAGGTCAGCTCCAACCGCTTGGCAGGCACCTGCTTCTACGTGGTGAGCGGGCACGGCGGCCCCGACCCCGGTGCCATAGGCCGAGTGGGCAAGCATGA
>JAISIX010000165.1 GCA_031261805.1 Mediterranea sp. (in: CFB group bacteria)
TGTCTTTACCAACACTACGCCGTTGGCAGCACGCGAACCATATACGGCTGCAGAGGCATCTTTCAGTACGGTGATACTCTCCACCTCGCTGGGATCTAAGTTATTGAACATGGCCTGTCCCTGTTCTTCAGGGCAGATATAGTCGTCTATTACAAAAAGAGGACCATGATAAGTGGATGCTCCAAATTCGGAAGCTACGTCGGCTTGTCGTACGGTCAACGATGCAGTTTCACCTGGACGGCCATCTCCACCGCTGACGCTCAATCCATTAATCATTCCACTTAGGGCTGTACCCAAGTTGGATACGGAAAGATCACTGATTTCAGTCGGGTTAAGTGTCGCGATAGAGCCAGTTACGTTTTTCATCTTCTGTGTACCATAACCTACCACTACCACTTCGTCCAGCGTTTCTGTATCTTCTTTCAACGTGATTTTCAGGTTCTGTCCAGACGTCGGCGTAACAAATTGACGAGTATATCCAATGTAGGATATAACCAATTGACTGTTGGTCGGCACAGTGAGTGAGAAATGCCCGTCTATGTCAGTGATAGTGCCAATGGTTCCACCTTTGATGGTCACGCTTGCGCCAATCAAAGGTTCATTCTTCGAATCAACAACAAGTCCTTTTACCACTTGCTGCTGGGATTGTTGGGCAAATGTCGGAGCGCAGAATGCTGCTAACAGGCACAGACATAAGCCAATGTATACGTATCTTTTCATCTTATAGTATTCTTGAATTTTGATTAATTATACCAACTCGTGTCACCGCATTGCGCTGTCACTATATCTGATGCTGTAGGGACAAACGCCCAAGTAGCAGGGTTGCTGCTGGGATCGAGTGCTGCGAAACCGGGGTTTACGGTAATGGGATTGTTGCCGTCGCCGGTAGTGATGGAGGAATCGGACCAATACCAAGCGTTGCCCGATGCTTTCATTTTACTATGTGCGCTACCAGAACCAAACTTCCCATACGTATTGCTATTTCCACTTTCATAGAAAAGGTTGTTGGTGAACACCAATGTATTGCCATCTTGCGACAGCGCTTGGCCCGTATTGAAGAAATTGCCTTTCCCTGCCAATCCATAGAATGTAGTGTGGTCGATGGTGGCTGTCACATCGCCCTTGCCATAGCCGTATTTATCAGGTCTGTTGTTACCTAATTGCATGGCGTAGCTGACATTCGCTTTATTGTATAAAGAAGGGTCTGCGAACGTGCTGTTCTTGACATTCAGGTGTACAATGAAAGATTGGTTCAGATTGAACATCATGGAGGCGTTCACATCAGGAGCCAAGAAAATGTGACTATTGAGACAAGACAGACTTTCGAAACCATACTTCTTCCCGTTGGCTGTTATAAACTCGGAGGCGAGGCCGTACACGTTGCATTGCTGTACAGTCTGCTCCCTACCTACAGACACGTAAACACCCGTTCCGTTATAATTGAAGCTGTTATCAGGGCTACTGCTATAAGAGATAAACGGGGCATTGGAAGTCTTTACAACAGTCATATACTTGACAATCATACCACCTCCAGTGGAAACAAACGAACCGTCCATTGTCAAAATTGGAGGATTGACTTTAGTACCTCGCAAAGTGACCATAACTGCTCCAAAATTCAAATCGCCCGAAGCTGTATAATGCCCATTCTCTACCATCTCATAAGCATATTGGGTTGTATCTGCCGGGATGGGGTTCTCGTTGAAGTATTGGAACAAGTCAGTCCCATCAGGGATAACCGTTGCCGGAACAAGCGAACTCCACGATGCGACAGAAGCGGTTAAAGCATCCTTGTTATTTTGCTTGGCATCTCCCAATGTGGTCAACTCCACTTTATAGTTCGTATCATCATCATATTGAAAGATTGTAGACACACCATCAATGGTATCAGTGTAGAGCTTCACTGGGTTGGCCGGATCATCCATGTTGTATAACGTGAACAAATAACCGCCAGCACCATGTACCACAGGCCATGCCACTTGCTCTTGGGGAGTGTCACTGCCAGGAACTTTGCTGAAGATAATCTTTTCACTTGCTGGTGATTCTAATTGTGCATTGGACACCCCACTCGAAAAGCTTTCATTCACATCGAATCCTTGCGAACAAGAGCCAATAAAAAGAGCCACCGAAAGGAACGTTATCCCTCCGACGACTTTTGTCCTCTTTTTCATTTTACCCTTCATAGATTAAAATTTAATTGTATAATAACTCTGTATATAGTCACCTCCCACTCTGCCACGCACACAGCGTATGGCTGCTTAGGAAGCATCCATCTCAAAAAATTCTCCATAAGTGGTTTCGTAAGTTATAAAGAAGGGTCGAGAAGTCGTGTCAGGCTTGGAGGCTCTTCCGTGTAGGAGTCATGTATAAACATGCTCGTATCTTGCGAAATCAGGTTGTTTTGAAGATAAGACGCACGAGGCTACGGGATGTAATCACCTATTAGCTCGTTTTTTCCACAAATTAATTTTCGCCTTCGCAGAGAGTAAGCGGTCGCTTCGAATAAATTTATCCGAAGGACTATACTCCTTCGCAAGAATAACTATAGTCGTCTTTGCGAAGAACTATAGTCATTCGAAAGAAAGACTATAGTTCGACGAATAAGTTTGTGCAAAGCAGGCAGCTATTTTGTGCACACCCGGAGCTTACTCTTCGCAAACGGCGTGCTAATATATAGCGGTTCCAAATGGGATTAGAACGGGCCAGGAGGAACATGCTGAAAAATAATCCCCCTTAGTTGGTGCGTTTTTCTCGCCAAAGAGTTACTTTTGTAGCGATTATAGCTGAAAAGACAAAAGGAAATATGACACAAGGTTTTCGTCAGGTGCAATCGCAGGCACAGCAACAAGTGCAGACCCTATCGCCCCAACAAATCCTGGTGGTAAAGCTGCTGGAGCTTCCCGCCGTGGAGATGGAAGACCGTGTGCGCGCCGAGTTGCTGGAGAACCCCGCACTGGAAGAAGGAAAAGAGGAGACGGACACCGACGACGAGTACAACGCCGCCGACAACGCCACGGGCGACGACGCCTCCGATACCAACGAGTACGACTCGCTGGGCGACTACCTGACCGAAGATGACATCCCCGACTATAAGCTGCAAGAGAACAACCAATCCAAAGATACAAAGGCGGAGGACATCCCCTTCTCCGACTCCACCTCTTTCTATGAGATGCTGAAGGACCAGCTGGGCGAACGCAATCTCACCGAGCACCAACGGGAGCTGGTGGACTACCTCATCGGCTCGCTGGACGACGACGGCCTGCTACGCAAGTCGCTGGAGACGGTGTGCGACGAGCTGCAGATATACGTGGGCACGGAATGTAACATGAAGGAGCTGAACGAGGCGCTGCAAGTGCTGCAGGACTTTGACCCCGCCGGCATAGGCGCACGCAACCTGCAGGAATGCCTGCTTATACAGATACGCCGCCGCAAAGAGGAGGACCCCGGCCCACATCCGCTCCTCGACTTGGAGGAGCGCATCCTCCAGGAGTGCTACGAGGAGTTTACCCGCAAGCATTGGGACCGCATCGTGAGGAAGCTGGAGATAGACGAAGAGACCTTCCACCTGGCCCTCCACGAAATAACGAAGCTCAACCCGCGCCCCGGGGCCTCCATGGGTGAAACCATCGGGAAAAACTACGCGCAGATAGTGCCCGACTTCCTCATTGAGACCGACGACGACGGCACCATCCACCTCAGCCTCAACAACCGCAACATACCCGAGCTGCGGATGAGCCGCGACTTCAAGGAGCTGGTGGAAGAGCATACCAAGAACCGGGCCAACCAGCCCAAGGAGTCGAAAGAGGCACTGATGTTCCTCAAGCAGAAGATGGATGCCGCACAGGGATTCATCGACGCCATACGCCAACGCCAACAGACGCTACTCACCACCATGCAAGCCATCATCGACCTGCAACGCCCTTTCTTCCGCGAAGGCGACGAGTCGCTCCTACACCCCATGATTCTGAAAGACGTGGCCGAACGTACGGGCCTCGACATCTCCACCATCTCGAGGGTGAGCAATAGCAAATACGCGCAGACCAACTTCGGCATCTACCCACTCAAGTTCTTCTTCAGTGGAGGATACGTGACGGAAGACGGCGAAGAAATGTCGGGCCGCGAGATACGCAAGATACTGAAAGAGTGCATCGATGGCGAAGACAAGAAGAAACCGCTGACGGACGACGAGCTGGCCAATATCCTGAAAGAAAAAGGATACCCCATCGCCCGGCGGACAGTGGCCAAATACCGTTTACAGCTCAACATCCCCGTGGCAAGGCTACGAAGGTGAGATGCCTCACGAATCTCTATAACCCCATTATAAACAATGATAACGATGGACAAAGAAAAAGAACATATCGCGGCCGACAAAGCCCTGCTACGGGTGGCAAAGCTCACCTCCTCGGTCTTCACGCCGTTCTCCATCCCATTCCTAGCCTTCTTGGTGCTGTTCCTCTTCACCTACCTCAACATGATGCCGCTACGCTATAAGCTCGTCGTGCTGGGCATCGTCTACTGCTTCACCATCCTCACCCCGATGATCACCATCTTCCTGTTCCGCAAAATCAATGGCCTGTTCCGCGAAGACATCATGCAACGGAAGAACCGCTATATGCCTATCCTGCTCACCATCATCTCCAACGCCTTCTGCCTGGCCATGATACGCCGGCTGAGCGTGCCTTGGTACATGGCGGGCATCATCCTCACCTTCCTGCTACTCTCCATCGCCTGCATCGTGGTGAACCTGCGATGGAAACTGAGCGAGCACATGGTAGGCATGGGGGCGGTGATAGGCGGGCTGGTGACGTTCTGCAACCTCTTCGGCTACAACCCGGTGATGTGGCTCTGCCTCTTCATCCTCGTGGCCGGCGTACTGGGGTCGGCCCGCATCATACTGGGACACCACACGCTGAGTGAGGTGCTGCTCGGCTTCGCCATCGGCCTGCTCTGCGCTTTCATTGTGTTCACACCGAGCACCAACGGACTGTTTCGCATCTTTTTGATATAAGATATATATATTGTATAACCCTTAAAAAACGAATGATTATGAATTTCCCCCAAAACCTGAAGTACACGAACGAGCACGAATGGATTCGCCTCGAAGGTGACATCGCTTACGTAGGAATCACCGACTATGCCCAAGAGCAATTGGGCGACATCGTGTTTGTCGACATACCCTCCGTAGGCGACACGCTGGAGGCTGGCGATACGTTTGGCACCATCGAGGTGGTGAAGACCATCTCCGACCTTTTCCTGCCGGTGGCTGGCGAAGTGCTGGAACAGAACGAGGCACTCGAAGAAAAGCCGGAACTGGTGAACCAAGACCCCTACGGTAAAGGATGGCTCGTCAAGATAAAGCCCGCCGACACAGCCGACTTGGAAGGCC
>JAISIX010000085.1 GCA_031261805.1 Mediterranea sp. (in: CFB group bacteria)
TTGACGTGCTCGAAGTAGGGGGCGAGGTCGCCCTGTGTGAGGCGCGCGGGTATGCCGGCGTCGAGGGTGATGGTGGGGTAGACGGCCTCCTCCTTGGAGGTGAAGGAGGCGCCGTTGAGGCAGGTGACGCTCAGGCGCAGGCGGACCTCGAGCGTGGGCTTCATCAGGTCGCGGTTGAGCAGTGTCACCACGAGCTTCTCGCGGGAGGTGGCGTAATAGTCCGTCAGCTGGCTGCCGTAGGGGGGCACGGTGTAGACGTTGACCAGCACGGGGTAGGTCTGCGACCTTACCACCCCGCCGAAGGAGGACAATAGGAGGAACAGGATTGACAATAGGAGGCCGGGGAATGGGGGGCATTTCCGTCCCATTTTTTTCGCTTCAGCGAAAAAGTATTTTCGCTGAAGCGAAAATCTTTTTTCGTTGGTGCGAAAATCTTTTTTCGCTGAAGCGAAAAAAATGCCCCCTTTAAAATCAGGCGTTTGAGGCTGTTGTTGCATCTTGTCTTCCATTAGTTGAATACCATCTTAAATCATTCTATAAACATGACATAGACTATTTCAATAACAATTCCATTAGATTTTAAACTTAGGCGATTGACGATATACGCGGTCGTTGAACTTATACAGCGCGGCGCCTCGTCGGGAGCTTTGGCGGTCTATCTTGTCCGTCTTCTCCACGTAGTCCATCTCGGCCACCCGCTTGCGGAAGTTGCATTTGTCCATCGGCTCGCCGTAGATGGCTTCGTATAGGCTCTGCAGCTGGGTGAGGGTGAAGAGCGGGGGCAGGAGATTGAACCCGATGGGTTCGGCCGACGCTTTCTGCTTCATCAGCTCGCGGGCCTGCGCTACCATCGTCGAATGGTCGAAGATAAGCGGGGGCAGCTCGTTGATGTTTACCCAAGAGGCATTGTGTTCCTGCACCAACTGGCGGTCGGACGCATTGATGTTAATCAGCGCATAGTAGGCCACGGAGATGACCCGTTCGCCAGGGTCGCGCCTCACGCTGCCAAAAGCTCCCACCTGCTCCATATACACCTTCTCCAGCCCGGTCAGCTCGCGAAGCACCCGCTTGGCAGCATCGTCCACGCTCTCGTCGCTTTGCACGAAACCGCCCATCAGCGACCACTCGCCCATGGCTGGTTCGAAGTTACGCTTGAGGAGCAACAGGCTCAGCCCGTCGTCGCTGAAGCCGAAGATGATACAGTCTACGCCAACGTAGAAGGTGGGGTTGGAGGAGTAATAATTCGTCATACAGTTTTTAAATTAAGAATTAGGAATGAAGAATTAAGAATGGACTGCGCGTAGAGACAACGTATTCGGGAACGACTGATATAGGCGGATTCTTCATTCCTAATTCTTCATTCTTCATTTACCAGAAATACCAGTAGAACGCCACTGTGATGCCGATGATAATCATCGAGTGAATGATGTCCCAATGGTTCCAGCTGGCACGGGTAGCCGCCCGTTGCTCGACGGTGGAGGTACCGAATACCAGCCCTTGTATCTTCTCGGCGCTGGGTGCCGTGGTGCAGAGGCTCACTACGATAGCGATAGCAAGGCAGGCCACCAGCATCCATCCGCAGAAGAAGAGCCAGTTGTAAGCGTAGAAGGTGTTGTAGAACCAGTTGTCCACACCGTTCTCGGTAGCCCACTTGGCCACGTCGCCACCGAATCCGGCGCCCGAGGCCGTTATGCTATAATAGACTTTCGCTCCCAAGCGGGTAAGGCCGATTATCAAGCCGGAGATGAGCGCCCACATGCCGCCTTGTGCCGAGGTACGCTTCCAGGCGATGCCGAGCAGGAAGGCCGCGGCGATGCCGGGCGCCAACACCGACTGCACATCTTGGAGGTAAGCGTAGAGCACGTCGCCCACGCTGCGCATGATGGGTATCCAAAGGATGCCCAGCGCTACGATGACCACCGTAGCTACCTGTCCGATACGTACCAGCTTCTTCTCGGGCGTATTGGGTTTGAAACGTTTGTAGAAATCAATGGTGAAGAGCATGGCCGACGAGTTGAAGAGCGATGCCAGCGAACTCATCAGCGCCGCCAGGATGCCGCATACCACCAGTCCCTTCACGCCTGCCGGAAGCAGCTTGGCTACCAGAGTGGGGAAGGCTGCGTCGGGGGTGCTGAGGGTGAAGACTTGTCCATTCACCACGATGCCCTCTTTGGCCAGGGCGAAAGCAATCATACCGGGAATAAGGAACAGGAATACCGGCAACAACTTGAGGTATGCGCCGAAGATGGTACCCCGCCGAGCCTCTTTCTCGTTCTTGCCCGACAACCCGCGTTGCACGATGTACTGGTCCGTACACCAATACCAGAAGCCGATGATAGCAGAGCCAATCAGCGCCCCCAGCCACGGGTATTGCGGGTCGCTGTTGCTACGCATCAAGTCGGTCATGTGGTCGCCATACTGGTTCACCGTCTCCACACTACAGATGCGCATCATCTCGTCCCAACCGCCCAAAGCCTTAAAGCCGAGCACCAGGATGATGAGTGAGCCGAGCAGCAAGATAGGTGTTTGGAGCACCGAGGTATAGAGTACCGACTTCATGCCCCCAAACACCGTGTAGAGGGCTGTAAGCAGCACCAAGCCAATAGCGGCAATCCAGAAGAAGTCGATGCCCCACAGTTCCTTAATGCCGAATACTTGCTGAAACACCAATCCACCGGCATATACCGTCACGGCTACCTTAGTAAGCACATAGCTGATAAGGGAGATGGTGGAGAGGATGGTACGTGACTGCGGGTTGTAGCGCCGCTCCAAGAACTCGGGCATGGTGTACACCATACTCCGTGTATAGAAAGGAACGAACACCCATCCCAGTATCAGGATCATCCATCCTTGAATCTCCCAATGCGCCATGGCCATGCCACTCGAGGCACCGGCACCAGCCAGCCCTATAAGGTGTTCCGAACCAATGTTCGAAGCGAAGATCGAAGCGCCAATGGCAATCCATGTCGCGTCGCGACCTCCCAAAAAATAATCAGCCGAGTCATTTTGTTTTTGCCGGATGACCCAAACCACAATACCCATCAGAGCCAACGCAAAGACTCCAATCACAATCCAATCTAATGCTTCCATAGATAAAAGTAACTTGTTTTTAGTTTATAAGCAGGCATACACCCCTTCACGCTTTTCCATGTAAATGAGTTTATTCCCTTGTTTTGGGTGTAAAAGTAACACTTTCATTTGGTGTAAGGTGTACACTTATATATGTTCTGCAACATAAACGGGCTTTTTATATAAAAAAGTGGGGAACCATTGGCACAACGGCAGAAAATCTTTACCTTTGCGAGCGATTTGGAGAAATCAGCAACTACGTGATTAATTTTATATCAATTTTAAAATAGCTTATTATGACTTATTCACATGAAGTGGAGCAGATGTGCGTGGTGAAGAAAGGACCGAACCACGGACCGGCCCCCATCCCCGAAGAGGGCAAATGGGTACAATCGAAAGAAATCGTTGACATCTCGGGTTTGACACACGGCATCGGCTGGTGTGCCCCCCAACAAGGTGCCTGCAAGCTGACATTGAACGTAAAGCAAGGCATCATCCAGGAAGCGTTGGTAGAGACCATCGGTTGCTCGGGTATGACGCACTCTGCCGCCATGGCCGCTGAAATCCTGCCGGGCAAGACCATCCTCGAAGCGCTGAACACCGACTTGGTGTGCGACGCCATCAACACCGCCATGCGCGAGCTATTCCTGCAAATCGTCTACGGACGTACGCAGTCGGCCTTCTCGGAAGGCGGCCTCATCATCGGCGCCGGCCTCGAAGACCTCGGCAAGGGTCTGCGCAGCCAGGTGGGCACGCTTTACGGCACACTGGCCAAGGGTCCTCGCTACCTCGAGATGGCCGAAGGCTACATCAAGAACATCTACCTCGACAAGAACGACGAGATCTGCGGATACGAGTTCGTACACATGGGCAAGTTCATGGACGAAATCAAAAAGGGCACCGATGCCAACGAAGCATTGAAGAAGGTGACCGGCACCTACGGCCGTGTGACACCCGAGCAGGGAGCAGTGAAACATATCGACCCACGTCATGAATAATAATAAGGAGGAAAGAACAATGATTAGAGAAGTGAATTTTGAAAGCCAAGACCGTCGCATCAAGCAGATCATCGCTGCGCTGAACGAAAACGGCATCAAAGACATTGAAGAGGCAAACGCCATCTGTGACGCTGCCGGACTGGATCCTTACAAGACGTGTGAAGAGACACAACCCATCTGCTTCGAGAACGCCAAGTGGGCCTACGTGGTAGGTTCGGCCATCGCTCTGAAGAAAGGTTGCAAGAACGCCGCAGAGGCTGCCGAGGCCATCGGCATTGGCCTGCAGGCATTCTGCATCCCCGGCTCCGTAGCCGACGACCGCAAGGTAGGTATCGGCCACGGCAACCTGGCTGCCATGCTGCTGCGCGAGGAGACGAAGTGCTTTGCCTTCCTGGCCGGCCACGAGTCGTTCGCCGCTGCCGAAGGTGCCATCAAGATTGCCGCCAAGGCCGACAAGGTACGCAAGGAACCGCTGCGTTGCATCCTCAACGGTCTGGGCAAGGACGCCGCACAAATCATCTCACGTATCAACGGCTTCACGTACGTACAGACGCAGTTCGACTACTACACCGGCGAGCTGAAAGTCGTTCGTGAGATAGCTTACAGCGACGGCGCACGCGCCAAGGTGAAGTGCTACGGTGCCGACGATGTTCGCGAGGGCGTAGCCATCATGTGGAAAGAGGGCGTAGACGTTTCCATCACGGGCAACTCTACCAACCCCACCCGCTTCCAGCACCCCGTAGCCGGTACGTACAAGAAGGAGCGCATCGCCGCCGGCAAGCCTTACTTTTCGGTAGCTTCGGGTGGTGGCACGGGCCGCACGCTGCACCCCGACAACATGGCTGCCGGTCCTGCCTCTTACGGCATGACGGACACCATGGGCCGTATGCACTCGGACGCCCAGTTCGCCGGTTCTTCTTCCGTTCCCGCTCACGTAGAGATGATGGGCTTCCTCGGCATCGGCAACAACCCGATGGTAGGTTGCACCGTAGCCTGCGCGGTCGACGTGGCAACGGCGTTGAACAAGTAAACAGAAGGTAACACACAACAAGGGATTCATCCCCTTGTCTTGTTTACACAAATAAAGAATCCCCGCAACTCGGAAATAGAGTTGCGGGGATTTGTATATGGATGAGACACACTATTTGATACAAGCTCCAATAGATTTAATCCACTATATTTGTGAATAAGCGAAAAAGGTATTACTTTTGTCTCGAACAGTCACTATATATGAAGATAGAGTTTGAAAAGCGGTATCTACGCGAACTGTACGAAGAGGGTAAGGCAAGCGATAAGAAACATCGTTTCCAACCCCAAATCGTCAGCGGTTATCTGAAATGCGTCAAGATCTTGCAGAAAACGGTAAGGATGGAAGATCTGTTTTTGATTAAATCATTGAACTACGAAAGATTGAAAGGTGACAAAAAAGGGCTTTCGTCTGTACGCATTAACGACCAATACCGATTGGAGTTTCGAGAAATACCCAGTGAGAACAATCAGATTGAGATAGAGATTTGTTCGCTGACTGATATTACAAATCATTACAAGTAGAATAACAATGGATGAATTAAGCTCTCCTTTTCGCCCCGTACACCCAGGTGAATTACTGAAAGATGAATTGGAGTACCGCCATTTGTCACAAAAGGCGGTAGCCAAACAATTACAGATACCGTATACCGCTTTCAATGAGATATTGAATGGCAAACGGCCTGTCACCACAGACTTTGCCTTGCTCATGGAAGCAGCGCTGGGTGTACCGGCCTATATTTTAGTAGGCATGCAAACGGATTACAACTTACAGGTAGCCAAGAACGACGCAAAACTAAACAAACGTTTGAATGAGGTAAAGAAGTTGGCAGCCTCTCTACTTTAAAGCCTGTATCCTCTTGTTGATTGCATCTATTGCTTCTTGCCTTTTATTGAAAAGCAACTTGAACATATCAGTTCGTTTTTCTGCAGATATTCCTATCTGCTGCCCGCTGGGAACAAACGGACGCTTAATGAAGAATATCCCAGCAAAACGTTGGTACAAATTGAAGGGGTAGAACTCTTCATTCGTATGGTAAAGTCCTTGATACCGAGCCAGCAGGAGCCTATTGAGTTCAGGTGAGGTCCCCAGATAGAATAAGCTGTCCGACTGTGCGTCCATTGCAGCCTCCAAACTATTGACCGGAGGTTCTTCCAACGACTTATTGGCATAGTTGAAATCCTCCCCGTATGCCATTTTACTACCATGCCCAATGGTGATTAGGAAACAGGAATAATCATCCTGAAATCTGGCTCGCATATAGCCGCCCAAAGGAGTACATGGAGCAGAAGGATAAGTGGATATGGGATTAACATGCCCTGCATGGGCATAGACAAACACCCTTTCGTCTGCCGCAGGCGCAAACCTATCTATCAGGAATCGCGCATTAACCCCCATCACAGAATCGCGAAGTGCATAGCGACGCGCTCTATCAGTCCCCACCGACTGCGAAAGCCGCATGATATGCGAAAGGCTAACTATCTCATCTTCAGAAAGCAGTTCAGCCATCTGGTCCTTATATTCCTCGAAGAATGGGATAGCATGAAGCCAATCCTGTTGCATGATTAGAGACAGGAACCTATCCACCTCTATGCTCCTTGGATACGAACTGATGGAAGTGATGAAGTCGAAGAGATTATAGGCTAACCCAGAAACTGCATCAATGCTGTAATCCATCCCAAACAGCCTTACCTTCTCATGGGAAGGTAAGGTTCGGTTGTAGGCACGCAACCTATTCAAGAATCGCATGATTTCTGGTGCCATTGATGGAACTCTCCACTCATCCAATTGGTAATTTTCATCATTAATGTACCTATTGTAGAACAAAGAGTACGACAAGGGCTGTTCCAGCAGAACTAATTTGCAGTTGTGATTCGTCACGCTATCCATCATCAGGTCGTAAGAGAACCGCTGTATGTCTTGGCAGCCATGAGCGGCCTCTCCCAATCCGATGACCTTAGCCGCCATAACCTTTTTCAATTCCAAGGGTATATCCTCCATTTTGGAAGATAAGGGAACACCCTTCTGCCGTAGTTGCAATGGAGGCAATTCTCGTAGTGGATATTCGTCAAGAGACTTGCCTGCAATAAAGATTTCAAGCTTGGAGAAAGCCACATAAGCCTCTTGTAATGGTTTCCCTTCTGCTCGAATCCTTATGTTTAGCAAATCGGCATTCAACACAGGTATTCTAAAGGTCACCACATTCAGCACTGTATCGGGTACATAGGAAAGAGTATCGGACGAAAGGACTTTCTCCTCTTGGTTTATTTGGTCTATCACAATCGACATCTTCCCAATATTCTCACCCTTACTCTCAAGAGCAATGATTCCATCCACTGCTTTGTCAAAGACGGGTAGTAAAATGCGTTGTTCCAATTGTGCAACGAGGCGGTCTCCAAAGAGGTCCATATTTCTAACATTTTTCTTGAAATATCTCTTTCCAAACAATTGCCTTGACACATCAGGTATAGGGACAAACAGCCCGCCCCTCAAAGCATTTCCCAAATCTATGGACCAATGGTGATGCAAGGAGTCTGTACCATCCATCTTGAAACATAAATCATACGCATCGGTATATGTGGTGGTTGGGGGTAACTGCGCTACGCTATAGACATAGCACAGTAGCATACTAATCAGTGTTGTTATCTTCTTTAACATGGTTACTATTTATTGAAAATAATTATCCCAGTGGGCCTTTCTGTCAGAATTGCCTTTACGCAATCCGAAATGATAGTAATACATATCCCATTCAGGACCACCAGAAATTCCAGAATCTCCTCCGGGGTTAGAACCCACTATGCCTGTCCAAATAAGTTTCCATGTACTAACGCCACTATATCCTTCATTGTATCCTGCTTCATACGCTTGAGAGCACGTTCCTCCACTATCAGCATTTGCAAAATGATCATATTTCGGATTCTTGCCGGGAGTTACAGTTACCTCCGCGGCACTATAACCCCAGTCACTGACAAAACCACCATTCCAAGTACCGCTTGCCAGCATACGCTCGTACTCCTCCACGGTATAAGGGTCATCACTGCCACCAGTACCTCCTCCAAGGATGTGGCATTCTTCTTCATGACTCACAACTGGCATAATCTTTGCCAATTCGTCCAAACTTGATTTTGTAATCTTCTTCATTTTAGAATAATTTAAAGGGTTGATATTTGTATTTCGTTCGCAAATATGCCAAATAAGATAGTAGATTCTAAATAATTATAGCATTTTATACTATAAGCCAGACATTTATGAAAATAGTTTCATCCTTCGCATCAGAAAGCGATTTACGTTACACTTATTGAGCCTTAAAAGTAATAATCCTCTAACAAACGTCAGCACATCAAAATTTCACTTATTCTCAGCTTCCGAATGTCGGATAAAAATAAAACCATCATGCCTGCGGTACAGGTTTATAGGGAAGTATCCACGAGCAGCACAGCTTGTTCCTTGTAATCTGGACATCAGTAGTTTATCCATCTCATACGGTAGGTGAAAGAAAAAGACATCCCCTTTCACTTGGTTTAAACTAGCTTCCAACGAGGTGTCGAGGTTATATAGCGGTAATGCTTCCACCCTCATCTTCTCTTCGTTGAGAGAATAGATGAAACCGCCGCCTACCAACATGCCGATGCTATAATAGTCGTCCTGATAATAATTCCTCATCATTTGCCCTAAAGGTGCACCTTCTTGTACAGCAGGATAAGCGGATAATAGATTCACGTGCCCATTATGGGCGAGGATGAAAGCCGTCTTCCCTTTCGGCAAGTAATCATCAATCAAAAACCGGGCATTCGCGAACATCACGGAATCTCGTAACATACTGCGTCGCCCCATATCGTTACCTACCATAGCAGATAGATGATAGATATGCGTAACACACGCGCTATCGGCAGGCGACAGAGCATCCATAGCCTCGACATAGTCTTTTATGTCTTTGTCCTGCGATGCAGCATCAATGTCCCAGTCCATACCCCATACTTGTACCTTATCTTCCTCTTTCTTGTCTTTGTTGTAGTTCCATATCCATCGCAAGAACTCCTTCGTGCTTGCATCCTCTCCTTGCAACGCCTTCTTTTCGGAAAGGCTATCACCTACATGCACATACTTATTTATCCATATAGAGCGAGATAATGACTCCTCCAACAGTAACATTTTACATCTTCCATCGGCTATTTGCTGTTCTACAATGTTGTATTTCGACTCTTGCATTGTCTTACTACCATGTACCGATTCTCCCAAGGCAATAATCCGTTTTTTTTTGAGTTCCACCAGCTTGTCAAAGCCCTTGGCAGTAGCCAGCTCAAATGGGATGATTGTCCGAGAGAAATCGGTCGGAAGCGTAGCGTTGAGCACCCTTAGTGGATACTCGTCGAGAGGCTTTCCATCTAATGTTATGTCCACGCCCGACACGGCAAAGCGAGCGTCTCTATCCAATGCACCCATAACCTCAATCCGAAAATCTATCAATTCCATGGATGAAAGAGAGAAGCAAAGCGTATCCGTCCGAAATTCATCGGGAGCAATGGCAAGTGGACACCGTTCGGTATAGCACAAGTTCTCGTTCGAATCAAATCCTGTAATAATCAAGGCCGCCTTTTCCACCTCCTTACCTGCATGGGTTAGGATTGCTTGCCCCTCTTTGATTGCTTTCGAGGGTAATGGAAAGCGTTGCGACCAATCGACCCACAAACGATTTCCTTGATGTGCCATACTATCCTGCAGATGTTCAAAAACCGCAAAACGACGTTCACCTTTCTGCATAAGCATTGGAACGCACGAATAAAATGTGCGTTGGCTCATACGCCAACCTTGCACATCCCCATTCTTTTGGCTGTCGCTGTCGTAATGGAGGTTGTACCGATGTGTATAGTTATCAAAGATAGCCTTGCTTTGACAGGTTGACAGGAAAGGCAACAACCATATAATGACAAAAAGTTTCTTCATTTTATTGAATATTTGGTTAAGCATACCTATTATTTGCCGCGCGCCGCGCGGCCAGCTTGATAACCTTGGGTATATCCAGAGGAATACCAAGATGTTTGCAAAGTTTGTTCCGTATTCCTTAGATTCGATCCAAAATTGGGGAGAACTCCCATTATGCCACTTGCAACATAATCCAAAGCTCCGTCATCTTTCAACCCTCTTGAATACCCTACAGCATACCCTTCCATATACCTCTCTCTATATATCGGAGCAATTCCGCCACAGTTACGGTTTGCAGCCGCTTCACTTATTTCATCAATAGATGACGGAACATGTACCCCACTGGTTCCTTCCTGAGAAGCATTTCCGGATATCCCAACCACAGTAACCGCCGCTGCAACATACCCATATCCATTCACTACACCACCGCTCCAAGTGCCATTAGCCAACATTCTCCCGAATTCCGCTTCAGAAACAGAGCCTATATCACTTCCATATATACTACCCGTAACACTGGGATCGTTCTGCCTTATGTAGCCTATGTATGTGGCAGAGCCGCTTGAATCACCAACATAACCTCCACTCCACTCTTGATTCCACAACAATGCGTAGAATTCAGCTCGGGTATACGGATTGTCATAAGTACCATCTCCGCCACCTAAGATGTGACACTCTTCTTCATGGCTCACAATCGGCATAATCTTTGCCAATTCATCCAAACTTGATTTTGTAATCTTCTTCATTTTAGAATAATTTAAATGGTTGATATTTGTATTCGTCTGCAAATATGCAAAATAAAGCAGCAGTTTCCAACCAAATATAGAGTTTTCTATTATAAACCAAGCATTTATGAAAACAGTTTCATTCTTCGCATCAGAAAGTAATAATCTTCCAACAAACGTCAGTACATCAAAATTCCACTTACTATCAGCTTCCAAATGTCAAATAAGACAAAACCATCATACCTGCGTACAGGTTTATAGGGAGGTATGAAAGCCGTCTTCCCTTTCAGCAAGTAACCATATATAAGTCTATGAAACTCTTTCTATAGGTGATGCCTCATCGCCATATTCCAACTCAGATGGTTGTATTAATGTATCCGTCGCAAAGGCAAACTTTTTTTTCAGCAGACACAAATATTGAGGAGTAATGCCGAGAAAGGATGCTATTTCTTTGTTCTGCAAACGGAGAAAGTGTCCCTTCTTGACAAATAAGGCGACTTTATCCTCGATAGAAAGAGCCTGGAAACGGTCTCTACGCATAGTCTCCTCCATTAATAGTTGCAATAGCCGCTCGTGGATGATACCTCGCAAAGATTCTTCGAAAGCATTAACGTTTATATCCATCACCATACAGTCGGTAAGCGCTTGGAGGGAAATCCCTTCGGACAAGAGCCAATAGATACGGAGAAAGTTTCCCCGAATGGAGTGGTTCAACACCTCGCCCGCTTTGCTGCGGTAAGCACATAAACCA
>JAISIX010000147.1 GCA_031261805.1 Mediterranea sp. (in: CFB group bacteria)
CTACTACAGCCTCGACGGCAAGCGATGGAACAAGATAGGCTCCCGCCTCCAGATGGAGTACTCAATGCCGCACTTCATGGGCTATCGCTTTGGATTGTTCTACTACGCCACGCAACAGCCTGGCGGATGGGTGGATTTCGACTATTTCCACATTCGGTAGCCGGACGGGGAATCCCCCTACCCGCTCCTATCGCAGCCCTTACTTCTCCACCCCCAATCCGAAGAGGGCGAAATCGTACTTCACCGGGTCGTCGGGGCAGAAGGTACGTAGCGTGGCGGTGAGTTCCTCCACAGCTTTGCGGTCGTTGCTCTTGCGCTGCAGGAGGCCAAGGCCACGGGCGGTGTTGGCCACGTGCACGTCGAGCGGGATGTAGAGCTGCGAGGGACGGATAAACGACCAGACACCGAGGTCGACGATACCGTCGGTGCGCACCAGCCAGCGCAAGGCCATGTTGATGCGTTTCAAGGCACTCTTATCCACGTTGTAGGGCAGGTAAAGCTTAGGGGCGATGTCCCAGGCATCCACCTCCGCCGCCCGTTCTTCGAAGCAGGAGCGAAGGTAAGCCTCCATGCTGTCGTGATGGGACAGTATCTCGTGGAAGCCGCGTAGCATAGTGGCCAAGTGGTGTTCGAAGAAGGTGCGGTGCACGTTGGCGGTACCCAGCTGCCGGTAGCCGCCCTCCATCACATAGTCATAAGGGCTGCATCCCATCTTTTGGAGCATCCGCGTGGCATCCTTGAGGATGCTCTCCCGCTTCCCCCAAGCGATGGTGGCCACGGTAAAAGCCACAATCTCCACATCCTGCAGCCGGGTATAGCGGTGCACGAACTGTACGGGGTCGAACTCAATGAACTGCGGCACGTTGATGCGAGCCACCTGCTCGTCGAGGTATTCTTTCATTGCTATCGGTTTCATCATGCGGCAAAAGTAAGTAAACGGAAGGGAAGTTTGATGCTTTTAGGGAAAAGAACTATCTTTGCCTCCAATCAATACAGTAAAAGGATGGAAGTTTTAAAACCTGTGATGACCTCTACTTGCATGGTAGAGAAGTTCTCCAAGCATCTGTTTTGGGATGTTCGGAAGGACAGTATCGACTTAGACAAACATGCTGAATATGTGATTCAACAGGTTCTGGAATATGGATTGATGAGCGACTGGCTACTTACTCTCCAATACTATGGACAACCTAAAATTGTAGAAGTAGCGATGGGCTTACGCAACTTAGAGCCACGAGCATTGGCCTATATATCCGTAATCTCCCACACTCCTAAAGAACAATTTAGATGCTATATCACTCAACAATTGATCCCAACACACTGGGACTTCTAAAACGGTTGCAGCAACTTCCTGTACTACAAGATACACGCTTGGTAGGAGGTACTGCATTGGCTCTACAGATGGGACATCGTACTTCTGTAGACTTGAACCTTTTTGGACAAATAACATGTGGCACCGAACAGATAAGAGACTCCATTAGTTCTATCGCCACGCTTATTCCTTTAACAGAATCGACAAATATCCATATCTACATGATAGATGACGTGAAGGTTGATATTGTGAACTATAAGTATCCTTGGATTGATAGTATGTTAACGAATGAGGGGATTCGTATGGCAAGCGCTAAGGATATAGCTGCTATGAAAGTTACCGCGATAGTTGGTAGAGGAAGAAAAAAGGACTTCGCCGACATAGCATGCCTATTACGTCATTTTAGTCTAAATGAGATTTTAGACTTCTATAAAAGCAAATACCACGATGGCTCCATCTTCCTTGCATTAAAGAGCTTAGCCTACTTTGACGATGCAGAGAAAAGCCCTATGCTTGAGATGTTGAATGGTCAATCATGGGAGGATATAAAGAGCGTCGTGCAGGAGGCGCTATGCAATTATACCCCATACTGAGTTCAAGCCTTCACAAACCGCACCTCTGGGAGTAGAATCTTTATTTCACGCTTTCGCTCTTCCTGCCAGCGTTATTGTTGAAGTGCTACTCTATTGGAACTATAATCTTTTATAAGCCAAGCAAAAGGCAATCCTTATTATATCGACATTCAAAAT
The DNA here is from genome assembly GCA_031261805.1 of Mediterranea sp. (in: CFB group bacteria). Taxonomy (GTDB): domain Bacteria; phylum Bacteroidota; class Bacteroidia; order Bacteroidales; family Bacteroidaceae; genus Bacteroides. The sequence goes on from JAISIX010000147.1 coordinate 2,059, forward strand.
GAAGACGAAAGCTCCCTGCCCACCACAAATTATTAGGAAAAGTTATTGCCCGCTCAAGAAAAAGCCCTACTTTTGCTTTATCATCATTGCAAGGAATATATGGGACATGATTACATCCGTTTCGACTGGGCGATAAAACGCCTGCTACGGCAGAAGGCCAACTTCGGGATACTGGAAGGACTGCTCACGGTCCTTCTGGACGAGCCGGTGCACATCGTGGAGATTTTGGAGAGCGAGAGCAACCAGGATGCCGCCGACGACAAGTTCAACCGTGTGGACATCAAGGCCAAGAACCACAAGGGCGAGATTATCATCGTGGAGATACAGAACACCCGTGAGCTGGCCTACATGGAGCGCATTCTCTACGGCGTGTCCAAGGCCATTACCGAACACATCCACTTGGGGCAGTCGTACGAGGAAATCAAGAAGGTCTACTCCATCAGTGTCCTCTATTTCGACATAGGGGGAGGCACCGACTACCTATACCACGGGCAGACCAGCTTCATCGGCGTGCACACGGGCGAACGGCTGGAGGTGACCACCAAGCAACGCGACGCCATCGTCCCCAAGGCCGCCGAGGACATCTTCCCCGAATATTACCTCATCCGCGTCAACGAGTTCAACAAGGTGGCCGTCACGCCCTTAGAGGAGTGGATCAGCTACCTGAAGACGGGCGAGATCCCCAATGACGCCACCGCCCCCGGCCTGGCCGAGGCACGGGAGAAGATGCGCTATTACGATATGTCGCCCGAGGAGCAACATGCCTACTTCGAGCACCTCAATGCCATCATGATACAAAACGATGTAGTAGAAGGCTACAGGATAGAGATAGATATGGAAAAGCAGAAGGCAGAAGAGGCTAAGCGAAAGGCGGAAGAAGCTAAGCGAAAGGCGGAAGAGGCAGAGCGGAAAGCAGAAGAGGAAAAACGGAAAGCCGAAGAAGAAAAGCGGAAAGCGGAAGAGGCAGAGCGGAAGGCGGAAGAGGAAAAGCGAAAGGCAGAAGAGGAAAAACGGAAAGCAGGAGAGGCAGAACAAAAGGCTGGAGAAGCGGAGCGAAAGGCCAAAGAGGCGGAGCGAAAGGCTGGAGAAGCGGAACAGAGAGCCAACAGTTACGTCTCTCGGATGAAAGCCCAAGGATTGTCCATTGAAGCTATCATGGACGTCACAGGATTGTCTCGTGATGAAATAGAAGCCTTATAAGCGCAGGAGTTTATCGACAAGTGAGTATTGCAAACATCCTGCGCAAAGTATAGAGTCAAACACAAATGCCCCGTATCCCAATCGTAAATGCTTATGCCACGGGGTAATCGCCATTAAACTTTCGGCTGGCTTTCATCAGGTTGAAGGTGTAGGTCACTACGTTCTGCGCCTCCTGTATTATGGTTAGATAGACCATGCTCACACGGATACTGCCTTCATGTTCCTGAATACGCCTCAATTCCTTCTGTTTGAGCTGCGAGAGACGGTTTTTGAGGCTGTTGGCCCGCCCGCTCTCCACGTCGAGATTGATGTAGTCATTGTTCTCCAACCGTTTGCGACACTGTTGCACGAGGTAGACAATGTCCTCGCTCACCTCAGTGTATTCTCCCTTCTGGATGGCATCCAGCGGGTTAAAGTTATTGTCGATGTGTTCGAGACAGGGTTCACAGAGGCGCCCGATGCTATGCACCAGCTCACTGGCAAAGTCGTTGCCTTGGTAGTAGTAGAGCGCCCGCTCGGTAAGGGCATCGCCACCGATATGAGACATGGCTACCGTGCCAGTGCGTTTCATTTGCTTCACCAGTTGCTTCTCGAACTTGATGGCTCCCATGGCACGGCGCAGCCCGCGGAGGTTCTCGTGCAGGAAGGAATTGACTGTGAGTTCGAAGTTGGTCTCAGCAAAGCCAAGTACCTTACTCAACTCCTCGCGGGCATGTTTGCGCATCAGGCCGATGGCTTCCACATTGTCGGTGGTCTTCATCAGCTGCTTCAGTGTCTCGTTCTCTTCGTTCTTTGCCTTGCGTTTTTTGTACATCAGTTGGTTGCGGACAAGGAGAAATACTGCCAAGGCAATGAGCACGAAGATGGAGAGATTGCCGCCATAGTGCAGGATGATGGCAACAAAAAAGCAGATGGTAAAGGCTGCTCCGGCCGTGATAAACCAGCCACCGATGACACTGAGCACGCCGGTGATGCGGTAGACGGCCGAGTCGCGTCCCCAGGCACGGTCGGCCAGCGAGGTACCCATGGCTACCATGAAGGTGACGTATGTGGTAGAGAGGGGCAGCTTCATGGAAGTACCCAAGGCGATGAGGAGGCCTGCCAGCACGAGGTTGACCGCCGCCCGCACGAGGTCGAACGCCGCGCCGTCGGCGATGATGGCATCGTTTTTGTCGAAACGGCTGTTGACCCAGCGCTTGGCGCCGACAGGAGCCACTTGGGTGATGCCATGGGCAATACCCATACTCACGCGCACAATACTACGAGCCATGGGGGTACTGCCGAAGTTTTCTTTCCCTTCGTCCTGCCGGGAGAGGTCGACGGAGGTTTTGATGACGGCATGGGCTTTCTTCGAGGTGGAGAGGGCATAGACCATAACAGCCCCGGCTCCCACGAGGAAGTACCACGATGTCTGTGCCGACCCCATGAGCGAGGTCATCAGGAAGCCGTCGGGACCAACTGCCGTACCATGGGCGGCGTAGTCGGTATAAGCGGAGAGGCCAGCCAGCGGCACGCCGATGAAGTTTACCAAGTCGTTCCCGGCAAAGGCAAGAGCCAAGGCGAAGGTACCCAGCAGCACCACTACCTTGAACACGTTGACCCGCAGCCAGTGCAGGAGCTGCATCAGCAGGGTGAAAAACACGAAGCCGGCACCGATAATGGTCCACGTATGCAGGTGTATCCACTCCTTCGTCTCGGGGGTCATGAAGGAACTGTCTTTCAACCCTTTGATAAGCATAAAGTAGATGATGGCCGTAGAGGCTACGCCACCGAAGAGGGCGATGCTATACTTCATCTTCTTGGTATAGTTGAAGGTGAAGATGATACGCGCCAGCCTTTGCACCAACATGCAGAAAAAGAAGGCGATGGCCACGGAAACAAAAATAGCCATGATGACGGACAGCGCCTTGTCGGTGTTGATGAGGTCGCCCAGCCCTACGTTACCGTCGTTGCGTACCTTGATGAGGGAGAGGGCAAACGTGCCGCCCAACAGTTCGAACACCAAGGAGACCGTGGTGGAGGTGGGCATACCCAGCGAGTTGAACACGTCGAGTAGCACCACGTCGGTGAGCATCACCGCCAGCAGTATGCACATTATTTCGGCAAAATAGAAATGCTCGGGCTGGTAGATGCCATGCCGGGCAATGTCCATCATGCCGTTGGAGAGTGAAGCTCCAATAAAGATTCCAACACCGGCGATGAATAGGATTGTTTTGAAAGAAGCGGCCTTAGCCCCAATGGCCGAGTTGAGGAAGTTGACGGCATCGTTGCTTACTCCCACTACGAGGTCGAAGATGGCAAGAACGAAGAGGAAGACAACGATACACAAATAAATAGTCTCCATAAATGATTGTATGATATTTCTTTGCGCAAAGGACGTGCTTCCGCATTGCAGGGGAATGTCAGACGGGTTACATTTAGGTTACACCGGCCGGTGTTGGTCCAGCCAGTCGTAAAAGGTGTATTGCGCCCTGACGGCAGGCGTGCCAGGTTGCCACGGCTTGAAGCAGTTGCGCGACCGAGCATCCACGAAGCAGGCCTTCTGGTTGTCGGCCAGCTGGATGTCCAGCATCCGTATCAGTATGGCGCGGCAGTCGGCATCGAGCACAGGTACCATCGCCTCAATGCGCCGATAGAGGTTTCGGTGCATCCAGTCGGGCGAACCGATAAAGAGACGAGGCGAGCCATCACCCGCGAAGTACCACACCCGGGCATGCTCCAGGAAGCTGTCCACGATGCGGGTGACACGGATATTACGGCTGTATGGCTGCTGAGGCACTAAGCAGCAGATGCCCCTCACGATGAGGTCTATCTGCACTCCCGCCTGCGAGGCTTCGTAAAGGAGGTCTATCAACGTATGGTCCTGCAGGGCATTCATCTTGAGGATGATGCGTCCCGCCTTCCCCTCACGGGCAAGCGTCATCTCCCGTTCTATCAGGCTATTCAGCTCGGGTAGGAGGTTGAAGCGGGTGACGAGGAGCGTAGAGAACGAGATGCTTTCCTGCCCCTGGAGAAGCAAGAATAGGTTGTGAAGGTCGTGCACGATGTCGCGATGGCAAGTGAAGAGGCCACAATCGGCATAGAGGGTGGCGGTCTTCTCGTTGAAGTTGCCCGTGCTGATGTAGGCATAGCTGGGCACTTCCTCGCCTCCCCCTCCACGTCGGAGCACCAAGGCCACCTTGGCATGTACCTTCAGGCCGGGTATGCTGAAGATGATACGGATACCTGCCGCCCGCATCATGCCGGCGGTAGCGAGGTTGTTCTCTTCGTCGAACCGGGCCTTCAGCTCCACAAAGACAGTCACCCGCTTCCCGTTGCGTGCGGCGGCTATCAGGCTGTTGATGACGGCTGAGTTCTCGGCTACCCGATACTGCGTCACCATGATTTCCTCCGTCAGCGGGTCCTGCCCAGCCTCGTAGAGGAAGTGTAGAAAGTGGTCGAACGAATGGTAGGGGTAGCACAACAGCAGGTCTTTGCGAGCCACGTAGTCGAAGACGGAGGCCCGTTCGTTCAGCGTCGTGAGCCTTATGGGCTTCGGCCTTTCGACCACAGGCGGGCCGCCTTGGCCGGGCTTAGGCAGGAGGCGTAGGTCCTCTACGTTGAGGTGCTTGCCACCCTGCACTATCTCGTCGACCTTGATACGAAAGGCGGCTGTCAGGGCCGCAAGAAAGTCGTGTGGCATCGTGCGGTCGTACACAAACCGGCACACATCGCCTATCTTGCGCTTCTTCACCTTCGTCTTGAGTTGCTCCACCAGCTCGTCGTTGCAGGCGGTATCGTCTATCAGGATGTCGGCATCGCGCGAGATGCGGACGCAATAAGCCGAGTCGACCTCATAACCGGGAAAGATAAGTGGCAAATTGGCTTTGATGATGTCTTCGGTGTACATCACGTAGCTATACCCCTCATGAGGGGGCAACTCTATAAACCGGGGCACCTTGGCATAGGGCTGCTTCATGACGAAGTAGAGAGGCGTGCGTGGTCCCGCCTTGGGATACACACGGATGGCGAGGTATAGGCGGTTGTCGCGCAGGAAGGAGACCACCCCACTCCCCACGGGCACCGGTTGCAGGTAGGGGAATATCTCCTCTTCGAAGAACTTGGTGATGAACGGCCTGTGAAAAGGCTCTATCTGCGAGTCTTGGTAGAAGACGATGTGCTCCTGCCGCAAAGCGGGCAGTATCTGTTGCTCATAGATGCGCAGGCGCTCGTCTGTCTGGCGGGTGACTATCGCATTGATTTCTTCAACCAGTTGGCGGGCCGACTGCACGCTCTCCTCGTCGTTCTTGGTGCTGCCCGAAGCCACTGCCCGATGGTCGGCCACACGAATCTTGTAAAACTCCTCCAGGTTGGAAGAGTAGATGGAGATGAAGTTGATACGCTCATAGAGAGGCAGACGCTCGTCTGTCGCTTCCAGCAAGACGCGGTAGTTGAACGAAAGCCAACTGATGTCACGCTTCAGATATTCGTATTTGTTTTCCATGAGGGTCGGATGCTTTGGACAAATGTAGTATCTTTGTGCGATTAAAACAAAGATAAACAAAGAAAAAGATGGTGAGAATAGGATTACTCTCGGATACGCATGCCTACTGGGACGATAAATATCTCGAATACTTTGAGCCGTGCGACGAGATTTGGCATGCCGGCGACATCGGCTCCTTGGAGCTGGCCGGCCGACTGGCGGCCTTCCGACCTTTCCGGGCTGTGTACGGTAACATCGACGGGCAGGACATCCGACGCCTCTACCCGTTGGTCAATCGCTTCACGGTAGAGGGAGCGGAGGTGCTGATAAAGCACATCGGTGGCTATCCCGGCAAATACGACCCATCCATCGCGGGCAGCTTGCTCACCCGCCCGCCTAAGCTTTTCATCAGTGGGCACTCACATATATTAAAGGTGAAGTTCGACAAGACACTCGGCATGCTGCATATCAACCCCGGAGCAGCCGGCCTGTCGGGCTTCCACAAGGTACGCACGCTGGTGCGCTTCATCATCGACCAAGGCTCCTTCAAGGACTTGGAGGTGATAGAGCTGGCAGAACCCAAGGCCTGACCCGAGAAAAAAGCGGATGATTGCTTTGCCCTCTCGGATTTCTTTCCGACCTTTGCGTCTATTAGTCATCAGTACAGGAAGAAAGATAAAAAGAGAATAGGATATGAAAACTTATTTAGTGACGGGTGCCGCTGGATTCATTGGCGCCAACTACATCAAATACATCTTGGCGCAGCATAACGACATCAAAGTAGTGGTGCTTGATGCCTTGACGTATGCCGGCAATCTGGGGACCATCAGCGGCGACATCGACAACGAGCGGTGTGTCTTTATCAAGGGCGACATCTGCGACCGGGCAGTAGTCGACAACCTCTTTGCCGAATACCGTTTCGACTACGTGGTGAACTTCGCGGCCGAAAGCCACGTGGACCGCAGCATAGAGAACCCGCAACTCTTCCTGATTACCAACATACTGGGCACGCAGAACCTGCTGGATTGCGCCCGTCGAGCTTGGGTGATGGGGAAGGACGAACAAGGCTACCCTACCTGGAGGAAAGGCGTGCGCTACCACCAAGTGTCCACCGACGAGGTGTATGGCTCGCTGCCTGCCGACGGCTACTTCACCGAACGTACCCCGCTCTGCCCGCACAGCCCCTACAGCGCCTCCAAGGCCAGCGCCGACATGGTGGTGATGGCCTACTACGACACCTACAAGATGCCCGTGAGCATCACCCGTTGCTCCAACAACTACGGACCTTACCACTTTCCCGAGAAACTCATCCCCCTCATCATCAAGAACATCCTCGAAGGCAAGAACCTGCCTGTGTATGGCGACGGCAGCAACGTGCGCGACTGGCTTTACGTGGAAGACCACTGCAAGGCCATCGACCTGGTGGTGCGCCAAGGCACGGCCGGCGAGGTGTACAACGTGGGTGGCCACAACGAGTGGAGCAACATCGAGATAGTGAAGCTCACCATCGCCACCATCCACCGGCTCATGGAGGAGTGCCCCGCCTATCGTACAGTGCTCAAGAAGAAAGAGAAGAAGGCCGATGGCGAAATCTCCATCGACTGGATCAACGACAGCCTCATCACCTTCGTCAAAGACCGCCTCGGACACGACCAGCGCTATGCCATCGACCCCACGAAGATAACCGACGCCTTGGGATGGCAGCCCGAGACGAGGTTTGAGGAGGGCATCGTGAAGACCATCGAATGGTACCTCAACAACCAGAAGTGGGTGGAAGAGGTGACCAGCGGAGAGTACCAAGGGTACTACGAGAAGATGTACGGGAAGGGGTGAGGAAGAGTGAATAACGTTTAGTGAGTAGTGATGCCGCTAATCACATAGCAGGCCTACTGCGAGTAGTAGGCCGAAGAGCAGCATGTTGCGCGATGTTTCGCCCAATATGCTGTTCAGCTTTCGGCCTGCACGTATCGCCACCATCCGCCGCCAGGTGAGACCGTGCGGAAGGAGGTAGAGCAAGGGGAGCAAAGCAGCCCAAAGCCGTCCCTCGCGCAGGAATGTAAGGCAGAGGAGGGCGGCTGCCAGCCCCAGCCACAAGTAGAGATAACGCCCAAAGGCTTCTCCAAAGCGTACCACCACCGTGCGCTTGCCACTTTGTGCGTCAGCCTCCCGGTCGCGGTAGTTATTCACCATCAGCAATGTATCTATCACCAGCCCGCAGGCCAGCGATGCCACGATGACATCGGACGTCCACGTTAGCGTCTGCACATAGTAGGTGCCTCCCACCGGAACAAAGCCGAAGAAAAGCAACACCAATACGTCGCCCCAACCCTTGTACGACAAAGGATACGGCCCGGTAGTGTAGAGGAAAGCAAACAACACACAGGCTACACCTACCCACACCAGCGCCCATCCCGCATAGAACAGCAGGGTGCAACCGGCCAGGCAAGCCAACGCAATGGCAACCACCACCCCTGCCCTCATGCCGCGTGGCGTAATCCACCCTTGGGCACAAGCCCGTTCAGGACCCAGCCGGTCTTCGCGGTCGGTCCCTTTCAGGTAGTCGAACAGGTCGTTGATGAAGTTGGCGGCTATCTGCATCAGCCCCGCAAAGAGGCAGCAAGCCAAGGCAGGTACCCAGCGAAAGCCGCCGTCGGCTTGGGCCAGGGCGGAGCCTATGATAACGGGAATCAGGGCGGCCGTCAGTGTTTTGGGGCGGGCGGCCAGTAGCCAAGCCCGCACCGAGTTTTGTTTGATTTCTTTTTGCATATTATCCTTTTGAGCTTAAAGCTTCCTCCGTGGGACGACGGCATGGAAGCGTCCAAAACATCGCAAAGGTAAGCAATCTTCGGCTATCTCCCAACCAGGAAATAAGTAAAGGAGTTACCGAAACGTATAGCTGATGCCTCCCGTGAGCCAGAAGCCGGGTTGGGGCACGTTGCCGAGGTCGAAGTAACGGGTGTTGTACAGGTTGTTCAGCGACACGTTGAAGGCGGCATCGCGATAGCGATAGGTCAGCTTCAGGTCCAGTGTAGAGAAGGCGGGGTAAGGGGCGTTGCCCACTTTGGCCAGGTTCTCATACTTCTCGTAAGCACCCATTCGCTTTTGGTAGCGGAAGTACCACCCAGCCGAAAGCCCGCCTACAATGCGGTGCTGGAAGCGTGCCGTCAGTTTGTCGCGCAGGTAGTTGAGGCTATAGAGCGACAGGAGGTTGCCGCTGTCGCTCGTCTGGTGCAGGCGAGTGTAGTCTACGGACAAAGAGGAGTACTCCCCCAACAGCGGCAGCAGGGTGCCAAGTTGCAGTTTCACGCCCATCTCCACCCCTTGGGTGTTGAGCTTCGTGAGGTTCCACGAGGCCCACTTCTCGTCGGAGGGTGACTCCTTCACCCAGTCTATCATATCACGTCCCCATAGGAGGAAGCCAGTGACATGGGCGCTCAGCACGGCGTTGCCATAAGTCACCCCAAGGTCCACCGACTCCGAGCGTTCGGGCTTCAGCCCGGTGTTGCCATCGTGCGTGGCGGTGGTGTAATACAGGTCGGTAAAGGTCGGCATACGGGTAGAACGGCTCCACGTCGAGGAGATTTTCCAAGCCGCGGTAGGGCGGTAGGTGATGCCAGCCGACGGATAGAAGCGGTACGAACCATGCTGCAACGTATTGTGGTTGAGCAACACACCGGCCGAAAGTACCCATCTCTCCAGGTCTACGGTGTGTTCCAGCGCCGCGCTGACGTTGGTACGCCCGTCCTCCATCTTGTAGTGTCCGTGCGGCTTGGCCATAGGCTTGCCCAGCACGGAGCTGACAATCTCTTCGCGCCGAAGCTCGCCAGCCAAGCTGGTGGCACCAGCCAACCATCGGTAGCTAAGGGCGAGGTTGGCGCCATAAGTATCGTTACGGTGGAAGTTGCGTCCCTTGTCGGTGTCCTTTATCAAGTCGAACTGGTCGTGATGGCGATTCCAGTAGAGGATGGGGATTACCTTTAGCTTTGAGCCGAACTCACCTTTGGCCGACCCCATATAGGTAGAGGTGCGTTCGTACTGGTTGGGGTACTTGGCGGAGTAGAAGGTATTGGCTCCGTAACGCTTATCGTTGTAGCCCAGCTGGAGGTCTATCCGGTTGTCGCGCGGCAGGTTGAAGCGTGTTTGCCACAAGGCGTTGTAGAGGCCGTAGTCGCTGTTGTCGGTATAGCCCGACGAGGCGTTGTAGCCTACCGAGAGGGTGTGCTCGGCCAGTCCGGTAGCCGCAGCCCCTCTCACCTCGATGCCTCTCAGCTTGTGCATGCCAGCCTCTACGTTGGCGTAGGCTTTGTAGTCTGCGGCCTTTTTCGTCACGATGTTGATGCCACCAGCAAAGGCACTTGCCCCGTAGATGAGGGCAGCCGGTCCATGTACTATTTCGATGCGTTCAATGTCCGAGAGGTTGAGGGGAATGTCGAAACTCAAGTGTCCGGTCTGCGCGTTGGACACGTTGATGCCGTTGAGCAACACCGCCGTCTGGTCGGCCGTACCTCCCCGCAAGGAGATGTCGGCCTGCACACCGTGCGCGCCTCGTTGCATCACGTCCACCCCCGAGATATAGACCAACAGGTCCTGTACACTCTGCACCGGAGCCTTGGCTATCTCTTCCCGGCCAATGACCGTCACTTGTTTGCTACTCTGATTGATGGGGGTGGCAAGGCGCGAGGCGGTCACCATCACTTCGTCCAATTGTTGTTCACGTACCTTAGCTGTCTCGGAGGAGGCCGTCATTTGCGCCTGCGCTCCACAAGGAGAAGCCACAACGTAGCATATAGCTACGGTTGCGGCAAGTAGTTTGTTTTTTCTCATACTTTGCTGGAGGAAATAGAGCAAGCGCCATATTCCCTTTTTCGTTGTCTCTCTTCTTTAATCGTTATATCTTAAAGCATTTTATCCGCGACAAAGATAAGCCTATTTCCTCTAACAACAATAGCCTGCGCACAAAAAGACCGGCAGGGTGTCGCACCATCATGCGCTTCCCTGCCGGCCAAATCATAGGATAAAGCTTATACCCCTACTTAGTTCAACTCGCCTTTCACTTGTTCGTACCAAGCGTCAATGCGAGCATCTGTCTTATCATACTCGTTAGCCTCATCGAGCGGAAGGCCCACAAACTGGCCATCGACCACGGCGGGAGAGTCGTCGAACTCGTAACCGTCGACAGGAGTAGCGCCCACGAAGCGGGCACCGGTATCTTTCAGCTCCGCATACAACTCACCCATGCCTCCACAGAAGGTATCGGGGTACGAGCCGGAATCACCGCAGCCAAACAAGGCCACTGTCTTTCCCGCCAAGCCATGCTTCTTCAGGATTTTCACCCCATCGTACCAGTCGTCCTGAAGTTCACCCGAACCCCAAGTAGCTGTACCCAGCAGTAGTACACCGTAGTTATCAAGAAGTTCCTCGGTCAGTTTGCTCACGTCGTGCAGGTCTGCATTTGCCACCCCCACTTTTGCTGCTATTCGGCGTGCCACATCCTCCGTAGTGCCGGTGGATGAGCCATAGATTACTCCAATTTTGCTCATTGTTATTTTGGTTTAAATTAATACGCCACAAAGGTCGAGGCTTTTCCCGAGATATGAAATCACCATAAATAGGGATAATGAAGCTCCGAAGTAGACAATAATAGGTAGGCGGAAGGACAACCACAGCGCCTCCCTATCCACTCGGTCTCCATTTTCCTCCTCTACCCTTCCACCCTCCCACCCGCAAAGAGCGATGTACACGGGGCTGTGGAAGGGTGGAAGGGGGACATGGCATAAACTTATGGTAGGGGGATGGGAATGGCTTTTGAGAGCATGCCCTTCGGCATTCACGCGCATGCCCATCCGCCCGTGGGCGCATGCCCATCCGCTCAAACGCGCATGCCCTTTGGCGTACCGTCTTCTCTAAGCTCCAATTTATCAGCGAACCCAATTGCACAAAACCATCCCACGCACAGTACAATTGGTCTCAATAGGATAAGCCATTTTATAAGCGTAAGATATCCCCAGTGCCCTCTCATTTTCCTATTCCAAAGTCCTTCTGCTGCTGCTCTACCTCCTCGAGCAACTTACGTTGCTCAGCCTCTGTCAGCACCTTCTTGTGGCCTGCCGTTCCATCTTGCTGAGCGTTGTCAGCCTGCCCGGTTTTCGGCGTAGGTGTGGCATAGCAGGCGTCGAAGCAGAAGGGAAGCGGGGCGGGCACACTCTCCAGCTCCAGCTCGGTGGTCTTGGGGGCTTGCGTCCCCTCGAACTGCACACGGGCCGTGACCTTGATGCGCCCGGCCTTGCGGGTGGAGCGGATGAGCACAGGTGCCGAGCCAAACTCCACCGCACGGGGGTTGGCACCGGTAGAGGCGTCGCCAATGATTTCGCCTTCGCCCTCTACGCTGAACACGATGTTGTCCTTCGCCAGGCGGCGCACGTGACCGTTATCGTCGGTCACCTCGGCCACCACCACGATGAAGTCGGAGCCGTCGGCCACGAGGTCGGTGCCGCAACGGTCCACATACAGCCTCAACTTGGTGGAGCGGCGTGCCGGCATCCGGCGCTCGGTGCACACCACCTTGCCGCCAATGATGCCCTCGGCCACCATGTTCACCTTCTGCCAGT
>JAISIX010000168.1 GCA_031261805.1 Mediterranea sp. (in: CFB group bacteria)
AGCAAAGAGGTGTTGGAGGAGAATCTCGACCTCATCGCCGACGCCGATGTCATCCTCCGTTCGGACAACTCGCTGGGGCATGGTATCATGAACGACCTCTACGACATCGTCTACGTGAAGACCGACGGATACAACGCCGGCAACAACCCGGCCATTGCCCGCGAGATAGAGAAGATAAACCAAGAGTTTCTTGCCGCGGGAAAGAACTACATCCTTGTAGGTCCCGGTCGTTGGGGCAGCAGCGACGCATGGCTGGGCATACCCGTGAAGTGGCCCAACATCTCCGCCGCCCGCGTCATTGTGGAGGCCGGGCTGACCAACTACCGCGTGGACCCGAGTCAGGGTACCCACTTCTTCCAGAATCTCACCTCCTTCGGCGTAGGTTACTTCACCATCAATGCCTTTATGAACGACGGTGTGTACAATCAAGAGTCCCTCAACGCCCTACCGGCTGCCGAGGAGACTAAGTATCTACGCCGCATTCACTTCGACCAGCCCGTAGTGGTGAAGATGGACGGCAAAAAGAAGAAAGGGGTGGTGCTGATGCCGGGACAGGAATAGCGTGTCAGATGGGGAACGGAGATAGGGGTTCCCCATTATTTTATCGCAGCCCATTCTGTTTCAATAAGCTTTCTATCTCCTTTTCGGGAAGGTTTTCGCGATCGGCCTTGTCGAAAATATAAAGTAAGTTCAATACCGCATCCTGTTCCGATACGATAACGGTATATGTCAGCACACGTGCTCCACCGCTTTTGCCTCTCCCTTTAGAGGTAATTCGCAGACGGATTTTACGCAGGCCGTTGCCGAGGTCTATACCCAGTTGAGGGTTCTCTTTCAATTGTTCAAGAAGTCTTAAATAGTCTTGCTTAAATGAAGGGTAGCGTTTTATCAACCGTTTAGCTTCTTTGTCGAAAGAAGCGGTCGTTTCTATGCTATATTGCATCTTACAGTTCCTTTAAGAGTTCATGAGCAGGCCTTGTCCTTCCTGCCTTGACATCCTTTAGCCCCGCATCAATCCCGGCGATAAGTTCTTCCTTCGTTATCACCTCCTCTCGTTCTGCCTCGTGTTGCAAGCGATTCAAGTATTTCTGCAAACGGTTGAGCGCTGCCATGTTGTCCAGGCTTAGTAGTTGCTCTACCATGCTCTGCTTCATGCTGTTCATTTCCATCGTCGTCATTACTAAGTCCTCCTTATATTATGGGTTCTGATAGACAAAGGTAATAAGAATGCGTCACATGGGCAAGCGAAGATTCTTATATCGCCAGTGAATCAGCCCTATAGTGCACCATAAGGGAGCCATACGTACATATTAGCGGGCTGCCTCGCATCACATAAGTCCCCCGTATGCACAAATTAGTTCTTTTGCCTATAGCCATTCTTTCTTTTGACTATAGTCGGAAGAAAGAATGGCTATAGGCAAAAGAAAGAAAGACTATAGTCGGAAGAACTAAATGATGAAGAACGGGGACTTAATCTGTTCGACACGGGAGACTAATTGCAGCAGAGACGCTCCTTAATGCTTTATTCTTTCTAAGTACTCCTCAACAAAAAGAAAGAGATTCGCGAAACAGGGGAGGTTATCGAAGAGATAAGAAGTAAGATGGAGAGACTGGAGAAGGCATAGAAAGGATCTCCCAGACGAGGCATTTGAAATAAAGATGCCCTATCTTCGTAAAAAAGTTCAGTTATCGCTTGCTGTTCCAAACAATCTGCTTATATTTGCCGTCGAAAGATAACAAAAGAGCAATGAGAACAATGCTGGTAAATACATATTGGTGGTGGCGCCCGTTACAACTCCGACAGTCGTAAGGGAGCAGCGCTCGTATGTATATACTTCATCCAAGAGATATTCAGAAAAGGCCCTGTCGCAACTTGCGGCAGGGCCTTTTTTATATTCGATTCGCCACGAAAAGGGATAAGGAGACGGAGAAATAAGAAGGTGAAGGAGCAGGGAGAGGAAGGAGCAATGAAATGAATGATAACTTAAAAATAGATAGAACAATGAAGAGTTTTTTGGTTGACCAGAACGGTTATTACGGAGAGTTCGGTGGGGCCTTTATCCCGGAGATTCTCCACAAGTGCGTAGAGGAGTTGCAGGAGAACTACCTCAAGGTGATGGAGAGCGAGGAGTTCAAGCAGGAGTACGACCGACTGCTGCGCGACTACGTGGGACGCCCCTCACCACTGTACTACGCCCGCCGGCTGGCGGAGAAGTATGGTTGCCGGCTCTACCTCAAGCGGGAGGACCTGAATCACACGGGGGCGCATAAGATTAACAACACCATTGGGCAGATACTCATCGCACGCCGCATGGGCAAGCGTCGCATCATCGCCGAGACGGGTGCCGGACAGCATGGCGTGGCCACCGCCACCGTCTGCGCGCTGATGAACATGGAGTGCGTGGTGTACATGGGGCGTACCGACGTGGAACGTCAGCACATCAACGTGGAGAAGATGAAGATGCTCGGCGCTACGGTAGTGCCGGTGACCTCGGGCAACATGACGCTGAAGGACGCCACCAACGAGGCCATCCGCGACTGGTGTTGCCACCCCGAAGATACCTATTACATCATCGGCTCCACCGTGGGACCACACCCTTACCCCGACATGGTGGCACGCCTGCAGTCGGTCATCAGCGAGGAGATAAGGAAGCAACTGCTGGAGCACGAGGGACGCGACTACCCCGACTACCTCATCGCCTGCGTGGGCGGAGGGAGCAACGCCGCGGGCACCATCTACCACTACGTAGACGACGAGCGGGTGAAGATTGTCCTCGCCGAGGCTGGTGGAAAGGGCGTGCAGACGGGTATGACCGCCGCCACCATCCAGCTGGGACGGATGGGCATCATCCACGGGGCGAAGACCTACGTCATCCAGGACGAAGACGGGCAGATAGAGGAACCCTACTCCATCTCTGCCGGACTTGACTACCCCGGCATCGGCCCCCTGCACGCCAACCTCGCCGCACAGCATCGAGCCACCGTGTTGCCCATCAACGACGACGAAGCCCTCGCCGCCGCCTACGAGCTGACACGCATGGAGGGCATCATCCCCGCACTGGAGTCGGCACACGCGCTGGGCACGTTGGCGAAGATGAAGTTCCGCCCTGACGACGTGGTGGTGCTCACCGTCTCCGGCCGCGGCGACAAGGACATAGAGACTTACTTGGCGAATACGGTTCTTTGAGTGATTAGTGAGTAGTGATTAACGTTTAGTGATTAGCAAGATGGAAACATTCAAGTACACCACCCATTGCAAGCGGATGCTGGGCGACATGCACACACCCGTGAGCATCTACCTGAAGGTACGCGACATGTACCCGCAGTCGGCCCTGATGGAAAGTTCGGACTACCACGCCGGCGAGAACTCGCAGTCGTTCATTGCCCTCTGCCCGTTGGCCAGCATCGGCGTGAACAGCGGCACAGTGACCACCACCTACCCCGACGGGAGCCGTCGGGAAGAGCCTCTCACCAAAACATGGACGGTAGAGCAGGCTATCAACGCCTTCATCAGCCGCTTCGAGGTGTCGGGGCCGAAGCAGGAGGTATGCGGGCTATATGGATACACCACCTTCAACGCCGTGCGCTACTTCGAGCATATCCCCGTGAAGGAGAGCCACGACGAGCAGAACGACGCCCCCGACCTGCTCTACATACTCTACAAGTACGTCATCGTCTTCAACCCCTTCAAGAACGAGCTGACCCTCGTGGAGATGCTGTCCGACGGCGAGGCGAGCGGCCTGCCCGAGCTGGAAGCCACCATCGACAACCGCAACTACGCCTCGTACAACTTCTTCACCACCGGCCCCACCACCAGTACCCTCACCGACGAGGAGCATAAAGCCAACATCCGCCGGGGCATCGCCCACTGTCTGCGGGGCGACGTGTTCCAGGTGGTCCTCTCGCGCCGCTTCGTGCAGCCCTACGCCGGCGACGACTTCAAGGTGTACCGCGCCCTGCGGAGCATCAACCCCTCGCCCTATCTCTTCTACTTCGACTTTGGCGGCTACCGCATCTTCGGTTCCTCGCCCGAGACGCACTGCAAGATTGAGGACGGACACGCCTACATCGACCCCATAGCCGGCACCACCCGCCGCACGGGCGACTCCCTCAAGGACCGGGAGCTGACCGAAGCCCTGCTGGCCGACCCCAAAGAGAACGCCGAACACGTGATGCTGGTGGACCTGGCCCGCAACGACCTCTCGCGCAACTGCCACGACGTGCGCGTGCTTTTCTACAAGGAGCCGCAGTACTACAGCCACGTCATCCACCTCGTGAGCCGTGTCTGCGGCACACTCAACCCCGGCGCCGACAAACTAAAGACCTTCATCGACACCTTCCCCGCCGGCACGCTAAGCGGAGCGCCCAAGGTGCGGGCCATGCAGCTCATCAGCGAGATAGAGCCGCACAACCGCGGCGCTTACGGCGGATGCATAGGCTTCATCGGACTAAACGGCGAGTTGAACCAAGCCATCACCATCCGCACCTTCGTGAGCCGTGGGGGCGAACTGTGGTTCCAGGCCGGAGGAGGCATCGTAGCACACAGCGACGAAGAGAACGAGCTGCAAGAGGTAAACAACAAGCTGGGCGCGCTGAAGAAAGCCATCGACCTGGCCGTCACATTAAAGAACTAACGCACACGGAAGATATGAAAAAGATACTACTCGTAGACAATTACGACTCCTTCACCTACAACCTGCTGCACGCCGTGAAGGAGCTGGGCGAGACCGACGTCACCGTGGTGCGCAACGACCGGTTCGCGCTGGACGACGTGGCGCCCTACGACAAGCTCATCCTCTCCCCCGGGCCGGGCATCCCCAGCGAGGCCGGCCTGCTGCTGCCCGTCATCCGGCGCTATGCCCCCACCAAGAGCATACTCGGTGTCTGCCTCGGCCACCAAGCCATCGGCGAAGCCTTCGGGGCACGCTTAGAGAACCTTAGCGAGGTGTACCACGGTGTACAGACACCTGTCAGCGTCCTACGGCCCGACCCGCTCTTCGACGGCCTCGGACTCGAACTACAAGTAGGCCGATACCACTCCTGGATAGTGAGCCGTGAGGCCTTCCCTCCGTGCCTTGAGGTTACTGCCGAGAGCCGCGAGGGTGACATCATGGCACTCCGCCACCGCACCTACCGCGTGCACGGCATCCAGTTCCACCCCGAGTCGGTGCTCACGCCACGGGGCAAAGACATCATCCGTAACTTCCTAATCAGTTGACCCCTTATGAAATCCATCCTATACAAGCTCTTCGAGCACCGCTACCTCGACCGTGACGAGGCACGCATCGTCCTGCAAAACATAGCGCGAGGCCAGTACAACGACGCGCAAGTGGCCTCGCTCATCACCGTCTTCCTGATGCGCAACATCAGCGTGGAGGAGCTGTGCGGCTTCCGCGACGCGCTGATGGAGATGCGCGTGCCCGTCGACCTCAGCGAGTTCAACCCCATCGACATCGTGGGCACCGGCGGCGACGGCAAGAATACCTTCAACATCTCCACCGCCTCCTGCTTCACCGTGGCCGGCGCCGGCTTCCCCGTGGTGAAGCACGGCAACTACGGTGCCACCTCCGTGAGCGGCGCCAGCAACGTGATGGAGCAGCACGGTGTGCGCTTCACCGACGATGTGGACCGGCTACGTCGCAGCATCGACTGTTGCGGCATCGCCTACCTCCACGCCCCCCTGTTCAACCCCGCGCTGAAGGCCGTGGCCGGCGTGCGTAAGGCATTGGCCGTGCGCACCTTTTTCAACATGCTCGGCCCGCTGGTCAACCCCGTGCAGCCCGCCTACCAGCTGCTGGGCGTCTACAGCCTGCCGCTGCTGCGCCTCTACACCTACACGTACCAGGCCGGTAGCACCCGGTTTGCCGTGGTGCACAGCCTCGACGGGTACGACGAGGTATCGCTCACCGCGCCCTTCAAGGTAGCCACCTCCGACCACGAGAAGATTTACACCCCCGAGGACCTCGGCTTCATCCGTTGCCGGGAAGCCGACCTCGATGGCGGCGACACCCCCGAAGCCGCCGCCCGCATCTTCGACGACGTGCTGAACAATCGCTCCACCGAGGCGCAGAAGAGCGTGGTGGTGGCCAACTCGGCCTTCGCCATCCACGTCGTCCGCCCCGAGATGCCGATAGAAGAGTGCATCGACCGGGCGCGCCAGTCGCTCGAGAGCGGCCGGGCGCTGGAGGTGCTGAAGAAATTTCTGGAACTGAACCAATAAGACAAGCCACAAAGATGAAAGATATACTCTCTGAAATCATCGCTAACAAGCGGTTTGAGGTCGACCTACAGAAGCGGGCCGTCTCCCTGGAACAACTCATGGAGGGCATCGCCGAGGCCACTCCCGTCCGCTCCATGTCGGCGGCGCTGGCCACGTCGGCCACGGGCATCATTGCCGAGTTCAAGCGCCGCTCGCCTTCTAAAGGCTGGATTAGTCGGGAGGCTCGCCCCGAAGAGGTGGTGCCGGCGTATGTCGAGGCAGGTGCCTCCGCCCTCTCCATCCTCACCGACGAGAAGTTCTTCGGCGGCAGCCTAAAGGACATCCGCGCCGTACGTCCGTTGGTGGACATCCCCATCCTCCGCAAGGAGTTCATCGTCGACGAGTACCAGCTCTACCAAGCCCGGCTGGTGGGGGCCGACGCCGTGCTCCTCATCGCCGACGCCCTGGAGCGCGAGCAGTGCGCGACGCTGATAGCCAAGGCCCACGAGCTGGGGCTGGAGGTGCTGCTGGAGCTGCACGGCGAGGAGGAGTTGGACTATATCGACCCCATGGTGGAGATGATAGGCATCAACAACCGCCACCTCGGCAGCTTCGTCACCAACGTGGAGAACTCCTTCCGGCTGGCTGCCAAGCTCCCCCGAGAGACCGTGCTGGTATCCGAAAGCGGCATCTCCAGCCCCGAGGTGGTGAGACGCCTTCGTGCCACCGGTTTCCGGGGTTTCCTCATCGGCGAGACCTTTATGAAAACGGCACAGCCGGGCGAAACGCTGCGGGAGTTTATCCTCTCTGGGCTGGACAAGGCACCTCACTAAATAAGATGGCACAGCCTTACCCCCAGGGGTGACGCTGCCTCACCAGGTAAGGTGACACTGCCTCACTAAGTAAGGTGACACTGCCTCACCCCCGGGGGTAACGCAGCCTCACTAAATAAGGTGAGAGTTTAACAAGAAAACGAAGTATGATAAACGGAAAGATAATCAAAGTGTGCGGCATGGGTGAAGCCGCCAACATTGAGGCAATGGAACAACTGATGGAGGTAGACTTCATGGGGTTCATCTTCTACGCCCGTTCGCCCCGCTATGTAGCCGAGCCGCCGGCTTATATGCCCCGGCATGCCCGGCGGGTCGGCGTGTTTGTCGACGAAGAGCTGACTATGATACACAGGCAAGTCCAGCGTTTCGGCTTGGAGTACGTGCAGTTGCATGGCCACGAGTCGCCCGAGCAGTGCCAAGCCTTGCGTGCCGAAGGACTGAAGGTCATCAAGGCTTTCGCCATCGCCCAACCGGACGACCTACTACGGACCAGGGCGTACGAGACCGCCTGCGACCTCTTCCTGTTCGACACCCGGTGCGACGGCTACGGCGGGTCGGGCCGGTCGTTCGACTGGGACGCATTGCGGGCCTACACCGGCTCTGTGCCTTTCCTGCTGAGTGGCGGCATCGGCCCACATAGCGCCGCCGCACTGAAGGCATTCGACCATCCCCGCTTGGCGGGCTACGACCTCAACAGCCGTTTCGAGACGGCACCGGGCCTCAAGGACACAACTCTCCTGCAGGCCTTCCTCAACGAACTGAAGAACAAGAACCAATGACATTCAAAAGAACAACAAGATGATGAACAGAATCAATCAACTTTTCAGTAGCGACCGACGTGAGTTGCTATCCATTTACTTTTGTGCCGGAACCCCTACGCTGGACGGCACGGCCGACGTCATCCGTACCCTCGAACGACACGGCGTGGACATGGTGGAGATAGGCATCCCCTTCAGCGACCCCATGGCCGACGGCATCGTGATACAGAACGCCGCTACCCGGGCATTGCGGGCCGGCATGTCGCTCCGCCTCCTCTTCGACCAGCTGGCCGACATCCGCCGCACGGTGCGCATCCCGCTCCTGCTGATGGGCTACCTCAACCCCATCATGCAGTTCGGCTTCGAGGCCTTCTGCCGCCGTTGCTCGGAGTGCGGCATCGATGGGGTCATCATCCCCGACCTCCCCTTCCGCGAGTACGAGGAGCATTACCGCCTCACCGCCGAGCGTTATGGCGTCAAGGTCATCATGCTCATCACCCCCGAGACGAGCGAGGAACGTGTCCGCCTCATCGACGCCCACACCGACGGGTTCATCTACATGGTATCGTCGGCCGCCACCACCGGGGCACAACAGTCGTTCGACGATCAGAAGCGCGCCTACTTCAAGCGCATCGAGGCGATGCAGCTGCGCAACCCCCGCATGGTAGGCTTCGGCATCTCCAACCACGCCACCTTCCAGGCAGCTTGCGAGCATGCCTCGGGAGCCATCATCGGCAGCCGGTTCGTCAACTTACTGGAAGAGACGAAAGATGCCGAGCAGGCTATCACACGGCTGATGGGCGACTTAAAATAATCATTTTGGAAGGCTGATAGTGCGTTTCCCGCAAATTATCCGTATATTTGGCGACACTTTAATAGAGACCTGCCCATGATGATGAAAAGAACCCCCTCTGTTCTGTTAATATATACGGGGGGTACTATCGGTATGATAGAGAACCCCGAGACCGGTGCGCTGGAGAGTTTCAACTTCGACCACCTGCTCAAGCACGTGCCCGAATTGAAGCGCTTCAACTACCGCATCGCCTCCTACCAGTTCGACCCACCCATCGACTCGTCGGACATGGAGCCATCGCACTGGGCCAGGATGGTGAAGATCATCAATTACAACTACGACTACTTCGACGGGTTCGTCATCCTGCACGGCACCGACACGATGGCCTACACCGCCTCGGCCCTGAGCTTCATGCTCGAGAACCTGAGCAAGCCCGTCATCCTCACCGGCTCGCAGCTACCCATCGGCACACTGCGCACCGACGGCAAGGAGAACCTCATCACTT
>JAISIX010000172.1 GCA_031261805.1 Mediterranea sp. (in: CFB group bacteria)
GAAGGGCGACAAGCAGGAGTTTACCTATACCGATCAGTTCCCTTACGAGGCTTGGATGCAATACGTATCGTTAGCCCTGTCGGAGACGCTGGAAGGATGTTGCCACTCCTTCACCAAGCTTCCTACCAAGCCGGTAGCGGCAGGCATCTTGCTCAACTACAAGCCTACCCCCCATTTCAATGTCACCCCTCTGCAATACCAACTCACCGAGCTGGAGAAGTACGACATCGATAACCCCTTCCTGCATCCTATGGAGGACTATGACAAGCGTTACGATGTGCTGGTGAAGAACCGTGACAAGGCGAGCGGGAAGATTATCTTCAAGCAAGGTAAGTCGGAAATCGACATGGACTATTCCGACAACCGCCGTATGATGGCGGCCATGGAGCAAGCGTTCCACGTGATTGAGAGAGATTCCAACGCCGTGCTCAAGAAGATTGTCATCGCCGCCTTCGCCTCACCCGAAGGAACGTTAGCCTTCAACACCCGTTTGGCGGCGGCTCGCGGTGAGAGCGTGAAGCAGTACTTCATCTCCATCATGCAGCATCCCGATGCCAGTACCTTCGAGATTATCAATGGTCGCGAAGACTGGAGCGGCCTGCGTGCTGCCGTCGAGAACTCGAACATGGATGAGAAGGAAGAGGTATTGAAAATCATCGATGGATACACCATCAACCAAGAGATACGCAAGATTAAGCTGAAACAGCTGGATGGCGGCAAGCCCTATCAATGGATGCTCGAAAACCTCTATCCTCCTTTGCGAAACGGCGGCTACCTGCAAATCTTCTACGAGGTGCAACGTAAGGCACGTATGAGCTGGACCGACTCCAAGAACCGGCAGGTATGGATAGACCCCGAATCGCCTCGCAACAAGTTTGTGACAGCCTACAATAAGGCCGCGGCCTACTTGGTGGACGGCCGGTACGAAGAGGCTCTCCAAGAGCTGTTGCCTTATGGCAAGGACTCCCGTACCTGGAACTACCTCGGCGTGGCCTACATGATGAAGAACGACAATGACACCGCTGCCCTCTACTTCGAGAAGGCGAAGGCCAATGGCGACCCCGATGCCGCCCTGAACCTCGAGGAAGTGAAGTGGAGCAAGAAAGCAGCGATGTTTCAGCAATAGAAAAGACACCTTTTTAGGATAAAGAAGACCTTCCCACCCAAAGGATACATGCAAAACCAGTGAATGGTCTGTTGTGATTATGTAAGCTGAAACGTTGCAAACGTGAGTTTGTGCGCACCTACCGTCTTCTTTAAAGGGGGTAAAAGAGAGAGAGAACCCCTCGCGGAACCATACCTATATGAGCAGCAACATAGAGGAGAGACAAGTTGCTCAAGGTTGGTTCCGCTTTTTTGTGCCCCATCGGTTGGCGGGAATCCTCAGCCATCTCTTCCTGACTTCATCACTTTCCTGCGCTATCAAATGGTGTGAGCTTATAATCAGTGACTTATCTATTGTATTGGGGTGGCGCAATCCGAAAAAGTCGTAATCTTGTGGCATGTACGTATGCAGGAAGGAGGTAAGCCGCCTATCAATCAGTTCATACTACATGATTCTGTATAGAGTGGAATGTAGATGGGTAGGCAGGGATTTCCGTCTGCTTCCATCCCTACGTCTGTACAGCCCCTCAGCACGTTTTTTTTCGCGTTTTACCATCATACCCTCACTATTTTCAACCAATAAGTTGTAAATTAGCAGATTACACCGTGATGGTAACCGTGAGGGTAAAGTTACTCTCACTCTTTGACGAATGAACGCTTCTTCCCCCTAAGCATACTTCTTGTCCCATTCGGTGGGACTTCTTTCCCAAGGCATTGGGACTTCTTTCCCAAGGCGTTGGGACTTTCTTCCCAAGGCGTTGGAACTTTTTTCCCAACACCGTGGGACTTTCTTCCCAAGGCGTTGGGACTTTTTTCCCAGCATGGTGGGAAAGATGAGACAATAGGGTGGCCGCTCTATATACTTTTGCAGGGCAAGACAATCTTTGCCGTCGCAGTGAGAGTAACTTTACCATCACTGTTACCATCACGGTTACTCTCACTGGTTAACCATCTTGTTTATAATGCGTTAAGCCATATACAGTGAGGGTATGAGGGTAAAATACGAAAAAAAACATTCTGGGAGGGAGAAATCAAAGGGATGCAATACTCGCTGCACAGTAAGCCGCCTGTCAAGCTACGCGCTTTAGTCCCAATAACACGGCCGTTTTACGAAGAACCACATTTTTTTCTGCTTGTCGCCTGATATAACTTTGTAGCAATCTTGTATTCTTTACGTAAGAGCATTCTAAGTGAATGAGAAGAAAAAGAGAACAGTAAACCTATTTAGTTAATTAAAAAAAGATTAGGGAGATTTTTAAAATGAAGAGAAGTTATAAAGCATTGGCTTTATTAATGGCAGGCGCAGCAGTGGCAGCTTGCACCAATGATGAGAAAAACGTTTCGATTCCAGCGACTTCGGGAGATGAAGCGAGCGTAACTTTCCAGTTGGCTAACGCCCCTCGCAGCACACGGGCCACCGATCAAGGAACGGCAGCCGAACGGACTTTGTCCAATCTGCAAGTATTCGTATTCAATGGTGATGGCTCACGTGACACCAAGAGTCCGTTTGTCAACATCCCCACCATTAGTTCCAGTAACTCCTACACCCTGCCTGTGAACGTAGGCAACGGCAAGCGAGTATTGGTAGTTGCCAACACCTCGTTGGACTCTATCAAGAACAGCGCAACCGACGGCGACTATGCCAACTTGGAGAAAGTTGAGAAGACCCTCGCCCAAACAGTGATGGACAAGTCGAATAGCCTCGTGGTGCCTACCAAGGGTTTTGCTATGTCGGGCCTGTCTGATACATGGAGTGTATCCGAAGGTCGTTCGGTAAACGTACCTATCAGCATCGCCCGTTTCGTATCGAAAGTACTGGCACCCCAAGTGGTAACCGGAACTACGGCTGTGGACTTCAGCTCTCTGCCGCAGGATAGCATCGATGCTATGTTTGGCGCTGGTAGCGGACTGACCCCCACGGACAAATATACGTTTACCCTCTCTGGCTACGCTGTGATCAACGGCTTGCAGAAGTCTGACGTGTACGATGACGCCACGATGTCCACCTATGTACAAGCTTCGTATTTCAACGACGCTGTTACACCGGCTATCGACCTGTACGACAAGGCAACTTTTGACGCTCAAGGCAACTTTACTTCCAACTACTCGGGTGCCAACGGAGCCAGCTGGTTCCAGACCAACGCACCGGTGTACGTGTACGAGAACAAGCCCGTACGTAAGTTAGTGAACGGCACCGAGCAGTCAGTGGCCAGCACCGTATATGCTTATATCATTCAGGGACGTGTTCATGGAACCAACGTAGCCGGTACCATCAACAGCGATAGCAGCCCCCGTTACTGGAGAGCCAACTTCATCGCTGGCGACGGTACTACTGTACCTTACTTCAGCGTACCGCGCAACCAGATTTTCACCATGACTGTAGGTACTATCACGACTGCCGGATATGGCACGCCTCAGGGTGCTGCTGAAGGCCCTGGCCCATACGTTCCCGATCCCAAGAATGCCAATGTCGATTTCATCATTAGTGTAACCGGCTGGAATGTATTGAGCGAGACAACCCAGATGTAAAAACCTCGTGCGATCCTATCGTCGCATACTATACCAAATCAATGAAAAGAGTCTTACTCGTATGTTTTTCAGCTTTAGCCTTCGTGCTCTCGAGTTGTTTCGACGAGAACGAGGAGCAGTGTCTCACACTGCAGTTCTCCGTGCACGACGAGTATGCGGGCGATGGTGATTTTGACTCGAGGATTGGCAACGATATACTCCTCACCACCTTTCAAGGCGGTGAGGCAGTATCTTCGACCGTCATTCCTTATGCCGACATCCATCATGGCCAATGCACCATCAAGAAGCCCGAAGGGATAGCGGAAGAGGCGATGACACTGGTAGCATGGGGAATACCCCGGACAGCTACGGGCGATTGTTATCAGCCGGTAGCCGAAGGGACCCGATTTGATTCCTACTATCTTGAATCGGGCGCGACGACTACAGAAACAACCGACCACGTCACTGGCTCCCGCGAATTCCACGAAGGGTATGCTACGGTGGAGAAGACCACCGGCCGCGTTCTCGCAAAGATAGCGCTTAGCCCCATAGATTGCTTGATAGAAGTCCAAGTAGAAGGATTCACTCCTACCGGAACGCCTTCGGTACAAATCGAAGGTACTGCCGGACGAGCAAACTTGGAAGGCGATGGTGTCGGCAACGATGCTGCCCTACAAGCTACTTTGGAAGCCGTACCTGCCGTCAACGGCGAGTATAGCACGGGATGTGTAAGCGCGATGCCATCGAAAGAGGGCGAGACCGTGAGCGTAAAAGTCCTGGATGGAACAGGAGCCATCGCCGAGTTACGGGCACCGCAAGATGTGCCCGTACCGGCGCGACCGGGCGGTTACATTGTCTTTCGCTACAACATGCAGGCAGCCACTGTCTCCATCGACGTGGCAGGCTGGACAGTAACAGGCGAAGTCGCTAAATTATAAATGAATAGAGATTGATAAAAGATATGTCTCAGTTAAAGAATATACTTTCTCTTTGGACCTTCACCACTGCATTCGTTCTGGGCGCCTGTTCCGACGAAAGGACGCCGCTACCGGCACCCGGAGCGAATGAGTGTGAAGTGACTATGCGGCTCAGCGTGGGGCAAGAACATTCGGCCACACGCGCTGGAGACGCCGACCAAGCCTTGCACTCGCTGGACCTGTTGGTGTTCGACGGCAAAGACAAGAGCCTTGACGACGCCACCTTCCTCTACAGCCGCACGGCATACACCTCCGGGGGTTCGTCCTACCAAGCGGTATTGTTGCAGGCCGACTCGCTGGATGTCTACTTCGCCGTCAACGCCCACACGTTGGCTACCAATGGTAGCATCACCGAGGGCATGACGTGGAGCGCGGTGAAAGAGCTGTTCACGCTCAACACCGACCCTGCTACGCTGGCTGCCAACATAGATAACCAGGGGTTACCGATGTGGGGCATGTACAAAGGTCTGTGCATCGACAAGGGAAGCGCCTACAAGAATATCGGGACCATCTCGCTGGTACGTGCCGTGGCCTTGGCCGATGTAACGGTCTCCGACGCTACGTTCACCCTATCGCAAGGCTGGATAGCCGACGCTGTGACTACCGGCTATCTGCCTTTCAGCGAAGCCAACAGGAGCGCAGCCGGTTCCAATGTGTTCGACAAGCCCGATGTGCCCGTGTCACCCGTCTATAAGGACTGGAAGTACGACGTACCTACGGGCGGATTGTCTATAGCCAACCAGCTCTATATGTATGAGAACGACGTGACACCCAGACCTTCCAAGTTGATATTGGCAGGCAAATGGGGTGAGTCGCAGAAGACGGACAGCACCTTCTATCCGTTGGCCTTTGTGGCTACCGACAATGCTTCGGCCGTTCGCGCTGTGACCCGCAATACCAAGTTCTACATCGTCATTACCAAAGTGAATGGCGACGGTTATAACACCCTCGAAGAGGCCAAAAAAGGTGAGCCGCAAAACATGGACTATCAAGTAGTGGATTGGGACCAACAGCAGGATGGCGACATCCTGGTAGACGGCACCAAATACCTCATACTGGACAAACGTTGGAGCGATATACATATTGGCCCATCTGTAGGCTCGTACACCACTCTGTCCTTTACCACCAACTATGACCTCACTCAGCTCCTGATGAAGCCTAAAGGCGATACGGGCAACGGTAGCAATACCACCGCCTCCACCACGCGCTTCCGCCTTGACCTATTGACAACGACCAGCATCACCGAAGCTACATTCAAAGTGTCCTCACTCGAGGCCTATGACGCTTCTGCTACTGACCTCACGCAAGAGTTCACGGTGACCTGCGCCGGTAAACTAACGTTCGACATCAAGGTAACACAGGATGCCAACGATCCAATGGATTGGCATCTGGGATACCCCACCACGGTGGATGAACAATAATCTATTTATTTAGTAACTAATGTATAAACAGATAAGAACGATGCATAAATTAGTGTTTCTTTTTGCGGGGCTTTTTACCCTCTTGTTCGCTGGATGTCAGATGAACGATGAGCAGGCAACCATAGCCGCACAGGAAGGGCGCGTCTTGACGGTCAGTTATAAGGTCGACGGCTTGCTTACGGGCAATGCTACCCGCGCCACCATGGCAGCCGCTACCGACGCCGAGAAGACTGTAAAGACCTTGCGCCTATACTTCTTCAACTACTCTGACGATGGCTCAGGCACTTACATCGCTAAATACGATGTCCCTGACACAGAGATAGGCAATGGACTGAACGGCACCTTCAATGTGATATTCCCTACCACATCTGGTTTGGTAAACTCCAAGGCTTATACGATTTTGGCTATCGCCAATGCTCCTGCAAGCCTCGCGAACATCGATGAATCCAGCTTTGCGGGTTTGACGGAGACGGAGTTTATCCAGCAGAATAAGTACACCACTACGGGTACGACTTTAGATGCCAATGATACGAATCTGGGCTGGGGCGATTGGCACCCACTGTCCAATGACAATGATGGTATGGTAATGACGCAACGCTATCAAAAGCTTGCTCAAGATCAGTCTATCGACCTGTTGCTGGAACGTGTCGTCTCACGTTTCGACGTGCGCAACAACTATTCGGGCTACCAACTGGTAAGCGCTTCTATATGGAATGCTGCCACGACCGAGTTGTATTGGGCCACGGTTTCGGGCATCCAAACCAACCACACCAAACGCTTCTATGGCATAGAAAGCGATAAGACTGGATTGGGAGCGATAACGAATGGTGGACTGTATGCTCTTGAGAACTATGTAGAGAGCAGCACCCAGACGGATACGCTGACCACTTGCTTGGTGGTAGGTATGCAAAAGGACGATGAAGATACCGTCCAATACTTCCGCGTAAACATCGTGAACAAGAACCAGCAGTACCTAAAACGCAACTATCTCTATACGATTACCATCTCACGTGTGAAAGCACAAGGTGCCAAGAGTGAGATTGATGCCGTGAACCAACAACAGAACCTTGGTTTGGACATCAACGTGAACGACTGGAACGTCGATCCGGGTGGCTCTGTCATTGTCGACAATGAAGGCAATATGCTGGCCGTAGGTACAACCAACCTGCAGATGACTCCCGAGTCGAAAGACTATACGATACAGATTTTTGCCGTAGGTGAGAAGACGCTTCGTCTCTCCAGGGTGCAGATACCGACCAGCTGGACAGTAAAACTGGCAGCAGACCAACTGCTTGTCCATGCCGACGCTTCCGACATTACCTTGAACGGTATCGTCGAACTGGAGTTTGGAACGTTGAAGACAACCATCAACCTGACGCAATCGGGCAATACGGACCAATACATCACGTTGGACAACAACACAACCCAGATGTTCCCGTCAAATGCCAACGAATACAGTACGCCTGTACGTATCACCAGCTCAGGGCCTTGGACGGCTAAGATTTACAACAACAGTTTGGGCGGTGTATTTGCCTTTGCCGTGAGTGGCAATCCTACCGAGATAACCGGTGTGAGTGGCGACCGGGTAACGTTTGTCACCACAGGCACCAACGACGATGTATTGCCCAAATACGCTTTCGTACAGTTCATACTGGATGCCAACTCCGAGGAGACTGTAACCCTCGTGCTGGGACAACGTGGTGCTGGTGGTGTATCCATTACGCCTGCTGCCTCTACACTGGCCTTCAATGCCTTTGGTGAAGTGGCCGACCCGAACGCTACAAATACCTTCCAGGTGACTACCGACCAGGATAGCAATCCGGAATGGGAGATCATCGCGCAAGGTGGTAACACTGACGCCTTTACCATCGACCACATGTCGGGCGACTATAGCAACCACGTCTTTACCATCACGGCCGATTCCAACAGGACGGCAAGCCCGTTGCAGGCACAGTACCGCATACAGCTGAAGAACAAACCTTCCGTAGGCAAGAGCCTCACTGTAACGGAGGCCGTACAGACCATCACGCTCAACCCGTCGACATTGACCGACTTGGCACTTGATGGTGGAAAGACTCCTAACATCATAGTAACCTCCTCCAACAAGTGGACCGCTACTTTGGATGTGACCAACGGTAAGGCACATATCGGCAAGGTGGATGGCGACAACCTGACAACTCTCAAGGGTGTATCTGGCGAGACATTCTTCATCGAGTTTGAGAAGAACACGATACCGAATGTCGTACCGACCGCAACCGTGACAGTAAGCATCGACGGTACAGTTGTACAGACCCAGATTGTCGCTAAGCAGAAGAAGCTGAATCCGAGACAGATTAGTGTACGTAAGCACATGACCCAAGATTATTACCAGATGGGCTTCCAAGCTACTCCTACGAGGACTGGTAATCCTAACTATGTGGCCAAATACCTGTTCGATTCAAGTAACTTCGGACCTAAGGGCGTTGTTTATACGACCATCCCGCTACAGCTGACTGTGGGTACGAATACGGATACTCCGAATCCGGCGTTTGCTTCCGATATGGGTATTTACTACGAGGATACTCCTTATAGCGACAACCATACCAACGAGTCTATCACTTGGAAGAACTCGGATAAAGCTCGTAACTTTGTCATCGTGCCTGTCGCTTACTGGGACAACTGGATGGTTCCCTACATGAATGCCCTCTATGGTAGTGGCGCTTCGGGCTATGCATACGCAGAGAATCTGGCAGGACCCGCCAATGTAGCTGTGACACCGCAAACGGCTGAACAGTACAGTGAAGACAACGAGCGTGGCCAGAAGCTGTGGGAATACTTGACGAAGACAGGACCGTTCACCGGTGCTACGCCGATAGACCTGGGAGATCTTGTTTACCAGACAGGACCTACAGATGAGTATAACAGGATTGGATTCAGCCAATGGCCATCAACCATGATTCCTATAATCATGTTAGATCCCTCTCATTGCTCAATGGGTATTGATCCTGCGAATAATGTTTGCTACCTGAACACCCAGATCTTCAACTCGATGTACAACAACTATGGCGACAATAGTCCTCAAGCTCGATTCTTGAAGAATATATTAGCTTATATTGTTAATGCTGCACAATACGGTACAGACTTTACTGGGCAATTCGTAGACGAACCTTAAACCTCAACCTCAATTTCTTAGATCCTTGACTAATAGCCGAACCGGTCTTGCGCCTTGTGCGCAAGACCGGTTTTTTTGTGTCGCGCCCCTAAACATTCTCTGTCGTTGGCACGTTTATTCCAAAAGGGCGATAGCCCTGCGTAGTATTGACTAACTAATTAATTTGTTATGGAAGAAAAGAAAGAATCTATCTTGAAGATCAAGGTAATCCCCAACGCACCCATGTTGGTAGACGGCAAAGTAGAACTGACACTGGCCGACGGCACGACCCAAGTAGTAGATAAACCGCACCTCTGCCGTTGCGGAGCTTCGAAGAACAAGCCATTCTGCGACGGTGCACACGCGAAGATTGGCTGGAAAGACTAATCATCCGCTCTGAATATATTGTTTAATTGAATTATTGGTCAAGAGGGGCAACTTTCCGTAAGGGAGGTTGCCCTTCTTTAGCTTGGAGGAAATGAAGAATGAAGAATGGGGGCGGCCAACCTCCATTATCTACATTCGATGGGGGGCGGTCGACGAATAATCACCCGTTTCTGCCTCCAGCGGATTTGCATGGACGAATAATCACCGGTTTTTGCCTCCAGCGGATTTGCATGGACAAAAAATCAGTTGATTCTTGCCGTTTTCCTTGAGCGGGTAGATAGTTTTGGCAAACAGGAGGCTACGGACACGCTAAATTGCGTCTGTGCTCTCTAAATTGCGGCTGTGAAAAGGCGCAAGGCTGACATGCTGGTTAAATACTATTAATTTGCTGCGGAGCAAAATGAATTGCGGATATGAAAATACAGGGTCGATATGGATGGTTTATCTTTGCCGCCATAGTCAATAAAAGGAATGCATTATGATGAGATTGAGAGATTCTGAAAGAAACGTAGAAAAGAGAAAAGAATTCTATGTAAAGCCTATGTTTACCGTTCTGCCCGTGTGGCTGGATGGTGAAATCATGGTAGGTTCGCCTGTTCAGGCACCTTCACAGTCGTTGACGTTGGATGAAGCCCCTAACACCAACGGCAGTGCCAGCGGAGTACTGGGCGACGATACGTCGTTTGGCGAGCTGGAGTAACTAACAATGTAGAAGAAATGAAAAGAAAGAGAGTAAGTATGAGAAAAAAGATGATGAAAAGAAACGTATGGTTCCTGACAATAGTCTTCGCCCTGCTATGCGTGGGCGGATGTAGTGACGATAACGACGGGAACTCCACCCCCTCTTCCACTCCCAATGCCGACGGGACATTGACCGTGCGCATACCCATGTCGATAGAGCAGGGAGAAACAAGTACGCGCGTGCAGGCGACTGCCCCTATTCAGTTTACCAACGACTTGGGCAACGGATACATGCTGGAGTCCACCCTCACGGTAAACAAAACGCCTCAGACAAGGGTCACCAAGCTTAAAAAGAACGTGACTGTCTTGATGTTGGTCATCGGCAACCCTGATAAAGTGTCGAATCCAACAGACTTGGTGGGATACGAGCTGCTACAGGCGGACGATAACGGGGCATTGACCTTTGAGGTACCGTCGGACCTCAACGAATATAAGCTGGTATTCTTCTCGCTCAACACCAATACCTTTGGCAAGTTATACCCCGTCTCTTCCACCTCTCCTTCCGCCTACTTCTCCAAGGTGAACGAGACGTGGACTTCGACTGCGGACATCGTGACAGGCAAATACTTCCCACTGCCCGATGGTGCGACGTTGCTACATCCCAACATCCCGCTCTACGCCAGCACGGGTAAAAATCTGTGTGATGCCCTCTGCTCGTCGCTTACGGTGACAGTTTCAGGCGGGGAAGCTACCATCGTTGGTAATCCAACGGAGCTTCACCTCAAGCACCTCCTCACTAACGTGGCATGGCAACTGATAGTGGACGGTAAGAGTGGAGAAGCCATCAAAGAGGTATCCGCCGGCTTATACCCCATGCACGCCACAGCCCAACTTTCCGACCTTATGAAGGTGCCCGATCGTATCGGGGAGAGTAACACTCAGTTGACTACCAGCCAGATTAGCAATATCTATACCGCCACCGACAGCCCGACAGAGATGGGGGGCGACCATTGGCACAAAATCTATACCGCCGCCCAGGACGAGCCTAGTTTTGCTATAGGCAACCTCGCCGAATCGGAATGGTTTGCTCCGGTGGTAGGTGCGGATGCCTATATGCACCTCTATACGCTTGACCTCTGGACGAACAATAGCAGCGGCACTTCCACCACCCACACCTGTATCACCGACTATGACATCCCTATGTTGGATGCCGATGGCAACCCCATAAGCTTTGAGCCGGGCCACACCTATCAAATCACGAGCCGCCTTACCGCCAAGGTAAAACCGAAGTTCGCCTATAGCAACATCTTTTGGGACGGGACGAACTTGAACTTCTACGTAGACCAGACGACGCTGTACACGCCCAATGCCACCTTTACAGCTGCCCATCCTAACGTGAACCCCGCAAGCCTCCAAGGCGTTTTCTTCCGTTGGGGATCCCTCGTTGCTATCACCCCGGGCTTGTACAGTGCCTATGGGGTGCCAGGCTCAATAATTGATAAGCCAGACCCAAACGGACCCCTTATTGGGACACATACACCCTCCACCGCGTACGATGGTACTTATCAACCGACATATTTTAACGAGCACCCCATCTCGATAAATTACCCTTTCAGCTTATACAATACAAAGGTGAGCAGTACCTATGGCTGGAGCGACTTCACACGTACCAACAACTTCGTCACCGCCCAATGGGCAAGCACGGGATACCACTCCACCGACGGCAATGACTACGGCGACGTATGTGCCTATCTCACCAATGGCAAGTGGCGCCTGCCCACCTCGTGGGAGATGGATCCACACGCGACAGTCGATGTTTACACTCACCCTTTCTCTACCATTACCGACGACTGCAAGCCGTGGGATACCAGCACGTGGCTTAGCTATAACAAGACGTGGCAACGCTCGGACAGTTGGCAAGATATAACCCTCCGTGAAAATGATGAATATTATCCCGAGGAGGGTGCATCCGATATGATTAAGGGTGGGGCAGGCTATAGCACCTACGTATCTTCGGGCGTGCAGTTCCCGGCCGCGGGTGTTATGGGAGATAAAGGAACATTCAACCTTGGAGGCAACAACGAAGTCTATTACTGGACCAGCAGTGCTTACAATGAGGACAGTCAAGCTTCTGCCTACGACAGCGGAACCAGCTCGTACACCGGCTGGTCGCTGTATATGGATGGAACCCAAGTCGTGGAAGCCACTGACAAATCCCGCCTCTACGCCATGCCTGTTCGTTGCGTACGTGCGAGTGGAAACCTCACCATCAACGACCCCGTAGAGGGTGGTGGAGGTTCAGGCTTCATTCAATAGGCCCTACTCTTCACCCTATTCCCACACCTCCCTTACGGATAGATAAAGAACGAATAAAAAGAAACGGAACAGATGAAAAAAAATAGAACCCTCGCCCTCGCCTTGCCAGTCCTGCTGGCATTGGCCTCGTGCGACAACAACCTCATAGAACAGCCCGAGCAGGGCAACAATGGCAACGGGACCGGCAACGCCGACCAACCCGCCTACATCGTGAACGACCTGGGCGACACCCTTTGTCTGGTCACCCCCATGGTGGAGATGGCTCCCGCGGTAGCCGCTACCCGCGCCGAACAAACGCCCAAGACCTATGACATGGGCCAAGGCATGACCCTGAAAGTGATTCCCGACGCACCGAAGGCTACCCGTAGCGTTTCGGCGTTGACGGCAGGTACGCTCGTACAGATGTACGTGTACGACAGCAACAAAAACTACATAGCCAATAGCATGAGGCAATATACCGTAGGCTCCGACGGGAAGCTCACCGGTACCGATGGAGGCCTCTACCTCCCGCTGGGAAGCTACACAGTCTACTGTTTCACGGATGCTGCCAATACGACTGGTACGTGGACAACGAATTATACAATAACCCCGTCGACCACCCTCTCCACGGCAACCGTTGCCGTGCCTCAAGGATCCGATGCCGCTTGGGGTTCGGGAACAGTTACCGTGGGTATGTACAGCCCCAACGTGGTGAAGACCTCGTTGGGACGGATGTGCGCGCAGATTTCGAACATCAGCTTCCTGGCTTACGACGACATCGTGACATCCTTATCCGTCAATAGTTTGTCGCTCACCAACGTAGGCATGGGAACAGCCGATGCCGTAGCATTCGATGACGGAAGTGTCACTCCCGAGGCTGGAACGACAAGGGGTAGTATCACTCCCAGCGATTTCAGTGCCGCAAGTAATATTACGACGTTCCCCTATACAGCGAGCAGCACTCCCACTTATCTCCTTCCGCAAACGGATGGAGTGAACTTTGCTTGTCAAGTCGTCATCAACGGTAGGACCACGGCCGTCGATTATTCGAAAAGTAATATCTTGAGTTCACTATCGGCAGGCAACTCTTACACGTTGCAACTGACTATTTCGGCGCACAGCTTCGCGTATTCCAACATCTTCTGGGATGGCGTAGGCCTTAACTTCTATGTGGCGGAAGGGCAATTGGTCAATCCGGACCATGTAGGGAAGGATGGCTATAACCTCACCGGGAACGAAGGAGCGGAAGTGCAGCGCTACCAAGGCGTGTTCTTCCGTTGGGGAAGCTTGGTGGCCATCGACCCTTCTTCGAATAGTACAGACCTTACTGCAGTGAAAGCTTATGCACCTGATCCTAATGATGGAACTTATCACGAGACGACCGTTGATTTGAGTAGCGCATCCACAGGTCCGTATTGTTTCGCTGACAGAGGAAATCTTGCGGGAGAAGATATTAACAGCTTGCTAAGCTACGCTCCGGATCCTACTCAGGTAGGTGACGTATGCAGCCAGATTAATGCAGCGTGGAGGATACCAAAGAAGGCGGATTTCAAGACTGATGAGTTTATCGTAGGTGGAACATCTCAGCTTAGTTTTAGTGGTACTACTCTTGATAACGGTAAATATGAGTTGCCTGAAAACGGTGACTACTCGATAAATATTGTATATAATAAATACGTGTATTTACCTGGGGACGGATACCGTAGCTCTACTGGCAGTTTGAGTGGTATAGGAATGTATGGACGATACTGGCTGGATGATGGAGCTGATCAAGCATCTACCAGTTCTTGGGTCTACGGCTTCACTAATTATGGTACAACACCCAATATCAACCCTACGAACTTCGGCAATAATGTCCGTTCTGCCATGAGCATCCGCTGCGTGCGAAAGGCAGACAGTGTGTCCCAGTAATATCCTTTTCGGCACAAGCACAAGTAATGCCTTCGATAAACTACCTCTTTCTCTTTTATTTAAACAAACATTTTCTATGAGGGAGCGCCATCCGTGCAAGGTCGGCGCTCCCTTGCTTTCGTGTTGCCCCACACCGCCAAGAAGAGAACCCGAGCGTAAAATAGGTATATTCGCATAAAAGCGCTATATTTGCCTCGTAACGTTTTAATTCGAGCGATTATGGCATTTACACTACCCACCCGCCTGTTCCCGATAGGGATACAGAACTTCGAGCAACTGCGTACACTGAACTGCTTGTACGTAGATAAAACAGACCTTGTGTACCGGATGGTTCATGAAGGATGGATTTACTTTTTGAGCCGTCCCCGCCGCTTCGGCAAGAGTCTGCTACTCTCCACGTTGGAGGCTTACTTCGAGGGAAAGAAGCATCTTTTCGAGGGACTGGCCATAGAGAAGCTGGAACAGGACTGGACAGTGTATCCGGTGCTTCATATCTCCTTTGCCCGGACACGTTACGATGCCTTGTTCAACCTGGAAGAACTCCTTGATGACCAACTCTCCGAATGGGAGGCGGAATACGGATGTCCTCTGCACGAGAAGGGTACGTTCGGCAAGCGTTTCGAGCGGGTCATCCGGCAAGCTTACGAGAAGACAGGGAAACCCGTAGTGATTCTTATTGATGAATACGATTCGCCCATGCTGGACAGTTCGGGCGAGAAGGATAAGGAACTCCAGAAAGCATTGCGTGACGTTACACGTGGTTTCTTCAGCCCGCTGAAGGACAATGTGAAGTTCATTCGTTTCCTCTTTATCACCGGCATCACCAAGTTCAGCCAGATGAGCATCTTCAGTGAGCTGAACAATTTGGAGAACATCAGCATGACCCCGGCGTATGGCAATATCTGCGGCATTACCGAAAGCGAGCTGTTCACGGTCTTCAAGCCCGACATAGAGGAGCTGGCTGATTTCAACGAAGAGACGTACGAGGAGGCGTGCGCCCATCTCAAGCGGCGATACGATGGCTACCACTTCAACCATCGGAGCGAGGATATTTATAATCCATTTAGCATCATCAATGTGCTAAAGAGCAAAGAGTATGGCAGCTACTGGTACTCCACAGGTACGCCTACCTTCCTGATAGAACTGCTGCGGAGCCGGAACATGGAACTGGAGGGACTGGAGGAATGCGAATGTCTGCCCGAAGCATTCGACAAGTCGACCGAGATGCTGACCGACCCCATCCCCGTACTCTACCAAAGCGGATACCTTACCATCAAGGCTTTCCGGAATGGACTTTATACGTTGGGCTTTCCCAACGAGGAGGTGCGCTATGGTTTCTTGCGCTCGCTACTCCCCGCCGTCATGGCACATAGCGAGATAGAGAACGACATGAGCACCATCGCCATGATGCGCTCACTCGAGAAGGGCGACATCGAAGCCTGTATGACACGCCTGCGCTCCTTCATCGCCTCCATCCCCTACGAGAAGAAGAGCGACAATGAGTCGCGCTTCGAGACCATCTTCTACCTCTTCTTCACGCTGATGGGACAGCTGGTGCAGACGCAGGTGAAAACCTCGGCAGGACGCATCGATGCCGTGGTGACCAACGCCGACTACGTCTACGTGTTCGAACTCAAGGTCGACGCCACACCCGAGGAGGCATTGGCGCAGATTGACGACAAGGGTTACGCCATCGCCTACGAGGCCGGACACCGGAAAGTGGTGAAGGTGGGCGTGAGCTACGACAAGCAGACGCGGGGCATCGCAGGATGGAAGGTGAACATCCCGAACCCATAAAGCAACCCCAACAGATAGATAAAGAAGAACCAAAGAATGAAACGAATTACCAAAACCTGGCTCCTCGCCCTCTGCCTCCTGACGGCTTACAGCTGTCAGGACGACGAGCCATTACCTCTTCCAAACAAGTTTGACTTCCATATCGTCAATATGCCCCCGACGCTTACTTTCGACAGGGTACGAATGGACATCACCGGCGCCAACTGGGCTGTCATCGCCACTTACGAAACACCATGCGACGGCAAGGACCTCCACCTGGCACTCCCTACTACCTTCACCTCCTCCCTGCTCCAGCAGGTGGACCGGGGCGCCGACCAGAAAGACTACGCCGGCTATTGGCCCGCCACGGCCAGCGATCCCAACGCGCGGGTAGCCACCATCGGCGACATCTACCTCTACAACGGCGACCAACGGGTGGCCCGCCTGCGCCTCTCCAACTGGACAGGTAGTGGCTCGTCGGCCTCCAAGGCCAACGTCTACCTACAGTTTGCCGACCGTCCTTTCTCCCTCTCGGGGCAAAACAAGTCGTACCGCTACGAGAACTGTTCTTTCCAAGCCGGATGGAATGCCTTCGCCAACATCAACCCCGTTGACCAAGACAACGGAGATAGTGGAGGTACCATCCTCTGCACCACCCAGATTCCTACCGATGTGGCCTGCTACGTGACGGAGGTGAGGTAATTGTGCGCCTCTGCTACAGCCTATTGCGTTGCCCGGCTCCCGCACCCGTACCTTTGTACTTGCTCTTGCGGGGGTTGAACTTATATTGCACCGTGAGCGAGACGGACTGCCATCGAAGCTTGTTTTTTACGTTGGTAATGCGGGCCTTACCAGAGTAATTCTCGAATTCTTGCCGAGTGAGGTTGAACAAATCGTCTCCCTGTAGCAGGAAGGAGAGTCTGTCGGCAAGGAAGCCTTTGTAAAGGCTGGCCGTGGCCCGCCAAGAAGAGCGCATCACGAGATTCCCGTCGTCACGTTTGCCATCCATTATCTTGTATCCCTTAGACGGATTGAACGGGAAAATAGTTGCGTGCTGTGGGCAAAGAGAGTATCTTTGTGCACACAGAACCGCTTATCGCATACCATCATGTTACGTTTCAGAAAAATCATCTTGCTCATCTTGGGTGGCATCTCGTTGCTGTTCCTCCTCAACATCTTTTTCCTGAGGGGGTTGTGGAACTCCATGGAGGCAGAGACGCGACAGCTCGTTGACGCCTGCATTGAGAAGGCCGATGCCAAGGAGATGCAGCTACGGCTGACGCAATTCTCCAAACGAGCGGGACACCAAGAACGCTCCATCATCCTCAACAAGTCGTTCGACAACGACACGCTGACGACGACCCAACGCATCTCTTCCAAAGAGGGGGCTGACGACTCCGTGGCGCAGACCCGCAAGTCCACTGAGCCTTTCGACCTCGAAAGCTTCGAACGTTTTCCACAGGAACTACGTAGTGTGGTACATCAAAATATGGATAGCATACTACCTGTCGACCTACATCGCCTCGACAGTTTGCTACGCATAGAGATGCGCGGCAAGGAGGTGCTGTCGGAGGTGTACGGCACGCAGATAGTCGACCTGCGCACCGGCACCACCCTACGTAGCTCCCTACCCGCTGCTTGGAAGCCATCGACGGCTGGTTACGTGACGACCTACACCTACGCCCCGGCCGGGCAGCAAGCCTATCGGGTATGGATGGGGTCGCTCAACAGCGTAGTGCTCCGCCAGATGTCGGGCATCCTCCTCTCCACCCTGCTCATCATCCTACTACTGGCCATTGCCTTCGCTTACCTTATCCGTACAGTGATGCGGCAGAAGAGCCTCGAAGAGCTGAAAGATGACTTTACCAACAACATGACGCACGAGCTAAAGACCCCTATCGCCGTGGCTTACTCCGCTACTGACACCTTGCTGAACTTCCGGCAAGGCGACGACAAGGAGAAACGGGAAAAATACCTGCGTATCTGCTTGGAACAGCTCTCGAAGCTGAGCGGACTGGTGGAGCAAATCCTCTCCATGAGCATGGAACGGCGCAAGACGGTATCCCTCAACAAGGAAGTCGTGGAGATTGAGCCATTCATTCGGCAATGGGTGGAGCTGCACCGCCTGAAGGCTGGCAAAGAGGTAGAAGCACAAGTGCATGTCCATCCTCCGAAGATGACGGTGTATGCCGACCCCATACACCTCGGCAACATCCTAAGCAACCTGATAGACAATGCCATCAAATACTCGCCTGCGAAAGCCATGCTGGAGATAGTAGCCTACGAGGAGGACGGCATGAGCGTGCTGACCGTGAAAGACCACGGCATAGGCATTGAGGCCGGGCACCAGAAGCTCCTCTTCGACAAGTTCTACCGGGTACCCACGGGCAACGTACACAACGTGAAAGGGTACGGCCTCGGACTCTTCTACGTCAGGCAGATGGTGGAGAAGCACGGTGGCAGCGTCGGCGTACAAAGCAAGCCGGGCCAAGGCACCACGTTTACCTTAAAGTTTCCACGCCGATGAAAGAGCATACTACTACGAAAGTACTGTTGGTGGAGGACGAGACAACCCTCGCCATGATTATCAAGGATACGTTGGAGGACGAAGGCTTCGAAGTGTATTACGCCTCCGACGGGCTGAAGGGCCTGAGCGCTTTCGCCGCCTACAAGCCCAGCCTGGTGATTGCCGACGTGATGATGCCTGGCATGGATGGCTTCGAGATGGTGAAACGGCTACGGAAGCAGGACGCCACCACGCCCATCCTCTTCCTCACCGCCCGCTCCTCGCTGGATGACCTGGTGAATGGCTTCAACCTTGGGGCGAACGACTACCTGCGGAAACCGTTCAAGATGCTTGAGCTGGTGATGCGTGTCAAGGCGCTCACCAAACAGATCGTCCCCACCACAGCCGCCGCAGAGGCGGAGGTACAGATAGGTCGCTACAAGCTGAACACGCTGACGCAGGAGCTATGGGAGGAGGGAGGCGAAAGGCAAGAACTGTCGTTCCTTGAGACCGAGATTCTCAAACGCCTCGGCAACGTTCCCAACCAGGTGGTGGAGGCCCGTGCCCTGCTCAATGAGCTATGGAACGACGACAGTTCGTACAACCGCAACAGTCTGCACGTCTTCATCCATAAACTACGCCACCGCCTGGCTGCCGATGCCACCGTACGTATCCTCAATGTGCGGGGCGTGGGCTACAAGCTTACTTTGTCCCAAACCGCGACGGGCCACTCGCCTGTTGCTTCCCTCCCTTAAAGCCGCCAAAGCGCCAAGTGAACGACAGCGACACGGCCCGTGAGTCGGGGCGAATCTGCATCCACAGGTCCTGCGTGGCATATCTCATTCGCATGTCGGGCGACCAACTGTTGGACAGGTCGGTTCCCTTGAGGCACAGCTCGCCGTTGCCCTTCAGCAACGTGCACTTGAGGCCCGCGTCAATGCTCCACAAACGCGAGAGTACCTCGGGACCTTGGATGTTGCGGGTGATGTAGGCGCCCGACAGTTCCAGACTGATGGCCGGCTTGGCCGAAAGACGGAAGGTGTTGCTGAGGCGGGCGTAGAACACCCAGTTGTCTTTGTGGAAGGAGAGGTCGTGGAAATGGTCGCTCTTCACGTTGTCGTAGAAGCCATTCAGCGTCAGTTGCGAGTTCAGTACCCGTCCGATGCCGAACGGGAGAATGAGGTTCAGCCCCACGGTTTGCTTGTAGTTGAAGTTCAGGGTCTGGTAGACGAGCGTCGGACCGGCCGGCGACTGGTAGGGCAACTGCACGAAGTAGTGGTCGAGGTAGCTGTAATAGGCCGTGAGGATGTACTTACCCTTGAAGATGTAGCTCAGCTGCCCCTCATAAGTACGGCAGGGCCTAAGCTGTGGGTTGCCTTCTATCAGGGCATAGCCGTTGAGGTAGCTCGTACCTCCGTGTAGCTCCCAATAGTCAGGGTAGGCTTTGTCCGACGAGACGGAGAGCTGTACGATGTGGCCGGTTGCCGGGGCATAGGTAGCCTCCAGCGTAGGAAACGTACTCCACTCTTTATAGTTGCCGTACCGATAGTATTCGCCCGTCAAGGAGGCCGAGAGGGAGAGCTTGTCGCCCACTGCCGTCTCGAACCCGGCGTAGAGGTTGGCGGTCTGTTCCCGCAGGCGGCTGTCCGTATCTTGTGCCGAGAGGTCTTGCCGAGTCTCCGGCAGATAGTGCTGGGTGCTGTGGTCGGTGGCATACGTGTACTGTGCTCCGTAGTTCAGCGTCCACGTGCCGAGCGTGTGGCTTTGGTCAGCGTAAAGGCGGTAGCTGTCCACGTTTTGCGTGGAGCGGGCCGTAAAGGTGTCGGCTCTTTCCGTCAGGCTCTCTTGGAAATGTTGGTCGGTACGCTCCCGGTAGCGGGTGTACTCCACCCCGGCCTTCAGCCCGAAGCCGGAGGTATAGTCCAACAGCAGGTTGTGCATAGCCGTGGGGACTGCATTGACTTTGTGGTTGGTGGAGTGCGAGAGGGTACCGGCAGAGAGCTGGTTGCTGCGGATGCCGGTGGAGAGCTGTGCGGTGTAGGCTGCCGAAAGCTTCTCCCGCTTGGAAAAAGCATACTCCAGGGCCAGTCGTAGGTTGTGGTCGTTGGCCCGCTTGTCGCCGAGGTTTAGTTGTTCGATGTCGTGCGTCGTCCCGTTGTATTGATGGTGGGAGTAGAGGCTGAGGTCGTTCTTGGCCCGGTTCAGGGTATATGCGTAGTTCAGGTCGGCCGACAGTTTGCCGGTGGCGTAACGCAGGGCGGTCCCGGCAGTATAATTGGCATAATGTTTCTGCGCATAGGTACCGTTCACCTCGCCCTGCAACCCGCTGTCAGATTCCTGTTTTCCCGTCAGCACGATGTTGATGGCCGCCCCCCTGACATGGTATTGCGGTGGTGCGCTGTACATCACCTCGGCCCGCTGCATCCGTGTGTAGGGCAGGGACTTGAGCAGGGCTATCAGGCTCTCGGCAGGCATAGAGGTGGCTTGTCCGTTGAGGAGGAGGGTGACGCCGGTGGCGCCGGCCAGCACGAGTGTACCGTCCTGCTCCCGTATGCCGGGCAATTGAAGGAGTGCCTCGTAGACGTTGCTCACCGCCTTCCTCTCGAGCAGGCGAGGCATGTCGTAGGCAATGCGGCCTTCCGTGAGGCGCACCAGTGGATGCTGTGCCTGCACCGTCACTTCGCCGAGTGCGTTATTCCGTTCCTTGAGGCGTACCACGGGTTGTTCGGTATGCTCGAACGTCTGTTCGGTGGTCTCGTAAAGCAGGTGTTGTACTATCAGCCGATAGGAGGACAGGCTGGCGGCTATCCGGAAGCTGCCAACCGAATCGGTGATGGCAGCGCCGACATAAGCTGAGTCTGGAGTCTGCATTACCACCGTAGCGTTGGTTATGGGCAACCCGTCTTCGTCCGCCATTACGTGTCCATGTGTCTCTTGTGCGCAGAGGTGATTGCCCGCCATGCCGATGGCGAGCAGCAATAAGCTAAGGAGTATCTTCTTCATCTTGCAGTTCTTTTTGTTGCTGCAAAGATGTGCGTAAACCTTCACATAAAGGCTTATCAGGGGCGTATATAGTCTTATTTAGTCTTAACGGCTATCTCGTCTGGCTGGTCAGACTTCAGGCAGCGGAGTTCGCATTGATGCTCTTTCAAGAAACGCCTTTTGGCTTTCCTTCGTATAGTCAACGGTTGCTCTGGAGAATATCCTTTAGACAGTCTTTCGTGCAGGTTCTTGTCAGCCATAGATGATGTTGTTTAATGCTGCGATGCAGTCGTCTACTTTGTCCGAAACGCCATCAAGTTGCAGGCCGCTTATCATTTGCAGTTCCGTGTTTACGATGTCTTGCAAGGTACCTTCCTCGGTGATGTAATAAGCTCCTATACTTCCCACTGGCAGGATGCAGGATTCGGGAACAACCTTGGCGGTAGCCTCTTTGTCTTTCTTGTAGGCTGCAGATGCCAGCATCAAGACGTTCAAGGTAGTCAGGACATAAGGGCTGTGGGTCATCAAAGTCTTCTCCACCCACCGACAATGGCACAGAATCTTCATCAGCGTACTCTTGCCGGTACTCTGCTTGCCGATAAACAAGTTGACGGTTTTCAACTCTATTCTACCAGTATCCACCAACGGGCCTACATGTTTGATTTCGATAGAAGCCATATCCTTATTCTATTATTTGGTTGCACATCCTAAGGGCAAAAGTAGCGATATTCCCTCAATACTCCGTACGGTAAGGAGCTTTTTGTGTCTCTATAGCGGATACGTCCCGTCGCCTTCAAGTATCTCCAACGCCTTCTGTACGCTGCGGTTGGTGGCGTTGATGACTTGGAAGTAGCCATTCATGTCCCATAGGTCGCGGGCGATGAGCGCTTTGAGCTGTGCCTTGATGAGGGGGAGCGAGCGTTGATAGCCTGCCTCGTCGAACTTCACGCCGGCCTGTTCGCCCAGCTGCCGAAGGTTGGTGAGCAGGTCTTCGTCGATAGGAAACTTCTCGTTGAAGGTTTCCGCCTTCTTGTAGCGGGCGGCCAGCTCCTTGCGGTGGCTCTCAATGTAGCCCATGGTGCACTTTATCACCACGCCTTTGGCTACCAGGTTGCGGTGGTAGTCGGAATAGAAGGTGGTATCCATGGGTACAAAGACATCGGGCATGATGCCTCCGCCACCATAGACGGTGCGTCCCAACTTCTTGGTGCGCACGCGGAGTGAGTCGGGGAAGTGTATGCTGTCGGCATGCATCAGCTCGCCGCGGTTGAAGCGTTCGATAACATCTTGTCCATAGTCGTCACGATGCTCGTAGGGCTTCTGTATGCATCGGCCCGAGGGGGTGTAGTAGCGGGCTACGGTGAGGCGTATCATGGAACCGTCGGGCAGGTCGATGGGGCGCTGTACCAACCCCTTGCCAAAGGATCGCCGGCCTACGATGAGGCCCCTGTCCCAATCCTGCACGGCACCACTCACGATTTCGCTGGCCGAGGCGGTATATTCGTCGACCAGCACGATGAGGCGTCCTTTCTGGAAGCCGCCGTTGCCACGGGCGTAGAAGTCGCTTCGGCGCGACTTCCGTCCTTCGGTGTAGACTATTAGCTCGCGTTGGCCGAGGAATTCGTTGGCCAAGTCGATGGCGGCGTTGAGGTATCCTCCTCCGTTGCCTTGGAGGTCGAGGATGAGGTCTTTCATCCCTTGTTTTTGCAGGCTCTTCATGGCAGTCTTAAACTCTTCGGCGGTGGTGGCGCCGAAGCGGTCGATACGGACATAGCCTATGTGAGGCTGTATGAGATAGGAGGCTTCGATGCTCAAGATAGGTATCTTATCGCGTTTCACGGTGAAACTGAGCGGCTCTTTCACGCCACGGCGCACGACGGTCAGGTTCACTTTCGACCCCTTGGGGC
Source organism: Mediterranea sp. (in: CFB group bacteria) (assembly GCA_031261805.1). GTDB lineage: Bacteria > Bacteroidota > Bacteroidia > Bacteroidales > Bacteroidaceae > Bacteroides. The sequence goes on from JAISIX010000172.1 coordinate 23,586, forward strand.
CACGCAGCCGTCGCATGATGTCGTCGGTGCTCATCTTCACGCCGGCAATGGCGGTGTCGTTTACGGCAGTGATGCGGTCGCCCGCCAGGATGCCTACCCGTTCGGAAGGGCCGTTGCTCACAGGCTGGATGACAAGTAGCGTGTCCTCCATCATCTGAAACTGCACGCCGATGCCTTCGAAATTGCCTTGCAGCGGCTCGTTCATCTTCTTCACCTCCTCGGGGTTGGCGTAGGTAGAGTGTGGGTCGAGCTTCGAGAGCATCTCAATGATGGCGCTCTCCACCAGCTTGTTGTCGTCTACCGGGTCTACGTAGAAGTTGGAGATGGCGAACTCTGCCATTTGCAGCTTGCGCATAGCCTGCGTAGCGATGTTCTGGGCTTGCGCGGCCACCGCCCACAAGCAGAAACTGAGTATAGTTATCTTCCTTATTATCATAATGGCACAAAGCTACGCCATCTTTTCGGGTTATGGAAATGTTTGGGGGATTTCTTTTAGGCACAGACCATGCGCCTTTCACTGTCACATGCCGAGAATGAACAGTGAAATTCACGAAGTCCATGTCTAAAAGAAATGCCATTGGGAGCTTATGCCACAGTCCCTCTTATCCGGTCGTCGAAGGCACTGAGGGCGGCTTTGGCTCCTTCGCCCATAGCGATGATGATTTGCTTGTAGGGCACGGTGGACACATCGCCCGCGGCATAGATGCCGGGTACGCTGGTGCGGCAGTGGGTGTCGGTGACTATCTCGCCCATGCGGTTCGTCTCCACCAGCTCCTTGAAGGGTTGGCTGTTGGCGGTGAGACCTATTTGCACGAATACACCATCGAGCGAGACCAGCCGTTCGGCACCACTGTTGCGGTCCTTGATGCGGAGGGCGGTGAGCTTGGTGCCGTCGCCTATCACCTCGGTAGTCTGTGAGCTGGCGATTACCTCTACGTTGGGTAGCGAGGCGAGCTTCTCTTGCAGCACACGGTCGGCCTTCAGCTTCTCTGAAAACTCGAAGAGGGTGACACGCGAACAGATGCCGGCCAAGTCGATAGCCGCTTCCACGCCAGAGTTGCCGCCACCCACCACCGCCACGTGCTTGCCTTGGTAAAAGGGTCCGTCGCAATGGGGGCAGAAGGCTACGCCACGACCGATGTATTCTGTTTCGCCGGGTACACCCAGCTTGCGCCAGCTGGCCCCGGTAGCGATGATGAGTGCCGGGGTGGAGAGGCGCTCGCCCACGGAGGTGGTGAGGAACTTCTCTTTGCCTGCTACCGTTACTTGCTCAATGCGGCGTTGCTCCAACAGCTGAATGGGGTAACGCGACAAATGTGCCTTTAGGTTGTCGGCCAGCGCCGTACCGGTAGTCTCGGGCACGGAGATAAGGTTCTCGATGCCTACCGTCTCCTTCACCTGTCCGCCGATGCGTTCGGCCACTACGGCTACACGTAGTCCTTTGCGGGCTGAGTAGATGGCTGCCGCCGCTCCGGTGGGGCCTCCACCCGCCACTATCACGTCATACTCCTTCACTTCGTCACTCACCACTTGTGGCTCCATGCCATAGCGCTCCTCCAGCTTGGCGAACAGTTCGCCCAGCTCGCCACGTCCCACGTGTAGCAACTGCCCATCGGCATAGACCGAGGGCACGCCTTGGATGTGCAGGGTGTCGATCTCTTCTTGGAAGAGGGCACCGTCCACCATCTCGTGCGTGACGGAGGGGTTGAGGATTGTAAGCAGGTTGAATGCTTGCACCACGTCGGGACAGTTGGTGCAGGTAAGGGAGACGTAGGTGGTGAGGTGTATCGGTCCTCGCAGCGATGCGGCACGCCGTGCTACGGCCTCGTCGGGGAAGTTCTTGCCTTGCCCGTCGAGGTTGAGGATGGCCAGCAGCAGGGAGCTGAACTCGTGTCCGTTGGGGATGCCCCGGAAGGTGATGCCCGTGGGCTGTCCCTCTTTCAGGATGGTGAATCGCAGGGTTTCTCCAGCTGTCTCTTGGAGGGAGAGGTGTGGGGAGCAGTCGGCCACGTCGGTCAGCAAGTTCAGTAGCTCGGCGCGGTGCGGATGCTCGGGGGCTACGGATATATCGAAGGTGTAGTTTCCGCTTAGCGGGGCGAATATTCCTTTTAGTTGTTCTTTCAGTGTAGTATCCAGCATGATGTTATCCTTTCTTTTTAGGGGGGATAGATTGGTGTGAGGATAAGAAAGGCCGGCAGCGTTCATTCGTTACCGGCCTTCCCTCTCTTTCTCTTATTAAAGTTTGCCTACGAGGTCGATGCTTGGCTTCAGCGTTGTTGCGCCTTGCTTCCACTTGGCGGGGCATACCTCGCCTACGTGCGTAGCCACAAACTGTGCGGCCTCTACCTTGCGCAGCAGTTCGCTGGCATCGCGGCCAATGTTATTGTCGTTCAGCTCAACCACCTTGATTACGCCTTCGGGGTTCACTACGAAAGTGCCGCGGTAGGCCATGCCTTCCTCTTCGATGTGCACGCCCAGCGCACGGGTAAGCAAGCCTGTGGGGTCGGCCAGCATGGGGTATTGTATCTTCTGGATGGTCTCCGAAGCGTCGTGCCAAGCCTTGTGCACGTAGTGTGAGTCGGTGCTTACCGAGTACACCTCCACGCCCAGTTCTTGGAACTTAGCATAGTAGTCGGCCATGTCGCCCAGCTCGGTGGGGCATACGAAGGTGAAGTCCGCCGGATAGAAGAACAGGATGGCCCATTTGCCAAGCAGGTCGTTCTTCGTCACTGTCTTGAATACACCATTCTGGTACGCTTGCAGCGTAAATTCGGGAAGTTGAGAGTTCAATATTGGTTCCATTTTCTTTTCTCTTTTATTTGTTACTAATTGATTTGATTTCTCCTCAATAGGAGGCCTCCCTCCTATTGTTTGATGTCGCAAAGGTAGGGCGGGAATCGACTCGTGGCAAATAAAAGCTCATCGAATATATCTATGTGCCGATAGGGAGAATGGTACCCAGACAGGCAACTTCCAGAAAGTGTATAGCCTTAGAGCGGATACTCCTCAAAGGCGTAGAGGAGGGTGGAGAGGTATCGCTCGCCGGTGTCGGGCAGCAGGGCCACTATCAGCTTGCCGGCGTTTTCGGGGCGGCGGGCCAGCTCTGCGGCGGCATGGAGGGCGGCTCCCGAAGAGATGCCTACCAGCAGGCCCTCCTCGCTGGCCAAGGCCCGGCTGGCACGGATGGCATCGTCGCCGGCTACCTGTATCACCTCGTCTACCACGGCGGGATTGTAGGTCTTGGGCACAAAGCCGGCGCCAATGCCTTGCAGCTTGTGCGGTCCGGGCTTGCCACCAGAGAGTACGGGCGAGTCGGACGGCTCTACGCCTACTATCTTCACGCCGGGATTGCGGAGCTTCAGCGCTTCGCCTACGCCACTCACCGTGCCGCCGGTTCCTACGCCGGCCACAAAGATGTCCACCTTGCCTTCCGTGTCCTCCCAAATCTCCACGCCGGTGGTGCGCAGGTGTATGGCGGGGTTGGCGGGGTTTTCAAACTGCTGTAGGATGACGGCTCCCGGGATGGAGGCCTTCAGCGCCTCGGCCTTGTCGATGGCTCCTTTCATGCCCTCCACGCCGGGGGTGAGCACCAGCTCGGCGCCCAGTGCCTTGAGTAGGCTACGGCGTTCGAGGCTCATGGTGTCGGGCATGGTGAGCATCAGCTTGTAGCCTTTCACGGCCGAGACAAAGGCAAGCCCCACGCCGGTGTTGCCGCTGGTGGGTTCTATCAGGGTGGCACCGGGTTTCAGCAACCCTTTCTGCTCCGCGTCTTCAATCATGGCCAGCGCGACGCGGTCTTTCACGCTGCCTGCCGGGTTGAACAGTTCCAGCTTGGCTACCAGTCGGGCATTCAGCCCATGGCTCTTGGCATATCTTCCCAGCTCCATCAGGGGGGTGTGACCTATCAGGTCCGTTAGTCTCTTTGCAATCTTTTCCATATCTCTTTGTTTTTAAGTTGCTTGTTAGTAGGATAGTGCAAAGATAACAGGTTTATTGTTCTCCCGAAATACCACAGACGTGGTAATTTTGTAGCCACAGAGAGACCCCTTTCCGTACCGATGTCAGCCCGAAGTCTTCGGGATGTACCTCGGAGAGGGGGAGGAAAAAGGCGTCGGCTACGTCGTCCATGGCGGTGAAGTGGCTGGTGTCGCCCACCTCGCAACGGAAGAAGAGGTCGAGCGTATGGACAGGGAAGCCGGAGTAGAGGTAGATGTTGGGCAACGAGAAGAGGTAGGTGGCACGGCTCACCCGGAGGCCGGTCTCCTCCAGTACCTCGCGTGCCACGCCTTCCTCGCCCGTCTCGCCGATGTCAATGAATCCGCCGGGAAGGTCGAGCGTGCCCTTGGCCGGATCCTTGGCGCGGCGGCATACCAGCAGCTCGCCACGCCCGTTCTGGATGAGGGCTACCGTGGCGGCCGAAGGGTTGAAGTAATACACGAAGCCACAGTCGGCACACTGCTTGGACTTCTCGTTGTGCACCTCGAAGCGGGGCGAGCCGCACTCGGGGCAAAAGTGGAACTGGTCAAAAGGATGTTTCATATCAAGCGTATCTTCCTTGTTTTTCTTAATGTGAAGGCAAAGGTACGGTTTTTGGTGGGATAGCCGACTGTCTCGTCCTGATTTTGGTTGACTGGTTTAACTTCTTAATCCTACTATTGGTTGTCCAATATTGTTTCTTAGCATTGGGAAGAAGTCCCACCGCCTTGGGAAGAAAGTCCCACGGTGTTGGGAAGAAAGTCCCACCGCCTTGGGACAAAAGTTCCAACGCCTTGGGAAAAAAGTCGCACCGTGCTGGGAAAGAAGTCCCATTGCGTTGGGAAAAAAGTCCCACCGAATGGGACAAAATGTTTACGAGACAGACCATGATAGTAGCTCCTAATATCATGCTATTATTATGGCTAATATCATGGTCTTAATATCCTGGTTACCAATAGGTAACGAGCAGCAATGAGAGTAGTGAGAGTAGAAATGCAAAAAAACACGTAGGGGGGAGAGCTGAAACACACCCTAAAGTGTGGAAAAGAGCGAGCCTTTTCGGCTTTCGTCGCAATGAGGCTCGATATAAATGGCAGGTTAGGTCTGCACTTCTAATGACCTGTTTGAGTTTCGTGGGAGCTTGATTTTGACCAGCTATTGCTAATAATTGGTCCGTTTCTGATGTCGTGTTGGCTCATTAGGTCCTATCTTTGCAGGCAGAAACTTCGAAACTCCTTAGAACCATTTATTAATCTTAAAGTCGAAATTATGGATGTAAGAAAAGCCTTACTATTATGCTTGCTCCTCTGCCAAGGGGCGGGCAGCTATGCTGAAAGCTTCATCCGTCGTACCTCCTTTGATGTGGAAGAAACGATGCAAACCAAAGGAATCAGGGTGAGCGGTACAGTGACGGATAAAGAAAAGTCGCCTTTGCCCGGAGTGAATGTGCGGGTGAAAGGTGAAAACGCCACAGGTGTCATCACCGATATGGACGGACACTTCTACTTGGACGTTCCTGACAAGAACGCTATCATTGAGATTTCCTACATCGGCTTCCAGTCGCAAGAGATAAAGGTAGGAAACGA
>JAISIX010000199.1 GCA_031261805.1 Mediterranea sp. (in: CFB group bacteria)
CAACACCTACCGGATGCTGAAGCCTTACTTCGAGCAAGCCACGGGACAAGCCTTCACTTCCGGCATCAAGGTGCTGGTGAAGGTCACCGTACAGTTTCACGAGCTATACGGTTACAGCCTCATCGCACACGACATCGACCCTGCCTATACATTGGGCGACATGGCACGCCGCCGTCGTGAGATACTGCATCAGCTTGAGGAGGAAGGGGTGCTGACGCTGAACAAAGAGCTACCCATGCCCGTATTGCCGCAACGCGTCGCTGTCGTCTCCTCGCCCACGGCCGCCGGCTATGGCGACTTCTGCCACCAGCTGGAGCACAACCCGCACGGATTTTATTTCCACACCGAGCTATTCCCCGCCCTGATGCAAGGCAACCAAGTGGAACAGTCGCTCCTCGCGGCACTCGACCGCATCTTGGCCCGCGCCGACGAGTTCGACGTGGTGGTCATTATCCGCGGCGGAGGTGCCACCTCCGACCTCTCCGGCTTCGACACCTACCTACTGGCTGCGGCCTGCGCACAGTTTCCGCTGCCCATCATCACCGGCATCGGCCACGAACGCGACGACACCGTGCTCGACTCTGTGGCCCATACCCGCGTAAAGACCCCCACCGCCGCCGCCGAACTCCTCATCCAGCGCATGACGGAAGCCGCCAACCGCTTGGAAGAGCTCTCCGCCCGCATCCAGCAAGGCGCTTACGCCTTGCTGGAGCGTGAACGCGTGCGCCTCACCTCGCTCCAACTACGCCTCCCCTCGCTGGTAAGCCGCAAGTTGTCTGATGCCCGTTTTGCCCTGCTCTCCGCCCGCAAGGACCTGCAACAAGCCACCCAGACCCTTCTCGCCCGCCAGCGCCACCGCCTGGAGCTACTCAGCCAACGCATCGCCGACGCATCCCCCCAACGCCTCCTCGCCCGCGGCTACAGCATCACGCTAAAAAACGGCAAGGCCGTGACCGACACCCGCCAGCTACACCCCGGCGACGTGCTCACCACCCGGCTGGCGAAAGGCGAGGTGGAATCGGTAGTAAGTATATGTGCAAGCCACAGTTCATAGATAATAGAAGAGTGTACCCCAAAATATATTCATAATCAACCCATGCCTACAAAAAAAGAAACATACTCCCAAGCCATGGAGCGTTTGGAGAAGATTGTCCGCCAGATAGACGCGGGCGAGTTGGACATCGACCAGTTGGGTGAGAAAATCAAGGAGGCAAACGAGATTATCGCGTTTTGCACCCGGAAATTGACGAAAGCCGACCAGGAAGTTGAAAAAATATGGAAGGAAAGAGAGCCGTCTGAAGAATAAAGGCTACTTTTGCATGTACAATGTACAAATAAGAAGTGAAAGAACTAAAAAACATACAGGATGAAAGAAATAGACTGGTCTAATCTGTCGTTCGGATACATGAAGACAGATTATAACGTGAGAATGTATTTCCGGAACAGCCAATGGGGCGAGATGGAAGTATGCAGTGAAGAATATCTGCCGATACATATCGCCGCCACCTGCTTGCACTACGGGCAGGAAGCCTTCGAGGGGCTGAAAGCCTTCCGTGGCAAAGACGGCAAGATACGTATCTTCCGTCTGGAAGAGAACGCCGCACGCCTGCAGTCCACCTGCCAAGGCATCATGATGGCCGAACTATCCACCGAGCGTTTCCGCGAGGCGATACTGAAAGTGGTGAAGCTCAACGAACGGTTCATACCACCCTACGAGTCGGGTGCCTCGCTCTACATCCGCCCGCTGCTCATCGGCATGAGCGCACAGGTAGGCGTACATCCCGCCAGCGAATACCTGTTTGTGGTCTTCGTCACCCCGGTAGGACCTTACTTCAAGGGCGGTTTCTCCACCAACCCTTATGTCATCATTCGCGAGTACGACCGCGCCGCGCCGCACGGGACGGGCATCTACAAGGTAGGGGGTAACTATGCCGCCAGCCTGCGTGCCAACGCCAAAGCGCACGAGCTGGGCTACTCCTGCGAGTTTTACCTCGACGCCAAGGAGAAGAAGTACATCGATGAATGTGGCGCCGCCAACTTCTTCGGCATCAAGGACAACACCTACATCACACCGCTCTCCTCCTCCATCCTCCCCTCTATCACCAACAAGAGCTTGATGCAACTGGCCGAGGACATGGGCATGAAGGTAGAACGCCGTGCCATTCCCGAAGAGGAACTCCTTACCTTCGAGGAGGCGGGTGCCTGCGGAACGGCCGCCGTCATCAGCCCTATCGAACGTATCGACGACTTGGAGAACGGGAAGTCCTACGTCATCTCCAAAGATGGGAAACCGGGAGCCATCTGCGAGAAATTGTACAATAAGCTACGTGCCATCCAGTACGGCGACGAGCCCGACACACACGGATGGGTGACAGTATTGGAATAGTTAATGACCTTCTTAAGTAACCTTATTTATTACCTATCACAATTGATTATTAACCTTTAATTTTGGAAATGATGTTGAAACAAAATTCAGAACTTCGCGCAGAAGCGCGCCAAGCACTTAGCGGCCGGTGGATGATGGCCGTGGTTGCTACTATTATTTACGGTGCTATAACAGGAGGCCTCAGCGCCATCCCCGGAGCGGGCGGCGCCATTTCGTTATTAGTCGGACTGCCTGTTGCTTATGGTTTCGCCAATGCCTTGCGCGAACTGTTGAAGTCGGACAAAGAGGTTGACTTAGGTTCTTTGTTTGACGGCTTCAAGGACTACGGACGAATCTTGGGCACGGTAGTGTTGCAGTTTGTCTACACTGTCTTATGGACATTGTTGCTGGTTATTCCCGGCATCATCAAGGGATACTCCTATTCGATGACCTATTACATCCTGAAAGACAACCCGGAGCTGCGCAACAATGCGGCTATTGAGAAGAGCATGGCCATGATGAACGGAAACAAGATGAAACTGTTCCTGCTAGATTTGAGCTTTATCGGATGGTTCTTCTTGAGCATCCTCACCTTGGGTATCGGCTTCCTTTTCCTGCAACCTTACGTGTCGGTAGCCCACGCAGCCTTCTACGAGGACCTGAAGGCACAGAACGCCACCGCAACGGCTGGAGCCGAATAAGACAGGATTGGAGCACTTATATATACGTAAGAAGGCAAATGAATGGAGCACGGAGCGCATCTGTGCTCCATTTTTTTTGCCGATACGCCCGAAGTCAGTACCTTTGCCGCCTGTAACCAGTAGTGTGTTTATGGGAAAAAATAAATTAGAGAAGTTTGCCGACATGGCAAGTTACCCACATGTGTTCGAGTATCCCTATTCGGTTGTCGACAACGTGCCCTTCGACCTGAAAGGGCTGTGGCACGACACATTTTTCAAGAACGACCACCCCATCGTGCTGGAGCTGGGCTGCGGACGTGGCGAGTACACCGTGGGGCTGGGCAAAATGTTCCCCGAGAAAAACTTCATCGGCATCGACATCAAGGGCGCGCGGATGTGGACGGGTGCCACGGAGGCCCTGCAGGCCGGCATGACAAACGTAGCCTTCCTGCGCACCAACATCGAAATCATCGAGCGCTTCTTCGCCCCGGGCGAGGTGAGCGAGATATGGCTCACCTTCTCCGACCCACAGATGAAGAAAGCCACCAAGCGCCTCACCTCCACCTACTTCATGCAGCGCTACCGCAGCTTCCTGCAACCTGGCGGACTGGTGCACCTGAAGACCGACAGCAACTTCATGTTCACCTAGACCCGGTGCATGATAGAAGCCAACCACCTGCCGGTGGAGTTCATCACCGACGACCTCTATCACTCCGGCTGGGTGGACGACATCCTCGGAATAAAGACCTATTATGAACAACAATGGCTCGAAAGGGGTTTACCTATAAAGTACATCCAGTTCCGGCTACCGACGGAAGGCAAGCTGGTAGAGCCAGACGTAGAGATAGAGCTTGACCCCTACCGAAGCTACGGACGCAGCAAACGGAGCGGGTTGCAAACATCCAAATAAAGAGAAAAAACAATGACACTTTATCCAAAACTGATAATCGACGCACTTAGCACGGTGCGTTATCCCGGCACGGGAAAGAACCTGGTGGAAGCCGGCATGGTGGCCGACAACCTCCGTATCGACGGCATGTCGGTTAGCTTCTCGCTCATCTTCGACAAGCCCACCGACCCGTTCATGAAGTCACTGGTCAAATCCGCCGAAGCGGCCATCCACGCCCTCGTATCGCCCGAGGTACAAGTCACCATCGCCACCGAGAGTAAACAAGCGCCCCGCCCCGAGGTGGGCAAGCTGCTGCCGCAGGTGAAGAACATCATCGGCATCTCCTCCGGCAAGGGCGGCGTAGGCAAGTCGACCGTAGCTGCCAACCTGGCCGTATCCCTCGCCAAACTGGGCTACAAAGTGGGCCTGCTCGACGCCGATATCTTCGGCCCCTCCATGCCCAAGATGTTCGAGGTAGAAGACGCCCGCCCGTATGCCGAGCAGAAAGATGGACGCGAACTGATCATTCCCGTGGAGAAGTACGGCGTGAAGCTACTCTCCATCGGCTTCTTCGTGGACCCCGACCAAGCCACCCTATGGCGCGGCGGCATGGCCAGCAATGCCCTGAAGCAACTTATCGCCGATGCTGACTGGGGCGAGCTGGACTACTTCCTGCTCGACCTTCCTCCCGGAACAAGCGACATACACCTCACCGTAGTACAGACCTTGGCCCTGACGGGAGCCATCGTCGTGAGCACTCCGCAAGCCGTGGCCTTGGCCGATGCCCGCAAAGGCATCAACATGTTCACCAACGAGAAGGTGAACGTGCCCATCCTCGGGCTGGTGGAGAACATGGCTTGGTTCACCCCCGCCGAACTGCCCGAGAATAAGTACTACATCTTTGGCCGCGAGGGCGCCAAGAGACTGGCCGAAGAGATGGGCGTGCCCTTGCTCGGACAGATTCCCATCGTACAAAGCATCTGCGAAGGTGGCGACAGTGGCAAGCCCGTGGCGCTCGACGAAGATTCGGTGACGGGACGCGCCTTCCTCTCGCTGGCCGCCGCCATGGTTCGGCAGGTAGACCGCCGCAACGTGGAGCAAGCGCCGACGAAGATTGTGGAGATGAACAAGTAGAGCGCCGGAGAGCAATTTATCAAAAGTCAGGGCAACGGCACGGAGTAGCTGAAAATGGAGCCTTCGCCTTGTTTAGACGTGAACCACAGCTTTCCACCGTTCTTCTCCACAAAATCACGGCAAAGGAGCAGTCCTAAGCCCGAACCTTCCTCGTTGTTGGTGCCAAACGTGCTATAATGCGTGCTCTCGGACAGCAACTTATGCTGGTCTTCTTCGGGGATGCCGCACCCGGTATCTTTCACGCTCACCACGGCATTCGTCTCTTCGATGGTCAATGAGACGAGCACTTCCGAGCCGTTGTCGCTGAACTTGATGGCGTTGCTTATCAGGTTGCGGAGAATGGTTTTCTGCATATCAATGTCGATGCGCACAAACACACCCGCGGGCGGTAGTTGCGTCTTGAGCGTAATCTGCTTCAGTCCAGCCATACCCGAGAACACTTCACACACATCCTCCACAAGGTTCGCCATATTGGTATTTTGCAGCACGGTATGCACCTTGCCTATCTGAGTCTTGGTCCATTTCAACAGGTTGTCGAGTAGCAAGAAAACCTCCTCGGTAGTTTGGTTGGCCATGGTCAGCAGTTCGAACATCTCTTTGCCAATCACCTCGCAGGGGAGGTTCAATATCAGCATGTTGAGCACCATCTTGATGGAACCCATGGGAGAGCGTAGGTCGTGCGCTATGACTGAATACAGCTTGTCGCGCCCCATGATGGTGCGGCGCAGCTCCTCGGTTTTTTCCAAGATAATCCGTTTGGCGACCACCAACGAAATCTGGTGCTGCACGCGCACGAGCAGCTCATCTTTGTTGAAGGGTTTGGAGACAAAGTCGCTTCCTCCCACTTGGAAGCCCTTCACAATATCGGCCGTGGCGTTCAGTGCGGTGAGGAAGATGATAGGAATATCGGCTACGTCGGCGTTCTTTCTTATCTGTTGCGCTACTTCGAAGCCGCTCATGTCGGGCATCATTACGTCTAGGAGCACGAGGTCGGGTTTCTCCGCATGGACTATATCCAATGCCTCTTGCCCGCCGGTAGCGGTCAGGATGTTGTACTTTTGATTACCGAGGAGTGCCTTCAGCAGAAGGACGTTCGAGGACACATCGTCCACTATCAAGACTTTGTAGTCGGAAGGGGTTATGTTCATACAGTTGATGGTATTGAGATTTGTTGTTTGAAGTATGCTATCATTCGCCGCAATCCCTCCTCCAGTTGGATGGTGGGTTGCCAGCCAAGTTTCTCTTTCGCCAGTGAGATGTCAGGTTGCCGTTGCCGCGGGTCGTCGACGGGCAACGGCTCGAATACGATTTCCGACGAGGAGCCGGTCATGGCTACCACCTTGCGGGCCAACTCCTCCACGCGAAACTCGCGCGGGTTGCCTATATTCACCGGGCCGGTGAAGTCGTCGTCCGTCGCCATCATCCGCATCATGCCCTCTATCAGGTCGTCCACGTACTGGAAACTACGGGTCTGGTTCCCGTCACCATAAATCGTAATCGGCCTGTTGCGCAATGCCTGCACCACGAAGTTGGACACCACGCGTCCATCGTCGGGAAGCATCCGCTCCCCGTAAGTGTTGAAGATGCGCACAATCTTGATGCGTACGTGGTACTGCCGATAGTAATCCATGAAGAGCGTTTCGGCACAACGCTTCCCTTCGTCGTAGCAGGAGCGGGGTCCCACGGTGTTGACGTTCCCCCAGTAGGCTTCGGGCTGCGGATGGACATCGGGATCGCCATAAATCTCGCTGGTGGAGGCTTGCATCACCTTGGCCTTCACCTGGTGGGCAAGGTCGAGTGCGTGCATGCTGCCCAGCACGGATGTCCGGGTGGTCTGAATGGGGTCGTTTTGGTAATAAGGGGGAGAGGCGGGACATGCCAAGTTGTATATCTCATCAACCTTAGCAAGAGGCAAAGGCCAGGTGACATCGTGCCGAAGCAACTCGAAGCGGCGGTTGCCACGAAGATGGGCCACGTTTTCTTCTCTGCCCGTGAAAAAGTTATCCACACAGACGACGTGATGTCCGTCGTTGATGAGGCGTGTGCAGAGGTGGGAACCTATAAAGCCCGCTCCTCCGGTTACTAATATATTCTTCATGCCTTGCTTCGTTATTTCAAGAGATACACTCAAACTTGCCCGTTTTTTTTCATTCTTTCTCACATTCTGCAGCAAATGTATATCTTTTAGTCAGAATACACAATTTTAGCCGCAATATTTCCCCCTCTCACTATAAAAAAACACTCATACAAACAAAATGTTCGTATGAGTGTTCCGCTAAACTTTCCTGTATGAATCAGATAAACCAGCGCACGTAGCAGAAATCCTGCCTGTGCGGCAGGTCGGCATTCTTGGGGAACATGCGGTACAACACCTTGAAACTTCCGGCGTTGGAAAGGTTCATCGTGGTTTGGAAGGTGTACAGGTTGCCCTCTCTCTTCGTCATCTCGAATGGTGTTACCGAATAGATGTGCTGTTGGCCATCGGCAGTCGTATACATGACGACCATCTCCAGCCCCACTGCATCGTCCAAACCTTTCTCGTCAATCACGTAGGTGATAGTGTAATCCTTACCACTCTCCGCATCTCCGTTGTGGAGGGTATCCGGCTTATTGGAAGAGACAATCTCTATCGAATCCCACTTCGCCACCACCTGCTCTTTCCAGGCAGCCAGTTCTTTGGCCTTGGCGTTGTCGTTGGCCGCAAGGAGCTTGAAGCGTTCGGCTTCCTTGTTGTAGAACTTGTTGTAATAGTCGTCCAACTGACGTTTCATCGTATAGTTGGGGGCTATCTGGGCGATGGAGTTCTTCACTACCTTGATCCAGCCCTCGGAATATCCTTTCTTGTTGCGGGCGTAGTAGAGCGGCAGGATTTCCGTCTCGAGGATGCTGTAGATGGTAGCCGCGTCGAGCTGGTCCTGATGTTCCTGGTTCTGGTAGGTGCGTTTGTCGGTCAATGCCCAGCCGGCACCTTCGCGGTAGCCTTCGAGCCACCAGCCGTCGAGCACGGAGAAGTTGACAACGCCGTTCATCAGCGCTTTCTCGCCCGATGTGCCCGATGCTTCGAGCGGACGGGTAGGCGTGTTGAGCCAGATGTCGACACCCGACACTAAGCGGCGGGCCAGTTGCATGTCGTAGTTCTCGAGGAAGATTATCTTGCCGAGGAACTCGGGGCGGCGGGAGATTTCGATGATACGCTTAATCAGCCCTTGCCCGGCACCATCCTGCGGATGCGCCTTGCCGGCGAAAAGGAACTGCACCGGATAATCGGGGTTGTTCACAATCTTGGAGAGGCGGTCTAAGTCGGTAAACAGCAAGTGGGCGCGCTTGTACGTGGCAAAACGACGGGCAAAGCCTATCAGCAGGGCGTTCGGGTTGATTTTGTCCATCAGCGAGACGATGCGTGAGGGGTCGCCTTGGTTCTTCAGCCAAGTGTCGCGGAACGACTTACGGATATAGTCTACCAACTTGTTCTTCATCATCATGCGCGTCTTCCAGATTTCCTCGTCGGGCACGTTGTAGATGGACTCCCAAATCTTTGGATTGGACTGGTCGTACCAGAAGTTCTCGTTGAAGTACTTGAAGTAGAGCTGCTTCCATTCGGTAGCGCTCCACGTGGGGAAGTGCACGCCATTGGTGACGTAGCCCACGTGCATCTCCTCGGGGAAGTAGCCCTTCCAGATGGGCGAGAACATCTCCTGCGACACCTTGCCATGCAGCCAGCTCACGCCGTTCACCTCTTGCGAGGTATTGCAGGCAAAGATGGACATGCAGAAGCGTTCGCCTTTGTCGTCGGGGTTGTTGCGCCCCAGGCCCATCAAGTCGTCCCACGAGATGCCCATCCGAGCGGGATAGCCACCCATATACTTGCCGAAGAGGCCTTCGTCAAAGTAGTCGTGTCCGGCCGGAACTGGCGTGTGCACGGTGTAGAGCGAGGAGGCGCGTACCAGTTCGATGGCTTGGTCGTAAGTGAGGCCGGTGGCCACATAGTCGCAGATGCGCTGCACGTTGATGAGCGCGGCATGGCCTTCGTTACAGTGATAAATATCTTTCTTGATACCCAACGTCTTCAGCGTAAGGATACCACCGATGCCCAGCAGGATCTCCTGCTTCAGGCGGTTCTCCCAGTCGCCACCATAGAGGTGGTGGGTGATGGGGCGGTCGAACTCGCTGTTCATCTCATTGTCCGTATCGAGCAGGTAGAGCTTGATGCGTCCCACGTTGGCACGCCACAGGTTGGCGTGTACATAGTAGTCAAGGTAAGGCACGTCAATCACTATCGGCGCTCCGTTGGCGTCCAGCACACGCTCGATAGGGAGCTGGCCGAAGTTCTGCGCCTCATAATTGGCTATCTGCTGCCCGTCCATGGACAAGCTTTGGGTGAAGTATCCATAGCGGTAAAGGAGTCCTACCGCGCAGAGGTCCACGTTGCTGTCGGATGCCTCTTTCAGGTAGTCGCCAGCCAATATGCCCAAGCCCCCCGAATAGATTTTCAAGATATTATTCAAACCATACTCCATGCTGAAGTAAGCCACTGAGGGGCGCTTCGTATCGGGTTTCACCTCCATATAATCGCGAAACTTGGTGTACACATCCTTCAGCCTTCGCAAAATCACCTCGTCTTTCGTCAGCGCTTCCAGCTTCGCGTAGCTCATGCGTTCCAACAGCAGTACGGGGTTTTGCCCACACTCTTTCCACAGGTCGCGGTCCAGGTCGCTAAACAGTTCCGTAGCCTCGAAATTCCAAGACCACCACAAGTTGCGTGCAATCTCGGACAGGTGCTCCAACTCATCTGGAATGTGCGACTTGACAGTCACGTCCTTCCAGCTGGGAGTGTTCACATTACTAATTTTAATCTTCATAATGATATACTTTCGTTATTTATGAATAATCTGTTTCTTAACTCAACTGACGCTGCATGGCCTTACGCAAGGCAATGTCATACGCCTCATAATAATACTGTATAAAGTGCTTCCACAGTGCCTGCTCAGCCACTCCGGAAGCCTTGCGGTGCATGAGCGCCACTTCTTTTTCCGTCTTGTCGGCCATGAGCATGATGGTGTCCTTGATGCCATCGGCCACCTCCGAATAGTTGGTGTCCGAACGATGCAACACTTCTACCCCATCCATGATACCCCGCTGGTTCTTCAGCCCATTCACCCACAGGCCGAACCCGGCCAACGTAGTAGTGATAGTAGGCACGCCAAACGCTACGCTCTCCAAAGGTGTATAGCCCCACGGCTCGTAGTAGGAAGGATACACGGTGAGGTCCATCCCCAACAATATGTCATAATACTCTTTGTTCAGGATACCATCGTGCCCATCAAGGTAGCAGGGCACAAAGATAATCTTCACTTTACTATCGGGGTAGTTGCCCATACCTAAATAGTGCATCTGCCCCAGTACCTGGTCGTGCGGAGCATCGTGCAGCCAATGGGTGATAAAGGGTGCCTTGAGTGGGGTGTCGTACTCCTCCTTGCCCTTCATCCGCATCTGCAAATCCTCGCGTGGCGCAAACGACCAAGCCGGCACGTAGACAAACGCCAACACGTTGCGACGTAAGTCTTTCTCCTTATTCAAGCGGGCCAATGCCTCCAAAAAGACATCCAGCCCTTTGTTCTTGAATTCGTACCGTCCGCTGGTACATACTATTAACGTATCGTCGCCCCATTTGGTTCCTAACAGATGGTTGGCTACGTGCAACATCAATGCCCTCGCACGCTTCCGCTTGCCGGCAAACGTACTCCCTTTCGGGACAAAATCGTCCTCAAAACCATTCATCAACACTACGTCCGCAGGCTTATCCAGCAACTCCTTACATTCGTTGTTGGTAATCTCACTCACCGTAGTAAAGCAATCCACATAGTGGGCGGTCTGTTTTTCGATGGAGTGCTTGGACTGCATATTCAGTTCCTCCGCCATCTGGTCGCCATTGTAAGCGAAGAGATAGTCGTAAAGGGGTTTATTGTTGCCGGCTATGGAACGGCCTATGGAAGTGGCATGGGTAGTGAAGATGGTGGCGATTTCGGGAACGGCATCTTGCAGATAAAGCGCTCCGAGGCCCGTCATCCATTCGTGCGCCTGGTAGACCACCTTGTCCGTCTCCGTGAGGTTGTAGCGATAGAAGCTCTCCGCTACCTTGCCAGCGGCATACGAAAACATAGACGCCTCATCATAATCGCCATAAGCATGTAGGGAGTCTACCTGGAAACGATTCCACAAAGTAGTGTATATGTCGTTCTTCTTTTCGAAGAAAGAGCTGAAATCCACTAAGATGACAATGGGTTCGCCCGGAATGGCCCAACGCCCCACACGCACAGATAGCTTGTCCTTCTCCTTGGCATACGTCTTCCACACGGCACATAGGTTGTCCGACTCAATGAACAAAGGATTCTCTTTCCCTATCCACACGTCAGGTCCTATAAACAGGATTCGGTCATGAAACTTCGCCTGCAATGTATTAGCCCTTGTCGACAGTACTGTATATATTCCCCCAACTTTATTACACACTTCCCAGCTCGCTTCGAAGATGTAATCGGGAACCAATAAATCTTTTACCATAATCTATTTAACACTCTTTTCGGTGATGTAGCGGCAAAAGTACAATTAATCTTTGAAAAGTAAGTCCTTAGTTCCAAAAAACTAAGCGGAACAATATACATATTTTCTAATACAGGAAAGCCCCGGTGACGGTTTTTTACAATAACCATCGCCGGGGCTTGTCCTTTAAAGCAAGTAATTCTCTTATACCATCAGCGCTGCCACCAACGCCAGAATGGCGTAAAACTCGGGAAGTGCCGCATAAATCATCGTGTTCACCATCACGTCATGACCCTGCGAAATACCTACTACGCCATTGGCGCAAATCTGTCCTTGACGGATAGCGGAGAAGAGGCATACCAAACCTACACCCAAGCCAATGCCGAACATCAGCGGGCCTTGCGTAGAAAAGTCTTTGCCCATAGACATCAAGAACGCCACAAAACCATAGAGTCCTTGCGTGGCAGGCAATGCCGAAAGGACCATGTAGTTGGCCGACTTCGATGCATCTTTCTTCAACGCTCCTTCCGCAGCGTTACCTGCGATTGTTGTACCAAAACAGCTACCAATTCCCGCCAATGCCAACATGAGGCCCAAGCCGAGATAACCTAAAACTTCATTCATAATGTTTCTAATTTACTTATTTTAATTTGTTGTTTCTTTCACTTCCGCAAAAGGCTTATAAGCCTCTCCACGCCCGTCATAGCCGGAGTTCTTGAAGTACTCCACAAACGTCAGACGGATGGGGTGCACAAAGGCGCTCAAGCACGACATGGCAATGTTCAGCGAGTGTCCCAGTATCAGTATCACCCCACAGAACAGCCAACCCGGCACGCCTCCTGTGGCATCGTGCACCATAAAGGCGAGCTGATTGAACACGCCACCCAACATGGCTCCCGCCAAGCCCAAGGCATACAGACGGATGTAGGAGAGCACATCGCCCATCAGTCCGGTAGCCATGTTGTAGGTATCCCATAGTCCGGCCCCTACATTGACCAAGATGTTCCGATGGAGGTTATTCAGCAGATAGATACCAATGGCCGACACACTGCCGATGGCGATAAACGCCCATGTAGAGACATCCTGCGGGATGACCTCGAAGAAAGCGAGCGTACCCGTGCATACAAATCCTACCACCAGCAGCAACCAGCCCCAAGCGCTCAGCGACTCCTTGAAGCCGAAGCGTACGGTCTCCGTCACGGCCTTTACAGTCATGGCGATGGAGATGTGTAGCACGCCGATAATCAGCGCCAGCACCATCTGCCGGTCGTACGTCATGCCGCCTATCTCTGTCTTGCCGCCTACCATGATTGGTTTCAGCCACTCCGGCATGTCCAACTTAAACAGGTCCACGCCGAAACAAGTTCCCAAGATGGTTCCCATGATGGTGGTGGCCACGCCCAGCGTTATCACCAAGTTCATGATGCCGGCCATCGACTTCGAGACTTTCTTCTTCAGCAGCAAACCCAACAGAATCAGTATTACTCCGTATCCCGCGTCGGCCATACAAAAGCCGAAGAAAAGGGTGAAGAAGGGGCCGATGAGTGGCGTGGGGTCGAACTCGGCGTAATCGGGCACGCCGTACATCTTCGTCAGTACCTCGTACATACGCATAAAGCCGTTGTTCTTTAGCTTGATGGGGGCTTTGTCCTCACGCTTCGCCTTCCTTATCTCATAATAAACGCCACTTTGGTCCAACAGTTCCGTCACGGCCGCCTCGCACTCCTCGGGAATCCATCCTTCCATCAGCAGCACGGCACCTTCGGCCATCTGCTCGCTGTTGAGCCGGACCT
The DNA here is from genome assembly GCA_031261805.1 of Mediterranea sp. (in: CFB group bacteria). Classification (GTDB taxonomy): domain Bacteria; phylum Bacteroidota; class Bacteroidia; order Bacteroidales; family Bacteroidaceae; genus Bacteroides. The sequence goes on from JAISIX010000199.1 coordinate 13,399, forward strand.
TCAGCAAATCTATGTCGCCTTCCAATTGTAGCAGACAACGCTCCAATGTCCGGCCATTGGCATTGCAGTACGCCGTCATGGCGGTATTGGCCTCTTCCAGTTCTTGCTCCACGGTCACCTTACGGTTTTCCAGCTCCAAAAGGCTATGCCCAGGCAGACGGAGCGGCTCAAGGGCCAAGTCGGGCCGCGTCGGCGTTATCGTCACAAAGTAACGATGTCCGCCCGTTTCGGCTACCGTCAAAGCATTATACTCTTCCGTCCATTCTTCCTTGTATTCCCGTTCAGAGCAAGTGTAGAATAGGAGTAGCCATCCGGCCTCTTTCAAGCGGCTCACCACTGTCCAGTCGAACTGCCCCCAAATTTCCATCTGCGAGTGTTCCTTCTCCACCGCGGCGAGTTGCTGTTCCAAGAGCTGGATGCGGTTAAGGCACTGTTCGTAGCCGTTCACAATCTCTTCGCCTGTCCGTTCCGTATGCAGCTCTTTATCGAGCTGCTTGTCGGCGCGATTATGCATCGTCTGGAGCAGGTTCTTGTAGAGCGTCCGTTTCTGCACAAATCGTTGTAGCGATTCGTCCATCTCCCCCCGTTGCTTTTGTACCACATGCACTACGCCCAGTTGCCGGATTTGCTCCAGAAACGTTTCGTACTCCTTGTGGTAAACAAGGAACGTGAGTTTTTTCATTCGGGTAATCATGCCTATACCTCCTTCCTTTGTTCTTGGTGCGACTTCATGATTTTCTGCGAAGACTTCGAGAGGTTCTCCTCATCTTCCATAAAGCGTTTAATCTTCCGCAAAGCATCCTGATAGCCGGGTATCTGTACCTTCTCAAAAAGGTTCACCTTCTGAGTGGTCTTTTTCCTCGCATGTTCCAGTAAGTTCAACTTGGCCAGCGTAAATTCCCGCTCGACGGCCGTATGGGCCAGCTCTTCCAGCAAATGGATGCCGTCGGCATACCACTTGGGAGCATTGAACAGGCTGTACGGACGCACCTCGAACTCTACTTTCTCGAGCAACGGCACCCGTACGCCGGCTATCTTGCGCACGCCCAGATGAACATCCTGCACCCTTATCAATGAGGCATCAAACTCATTCCAAAGGGCGAACATGGCTTCGTAGGCCTGAATCTGTTGTTCAAGCCGCTCCTCCAATTCAGCCGCTTCGCTCTTACTGCGCTTTACTTCCATGCGTAGGGCACTCTCCTTGTTCTTGATGATGGGGAGGGTACGCACCCGCACTTTCAGCTGCTTCTCGAGTTGCTGATGGGAGGTTTTGTTGTATTGAAACTTTATAGCCACGTTGTTATATTGCTAATTAATTTCTCTATCTTATTGTTCTTTCGGCCAGTACTGGTCCACCAATTCTTTCTTGATGTTCACCTCTTCCGGCCGGAAGTATCTGCCGAGCAACCCCCAAGCTACGTCGAGCATCTCCGTCGTGTCGAGGTTGACGTCGATAGCCAGCAACTGGTTGGAGTAATCCTTGGCGAAGGCCAGCGTACGTTCATCGTAGTTGGTCAGGTCGAAACCGTTCTCCATCTTCGTCTTGGCATTGGCAGCGTCGGCGTAAAGGCGTACAGCGGCATTCATCACCTGCGGGTGGTCCTTACGCGTCTTCTTGCCTATCACCAACTGCTTCAAGCGCGAGAGCGAGCGGAACGGGTCGACAATCACCTTGCCGATGTCACTGTCGCGACGCAGGAACAGCTGTCCCTCGGTGATATATCCCGTATTGTCGGGCACGGCGTGCGTGATGTCGCCACCCGATAGGGTCGTCACCGCAATGATGGTGATGGAGCCTCCCGCAGGGAACTGCACCGCCTTCTCGTAAATCTTGGCCAAGTCCGAATAGAGCGAACCGGGCATGGAGTCTTTCGACGGAATCTGGTCCATACGGTTGGACACGATGGAGAGGGCGTCGGCGTAGCTGGTCATGTCGGTGAGCAGCACCAGCACCTCCTCGTTGTTGTTCACGGCGAAATATTCGGCTGCCGTCAGCGCCATGTCGGGCACGAGCAGACGTTCCACGGCCGGGTCTTCGGTAGTGTTCATGAACACTACGATGCGGTCCAGCGCGCCGGCATTGGAGAATACGTTCTTGAAGTAAAGGTAGTCATCGTTTGTCATACCCATACCTCCCAAGATAATCTTATCGGCCTTGGCACGCAGGGCCACGTTGGCCATCACCTGGTTGAACGGCTGGTCGGGGTCAGCGAAGAACGGAATCTTCTGTCCCGACACCAATGTGTTGTTGAGGTCAATGCCGGCGATACCGGTAGCGATGAGTTCTGACGGTTGTTTGCGCCGCACGGGGTTCACCGAGGGACCGCCGATTTCCACTTCCGTCCCTTCCACTTCGGGACCGCCGTCTATCGGCTCACCGAAGGCGTTGAAGAAGCGTCCCGCCAACTGCCCGCCCACCTTCAGCGTAGGCGACTTGCCAAGGAACACTACCTCGGCATTGGTAGGGATGCCTTCCGTACCTTCGAACACCTGCAACGTCACCGCGTCGCCGGCTATCTTCACCACCTGCGCCAGTTTCCCGTTCACGGTGGCCAGTTCGTCATACCCCACCCCTGTCGCTTTCAGCGAGCAGGTGGCTTTGGTAATCTGGGTTATCTGGGTGTATATCTTCTGAAATGCTTTTGTTGCCATCTTCTTTCTATATTAGATGTTCTAAATAGGAACACGTCAGCAGCTCTTGCGTTCGGCCACCAACGCGGCCAGATGCTGCCGATAATCCTCGTATTGCTCTGATTTATACTTCGAGTAGTTCATCTGTTTGCAGATATTAATCATCTTCTTGAAGTAATCCATCACCTCGTTGAAGTTGTCGAACGTGAACTCCGTGTGGCAGATGTCGCTCACCATGTTCAGCAGCGCCTCCTGACGTTCCATCGGAGTTACCGAGTCCACCTCGTCGAAAGCGTCTTGTTGCAAGATGACGAAGTCTATCAACTCCGACTTCCAGAACGTGACATGGTACTCTACCGGTACTCCGTCGTCACCCAGGATGTTGATTTGCTCAGCAATCTCCTTGCCTCGTTGCAGACGGGTTTTCAGTTCGTTCACTTTGCCTATCCACTCACCGTTGATGTGCGTCTGGATATACTCCTCAAACTCCGGATACTCTATATACTTGGAGTACGAGTCTATCGGGTTTACGGCCGGGTAACGCTTGCGGTCGGCACGCTCCTGCTCCAAAGCATAGAAGCAACGAGCCACCTTCTTCGTGTTCTCCGTCACAGGTTCCTTCAGGTTACCGCCGGCGGGCGATACCGTACCGATGAAGGTGATGGAGCCGGTCTGGCCGTTGCCCAGCTTCACATAGCCCGCACGGCCGTAGAAGTTGGAGATGATAGCCGAAAGGTCCATCGGGAAAGCATCCGGTCCGGGCAACTCCTCCATACGGTTGGACATCTCGCGCAACGCTTGTGCCCAGCGCGAAGTAGAGTCGGCCATCAACAACACTTTCAGTCCCATCGAACGGTAGTACTCAGCGATGGTCATGGCCGTATAGACCGATGCCTCACGCGCGGCCACTGGCATGTTGGAGGTGTTGGCGATAATGATGGTACGTTCCATCAGCTTACGCCCCGTATGCGGATCGACCAGTTCGGGGAACTCCGTAAAGATTTCCACGACCTCGTTGGCACGCTCGCCACAAGCGGCGATAATCACGATGTCGGCCTCCGCCTGCTTGGAGATGGCATGTTGGAGCACCGTTTTGCCGGTACCAAACGGGCCGGGGATGAATCCCGTACCCCCCTCGACCATCGGGTTGAGGGTATCTATCACACGCACGCCCGTCTCCAGGAGTTTAAAAGGACGCGGTTTCTCTTTATAGTTCGTCATGGCCCGTTTCACCGGCCACTTCTGAATCATGGTTACCTCCACGTCATTACCTTTCTCGTCGGTCAGCACGGCGATGGTGTCTTCTATCCGGTAGTCACCTTCGGGCACAATTTTCTTCACCGTAGCCGTCCCTTGCAGCGTGAACGGCGCCATCATCTTCAGCGGTTGGAAGTTCTCGTCCACCTGCCCCAGCCAATCCGAGGCTTGCACCTTGTCACCCTCTTTGGCCAAGGGGACGAAGTGCCAACTACTCTCTTTATCCAACGGATAGGTGTACTGTCCTCTTTTAAGGAACACACCTTCCATCTTGTCGAGGTCGTTCTGCAGACCGTCGTAGTTCTTCGACAGCATACCCGGACCTAAGGTCACTTCGAGCATGTGTCCCACAAATTCGGCTTCGGCCCCCACCTTCAGTCCACGCGTACTTTCAAACACCTGGACATATACTTGTGAGCCAACCACCTTGATCACCTCCGCCATCAACTGGTCGCCCCCGGTCGAGATGTAGCAAATCTCATTTTGGGCAACCGGCCCATCAACGACAAGGGTCACCATATTGGCAATAACGCCACTAACAGTTCCTTTTGTTGCCATATATTATATTGTTTATTTTATCTGAATTCCGCAGGAATCTGCACCTCGTTCTTCAACGAGTCTATCACACTTCTGAAAGCCCGGTTGCCCGCTTCCTTGTCCAACGCGCTCCAGCGTTCTATCATCTCCAGCTTCAGCAGGAAGACAAAGAGGCGCTCAATGGTGAAGTAGTCGAAGAAGGTTGCCTCCTCCATCCAGTTCCACCGCAAGGCATCCAGTTTCTTCTCCCTTTCCAGCAGGTCGACAATCTCGCTGACCTTCAGCAACGCCTCCAGCTCGTCCACCTCGCCGGCCAAGTCGAAGTCGCGCGCACTCGAGGTACGCAATGCCTCACACACCTCGGTGTGTCCCACAATGCGCGGCGCCACTTCCCACTTGAACTTGCGACAGGTGAGGGCTATCAAGATATTGTTGATATTCAGGTTGAACTCGAACCAAGACGCGACAAAACGGTTATCGCACTTCATGGCGTACTCGTAGTAGAGGGCGGCCAATCTGTCGGCGGCTAACGCTTCATTCTCCGGAGAGCTTTCCTGCATCTCCGAGATAAAAGTGGATAAGTAGCTTGGGAACAACTTTGGAGAGAG